>NZ_CP133779.1:3363578-3669358 GCF_034347425.1 Undibacterium sp. CCC3.4
GTCGGCGCGGTTTGGCGGTGCCCCGAAATCGGACCAACGCAATAACGCAGCATTGCTCAGTGCCATGGCTGCGCATGCCGACAAGTCGGCGTATTACTACTGCGTGCTGGTGCTGGTGCGCAGTGAACATGATCCGCAGCCGCTGATTGCCGATGGCTTATGGCATGGTCGGCTCATCGATACCGCTCGCGGCAGCAATGGCTTCGGCTATGATCCGCACTTTTACCTGCCGGATTTAGGGAAAACCGTGGCTGAACTCGATGCGGCAGAAAAAAATCAACGCTCACATCGGGCCCAAGCACTACGCGTTTTGTTCGAGAAATTAAAATGATTCCGATTAAGCCGATTTCGAATACTGGCGCGCCGGCTGCCCGCCCAGCCATGGCGCTCGACGCCGTGCCGCAGGATGTGGCCGCGCGTTTCCTCGCGCCTGGCAGCCTCAATCTGAGCGTCTTGCCGCCCTTGTCGCTGTATGTGCATTTTCCTTGGTGTGTTAAGAAATGCCCGTATTGTGATTTCAATTCGCATGAAGTCAAAGGCAGCTTCGATGAAAATGCTTATCTCACAGCCTTGCGCAGTGATTTGGAAGCGGCGCTGCCGCTGATTTGGGGCCGTAAAATTTACACCGTCTTCATCGGCGGCGGCACCCCCAGCCTGATGTCGGCGGCCGGACTCGATCGCTTGATGTCGGATCTGCGCACCTTGCTGCCCTTGGCCAGCGAAGCAGAGATCACCATGGAAGCCAATCCAGGTACCTTCGAGACCGATAAATTCCGCTCCTTTCGCGACAGTGGCATCAATCGGCTGTCGGTTGGCATACAGAGTTTTAATTCTGCGCATCTGGCTGCGCTCGGTCGCATTCATGATGGTGACAGTGCCGCGCGTGCCGTCGAGATCGCGATGACGCATTTTGATAACGTCAACCTCGATCTGATGTTTGCCTTGCCCGGGCAAAACTTGGATCAAGTAGCACAAGATGTGGCGCGCTTATTGGCGTTCGCACCGGCGCATCTGTCTTTGTATCACCTGACGCTGGAACCGAATACTTATTTCGCCAAATTTCCGCCGCCAATTCCGGACGACGATACCAGCGCCGATATGCAAGACTACATCCACAATAGTCTGGCAGCGGCCGGCTATGGTCACTACGAAGTGTCGGCCTATGCCCAGGTCGGCCGCGAAGCGCGCCACAATCTCAATTACTGGAATTTCGGCGATTACCTTGGCATCGGTGCCGGTGCTCATTCCAAATTGTCCTTCCCCCATCGCATCGTGCGCCAAGCCAGACTCAAGCAACCGCAAGCCTATATCGACGCCTGCCGCAGCGGCAATCCGATACAAGAATCGCATGAAATCGATGCGGCAGATTTGCCGTTTGAATTCATGCTCAATACTCTGCGGCTTAATCACGGCTTCCCAGTTAACTTATTCCAAGAGCGCACAGGATTGTTGCTCAACGACATGGAAGCCTCGTTGCAACTGGCTGAGCGCAAAGGATTGATGCAACGTGACCACAGTCGCATCGTTCCTACTCCATTGGGGAAATTATTTTTGAATGATTTGCAGCAAATTTTTTTGAAGTATGCATAATAAGCAATGATTTTAGTAAACGCAGACGCTACGCCAGTTGCCTAGGCTTAGTGTAAACCCTCCAGAGTGTTGTTTTGCTTTGAAGAAAGATTTACATTCCTTGCTGCAAGTTAAAAAAATACGCCAAATTGGTGTTACTTGTCACATTTGAACAAAGTATTTATGATTCACAAAACCGGGCTTCCGAGCTTAATGCCAGTAATGAATGTGAAACAGCAACTGTCAGCAATCCATGCCGACTTTGGTGCAGCAGAAATAAATGAAGTGTTATCCACCTTAGCTATCTGGAAAGAAAAGCAATTTTTTGATGAACTCTCTGCGATCTCTTGGCTGTTAACATTTTCCGATCCTCAACAAATCCCCACTGATTTGCACACGCGCTTGCCGGCTTCGCGCATCAGCTTGTGTATTCCGGAGGTGATGTGTGCTGAGCGCGACAACCACTCGCGCCTCAAACATTTTGCCAGTAACGGCTTTCGCGTTTTTACCGATGAGTTTGCCTCGCAAACCGAGTTGGCTTGGGCTGACACCAAACAAATCGCGCTCGACTGTAGCAACGGCGTGCCATTTTTTGCCAAAGGCTGGACTGGACGTTTGGGCGCGGCCCAGCACTGGGCTAAAAATATCTCGACTCCGAATGTACTGGAGCAAGCGCAGCAGGCTGGTTTCAAATGGTTTTCCGGCGAGTATGCGTTTCAACCGCCAGTACTGAACAAAACTGCCGATGGCTCGGCGCGCACGCGTTTGCTCAAACTCTTGGGCCTGGTCGCGCGCGATGCCGATTCCGCCGAACTCGAAGAGTTGTTCAAACAGGATGCCAGCCTGTCGTTCATGCTCTTCAAATTGGTCAGCTCGGCCGCCTTCGCCCAGACCATGCGGGTATCGAGTTTTGCTCAAGCCATCAATCTGCTTGGCCGTCGACAGTTGCAGCGCTGGTTGCAATTGCTGCTGTATGCGCGCCAACAAGACCAAGTGGGCGGGCTCAATCCGCTCATGGCCAGAGCCGCGTTTCGCGCCAGTATGATGGAAAATTTATGTCTCCGACTCGGTGGTAGTAAAGATGATCTCGACGGCGCCTTCATGGTCGGCATGTTTTCTTTGCTCGATAAACTGTTTGGCAGCGAGCTGCCGGAAATCTTGCAGCCACTGTGTTTGGAGCAGCACATTCTTGACGCTTTACTCGAACGTAGTGGCCAACTTGGCCTGTGTCTGCGTTTGGTTGAGTGCGCCGACCGGCCACAAGGCCCGCTGCTGACAGAAACACTGCAATTGTTGGAACTCGATGCCGACACCTACTACGATAGTGTGTTGCGCGCTTATATTTGGGTTAATCAGGTTTGCCGGGATATGTGACGATGAAAACCATTTCCGCTGCGACTCATTTGGAACTCGGCGCTTCGCTAGGCGAAGCCGTGCTGAGTTTGTCTGATGCAGCCTTGGACCGTGAAATCAATCGTATTGCCGGGGCATTATTCGATGATGCCACGGTCAGTTACCAGCGCCATGGCGCTGCGTTGGAAATCTGCGCGCCGGCCAAGCAAGAGGGCTTGCGCTATCCGGTGTCGCCGGAAACGTTTTATTTGCTGTCAGCCAAAAACGGCATATATTCGGAAACCGATCTGATCGAGCTCAATCGCTTATCCATGCTCACGGCACGCTTGTTTGAAGTGCGTCAAGCCAGTGCGAAAACGCAGGCGCTGCAACTGCGCGAACAGCTGTTGCAGACCCAGGTACTCGATCAGATTCATGAATCGGTGATCACCATGGATTTGGCTGGATTTATTCTGAGTTGGAATCGTGGCGCAGAAAAATTATTCGGTTATCGCTCCGATGAAGCCGTTGGAAAAAATATCTTATTCCTCTACGAAGAGGAAGGGCAGCAGGGCGACGATGAATTTTTACAGCATGGTGGGCGCGAGATGGAAGTGCGCCGCCGTAAAAAATCAGGGGAAGTTTTTTGGGCCAGCCTGAGCTTGTCTTTATTAGCCCAGCACGACCAGGCGGTAGGCATGGTGGCCTACTTGAGCGATATCACGCATCGCAAAGAATCGGAACAGAAAATCAATCATCTGGCTTACTTCGATGCGCTCACCAATTTGCCCAATCGAAATTTATTCAAGCAATTAGTCGATCAGTCTTTGCAAACTGCGCTGCGCAAACAAAGCAACTGCGCTATTCTGTTCATCGATCTCAACCGCTTCAAGCCGGTCAATGACATGCTTGGGCATCAAGTTGGCGATGCCTTGCTGATTCAAGTGGCACAACGCTTCCGTGCCAGCTTGCGCGACCAAGACATGGTGACCCGACTCGGCAGCGACGAATTTGCGATCGCCTTGCCCGAGATGAATCAACACTATCATGCCAGTCTGGTAGCGCAAAAAATCTTGTCCTGCTTGGAGCAGATTTTTCATATCGATGGACATGAATTACGCATCGGTGCCAGCATAGGCATCGCCGTTTATCCCGACGATGGCATGGACGCGGAAGGCTTGTTGCAACGTGCCGACATCGCCATGTATAAAGCCAAACGCAGCGCTCTTGATGCCAGCGGTAGTTACGCCTTTTATAATCCGAGCATGAATGCCCACATCGCCGGCAAATTGTTCATCGAGGCGGGCTTGCGCAAAGCCTTGGAGCGGCAAGAATTTTTCTTGGTCTACCAACCCAAGCTCGATGTGCAGAGCCAGACCATGACCAGCGTGGAAGCGCTGTTGCGCTGGCATCATCCGGAGCGCGGCTTGATCTCGCCGGTGGAATTCATCACCATCGCCGAAGAAACCGGTTTGATCTTGGCGGTCGATGCCTGGGTATTGGAACGCGCCTGCCAACAGGCGGCGCAATGGCAAGCGGAGGGCGTGCCACCGTTTCGCATCGCCGTTAATTTATCGGCCAAGGAATTCACCGTCGGTTTGCCGGCGCGGGTCAGCGCGGTACTGCTCAAATACCAAATCGCCCCACAATGGCTGGAACTCGAAATTACCGAGAGTATGCTCATGCACAGTACCGAGAGCGTGATCGCCATCATGGATGATATCGTTGCCTTGGGTGTGAGCTTGGCGCTCGATGATTTCGGTACCGGTTACTCGAGTTTATCGTATCTGAAGCGCTTCCCCATCACCTCGCTGAAAATCGACCGCTCGTTTGTGCAAGGCATACCTGGTGACAGTAATGATTGTGCGATTGCCAGTGCGATCATTAAAATGGCCCATCAACTCAAGCTCAAAGTCGTCGCTGAAGGCGTGGAAACCCCAGCCCAGCTGGCTTTCTTGAAAGCGGCCGGTTGTGACGAGGTGCAGGGCTACTTGTTCGCCCGTCCGCTGCCACCGACGCAAGTAGCCGGATTGCTGGGCATGGTTTTTTAGCGCAATACCGCGCGCAGCGCTTGTCCAGCGGCCGATCTCAGGCTATAATTACGCGCTTGGAAGGTTGGCAGAGCGGTTGAATGCACCAGTCTTGAAAACTGGCGAGGTGTTATAGCCTTCGTGAGTTCGAATCTCACACCTTCCGCCAGATTGATAAGATAAGCCCTTGATTTTCAAGGGCTTTTTCTTTTTCTGGCCTACCCAGTATGCCATTCGGTATGCCATCTTATTTGGGTTGGCGTTGGATGTTATTGGATTCCTTTGGAGTATCTGTTTATTATTGTTGTAAATTTTAAACGTGCCGAGCTGTCAATTAGATGCATAAATTTTCTCAATTTAATTAACGATACTATTTAGGGCCTGTTGTTATGTGGGTTGCTAGCAACGGTTATCGGTATGAATGTACCTAGATATTGTAATTTTACCCTGTGTTCTATCAGACTATTTTTGTATGTTAATACACGCCAAGCTCCCGGCGATTCTCCCGTTGACCTAAGGAGGAAATTATGGTCCGAATGACATAATTCTACGTAGCAATATTAAATGAAATTAAATATCTCGAACAAGTTTGTGGCCCAGCCTGTTTCGGCACAACATCAACAATGCAAAAGAGATGTTTTAAAGCAGTCGATTGTAAAACCTCCTACATCGAAAATAGTCTCCGAACCGTAGAAATCTGCGCGCAATAATCATTCGAATCAACTTAACTCCAATAACATCGCTTATTGGAAGTCACGCGGGCTTGTTCCGAACCAAAAACCTTAGCAATTAATATTTGCTTACCCTGATGCGCCAGCCTCTAGGTGGGTTTCCTTTATTTGAGAAAAAAATATGCAACGAATATTGATAACTGGATCAGAAGGTCTAGTGGGTAAGGCTGTGCGAATCGAACTGGAAAAGCAAGACATGATTGTTCAAGGTCTAGATTTGCTGGGGAAGGGAAGGGAATGGGGGAACGTATTAGACACGAATGCGGTTCATTTAGGGCTAGAAGGTTGTGACGGTGTTATTCATCTTGCAGCAGTTTCTCGCGTCGTTTGGGGGGAGCGCGACCCTGACGCATGCTGGAGAACCAATGTGGAAGGATTGGGCAATGTATTGACTGAGGTTTCCAATCAAGTAACTCCACCGTGGGTAATTTTTGCCAGTAGTCGTGAAGTGTACGGGCAACCTGAGCATTTGCCGGCCAACGAAGAGACGCCGCAGTGTCCTGTAAATATCTATGGTCGATCCAAACTGGCAGGGGAGGAACTGATTCAGCAAGCTCGCTTAAAAGGCATGAGAGCGGCAACGATACGTCTTTCAAATGTATATGGTCGGACTTGTGATCATCATGATCGGGTAATTCCTGCATTTGCAAGAGCTGCAGTAAATGGTCATCAACTGCGTGTTGATGGTTCTGGACATACTTTTGACTTTACACATATTGACGATACCGTTGGCGGTATCGTCGCGCTTGTGCATTATTTACAGCAAGGAAATGATGCGCCTCTTCCAATTCACTTCTTAACTGGCCAAGCAACCACGCTGCAACAACTAGCGGAGATTTCGATAGAAATTGCTGGAACTTCAGCCTCTGTAGTGCAGGCGAGTCCGCGTTCATACGATGTTTCTCAGTTCTATGGGTGTAATCAGCGTGCTTTTGATGTACTAGGGTGGAAACCCAAAGTATCTTTGCGTGAGGGCGTGACAAGATTAATCTCCGATTATAAATCCGATCAATCGATCAACACATTCAATGAGTCCTTATCATGAAAATATTGCAAGTTATTCATGGGTACCCGATGCGCTACAACGCGGGCTCAGAAGTCTATACACAAACTTTATGTCACGGGTTAGCAGAGCGCCATGAGGTTCACGTGTTTACCCGTGAAGAGGATCCTTTTGCACCTGATTTTGGAATGCGTATAGAAACAGACATTGACGAACCAAGAATTACAGTTCACTTGGTCAATAATGCTCGGAATCGGGACCGCTATAGTGAGATTGGAATTGATCAGCGATTTGCAGAGTTGCTTAATCGATTAACTCCTGACATTGTTCATGTCGGACATTTAAATCACTTGTCTACTTCGATGTTGCAAGAGGCCGCTAATCGGGATATTCCAATTGTCTACACTTTGCATGACTATTGGGTGATGTGTCCGCGCGGGCAATTTATGCAAATGCAACCCAAAGACGCAAATACGCTATGGGCAGCCTGTGATGGGCAAGAGGATAGAAAATGTGCCGAAAATTGTTATTCTCGATATTTTAGTGGGGACCCAGCCGAATATGAGTCGGACACTATCTATTGGACGGATTGGGTTTCGCGAAGAATGAAACATTTGCGAGCGATGACCGATCTTGTCGACGTCTTTGTCGCCCCCGCTAAGTATCTGTATCAACGATATCGTGATGATTTTGGATTGTCTGAGTCAAAATTAAAATACCTTGATTATGGATTTGATCTTAATCGACTTGAGGGGCGACTACGTGAGTTTGGCGAACCCTTTACATTTGGCTATATCGGGACACACATTCCTGCGAAAGGAATTCATCAGTTAATCGAAGCATTTGGAATGATTAAGGGCAGTGCCAAGTTGCGAATATGGGGGCGACCAAGGGGGCAAGAAACGCAAGCGCTAAAGGCACTTGCGCTTGCCTTGCCAAAGGAAATTTCAGAGCGGATTGAGTGGATGCAGGAATATCGAAATCAAGAAATCGTTCACGACGTTTTCAACCATGTTGACGCGATTGTTGTTCCTTCAGTGTGGGTAGAAAATTCACCCTTGGTAATTCATGAGGCACAACAGGCCCGCGTGCCAGTTATTACCGCAGACGCGGGTGGTATGGGGGAGTATGTACGTCATGAAGTCAATGGTCTAGTGTATGAGCATCGCTCAGTAGCAGCACTCGCATTGCAGATGCAGTGTATGGTTGACGACCCAGTCCGAGCGCGTGAGCTTGGCGAGCGAGGCTATCTATATAGTGATGATGGTCAAATTCCTTCGATTATTGACCATGTAATTGAGATCGAGAACTTATATAGGGATGTTCTTAGTCGACGAAATAGTGCTCGCGTTAGCTCAAGTGATGGACCTTGGCGTATCACTTTTGACACCAACCCAGACTCCTGCAACTTGCGTTGCATTATGTGTGAAGAGCACTCCCCACATAGTGCACTTCAGAGCATACGGATCGCCGAGGACCGCCCTCGTCGTGTCATGCCTTTTGAACTGATTCGTAAGACAGTGGCGGAAGCCGCAGCGCATGGTTTGAGAGAAATCATTCCTTCTACCATGGGGGAGCCATTGTTATATAGTAATTTTGAGGATGTTTTGGCACTTTGTGTTGAATATAAGGTGCAACTTAACTTAACTACCAATGGTACTTTTCCGCGGTTAGGGGTCGAGGCATGGGCGAGGCGACTCGTTCCTGTGACCGGAGTTTTTCAAGCTAGTTGTCGCCTAAAAGTAAATTTTTATGCCGCCAGTTTCAGTTCTTGATATACGTCCTCATGATTTAATGCTTCCTTGTTAGTTTTGTCTGGATTTAAGTCAACAACGTTGGCGCGGTCCCAGTTACGAGTAGCACCGCTCCAGCGATTCGAGTTCCTTGCTTTTGCCGCCGCATACAATTGCTCACGTCGAATCAATAATTCCACATCCAGACCGGCATGGCGTTCAGCTGGCGTTACAAACTGAATGGCACTGTGCCGGTGTTCTTCGTTATACCAATGCATGAATGTAGTAACCCAATTCCTGGCTGCCAGGAGATCCTTAAATGGGCGACGTGGATATACTGGGCAGTACTTCAATGTTTTAAAAAAGCTTTCGGCGAACGGGTTGTCATTACTCACGGCAGGACGACTGAATGACGGCATGACGCCCAGCACCTGCAGCATGGCCAGCATCGTGGAGCCCTTCATCGGACTGCCGTTATCCGAATGAAGAACGACCTGATTTTGTGCGATTTTTTCTCGCACACAAATGTCCTTCATCACCTCGCTGGCCAGCGCGCTGCTTTCGGTTTCAAATACCTGCCAGCCGACCACTTTGCGACTAAATACATCGATGAACATATAGAGATAAAAATAGATGCCTCTGATCTCTGTCGGCAAATAGGTGATGTCCCAACAGTACAATTGGTTGGGCCCGGTTGCCTTTAAAGCACGTGGTTTGTTGCGGGGTTGCCTTGGCTTTTCTTCGCCACGGTGCACAAGCATATTTTTAGCCTTGAGTAAGCGATAGAACGTTGACTCCGATGCGACATAAATTCCATCATCAGCCAATCGCGGAACGATCTGGCTTGGCGGCAGATGGCCGTATTCCGGCGAGTTGGCAATGGCCAGAACCTGTTGTCGTTCCTCTGAACTAAGCTGATTCTGAGGTACCTGCACACGCCCTGTTCGCCGGTCTGCTTGCTCAGTCACCTGATCAATTTTCCAGCGCTGCAGCGTACGCTCGCTTAAATCAATTACGTCGCAGGCACGTTCCTGACGTGCGCCTGAAACCACCGCTTCAGCTACCAGTGTCAATACGTTATTGCGCTCCGGGATTGGGGTCATTACTCCTCGTCCTCCCAAAGCGCACGGAACTTTTTTGCAGAACCAGCAGTGCTGCCGCCTCCGCCAGAGCTTTGTCTTTCCGGGCCAGCTCACGCTTGAGTTTGACGTTTTCATCTTTCAGCGATTTAACTTCACCAGCTTTGGGTGCGGCCTCTTTACCGCTGGCGCAAAAAGCAGATTTCCAACTGGTTAAATTATGCGGGAATAAACCACGTTCACGGCACCATGCCTGAAGCTGCTCTCCCGCTAACGCATGGCTCTCATGCAGTGCCTGCAGTTGTTCTTCTACCGTCCAGTCGCTCGGTCGTTTTTCTTTTTCTGACGCCGGACTGCCCGCCAGTGCTGACTTCTTTTTCATCCAATATCTCAACGTGTGGTGATTCAAATTTAAATCAGTGGCCACTGACATGATTGTTCGGTCGCCACGGGAATAGGCCTTCTGTAATGCCTGCTCAATAAATGCAGCGGAATAGGTTGCCATTGTTGCCTCGCTCAATAAGTTAAAAAGAGAGGTAACAACCAGATTGAAGATCGCCGGTCATTTTAGCCGTATAACTTCAAAATCAAAAAGCAAACCTTAACGTCTTGAGGGAATGGGTTCCGCTGCGTTCCACCCATAAAACCCCGACTGCCTACGCCGGAAAAAGCTGGATAGATAATGCGAAAAACACAAACAAACAGACTTCAATGAGATCGGTTCAATTTAAAAAGTTACACGACAAGTAGTCTGACAGATGGGGTGACATCCGATGTCAAAATTTCGTGGAACGGAGCGACAAAAGAAACTCACGAGAAGATTATGTTGGGATCTCGATGGGAGAAAGTTTTAAAAAATGTACAGACTTTTATTTCTATAAGGGATGAGCATGCGTGCTTAGGCGGGAATCGTTGCCGTGTCACTTTCCAAATGACTTTTTTGGAGTCGAACGTGAATGAATTGCCCGATATTGTTCGACTCGCGATTAGTTTAGGCGTTGATAGGCTTAAAGGGCATCATTTATGGGCGCATTTCGGAGAGATCAAAAACGAATCTATGCGCCGCGATGTTGGTGCGATTCGTAGATGGAATGCAGCGGTGTTGGTTGCTCGTCAAATTGTCAGCGAACAGCCGCTCAGTAATGGAAAGCTACTGCTACTTGAAAACATTTTTCTTCTTGATGAGGATGATAAGGAAAATTTGGCACCAGGCGGGCAGTGTCCATTTTTAGGTAGAGAGGCTTGGGTAAGTGCCGTTGGACGATTTGATCCATGCTGCGCGCCAGATGCTCAACGACGTAATTTGGGGGATTTTGGAAACTTAAACGACATTAGTGTGATCGATATTTGGAGTGGTGATAAATATCGTAACCTACGTACTACATATCGCAATCGTCCTTTGTGCATAGCGTGCAATATGAGAAGACCCGTTCAGGAGTCAATATGAATTGGCGAAATGTATTGATTTCAGAGGATGCAACCCATCATGTAATCAACGGAGTCCCTGCGTATGATTTACGGTTTGATGAAGTGCTGAAATTTCATGAGCCTGGCTTGGCCCCGGTTCAGAACGCTCATTTAGCCTGGCATATTGATGCAAATGGAAGAGCTGCTTATCAACGGCATTTCCGTCGGACATTTGGATTTTACGAGGGGTTCGCAGCAGTCATATCCGCAAATGGATGGCATCATATTCGTCCTGATGGAGTAGATTTAACGTCTACTCGATATGAGTGGTGTGGGAACTTTCAGGAAGGACGATGTGCCGTTCGGCAGGTGGGCGGATCCTATCATCACATCCTATCAAACGGATTACGGTTTTATGATCAATGTTGGCGATATACCGGAGATTTTAAAGATGGTATTGCAGTCGTTCAGAGCAATGATGGACAATCGACGCATATTGATCGAGCTGGGAATCTCATTCATGAGAATTGGTTTCTTGATCTTGACGTATTTCATAAGGGCTATGCGCGCGCCAAATTTGCTTCTGGATGGGCGCATATTGATCGATTAGGGCGCGCAATTTATCTGCGCCGATTTCCCCATCTGTCAGACTACTTGTCGTGTAACTTTTTAAATTGAACCGATCTCATTGAAGTCTGTTTGTTTGTGTTTTTCGCATTATCTATCCAGCTTTTTCCGGCGTAGGCAGTCGGGTTTTATGGGTGGAGCGCAGCGGAACCCATTCCCTCAAGACGTTAAGGTTTGCTTTTTGATTTTGAAGTTATACGGCTAAAATGACCGGCGATCTTCAATCTGGTTGTTACCTCTCTTTTTAACTTATTGAGCGAGGCAACAATGGCAACCTATTCCGCTGCATTTATTGAGCAGGCATTACAGAAGGCCTATTCCCGTGGCGACCGAACAATCATGTCAGTGGCCACTGATTTAAATTTGAATCACCACACGTTGAGATATTGGATGAAAAAGAAGTCAGCACTGGCGGGCAGTCCGGCGTCAGAAAAAGAAAAACGACCGAGCGACTGGACGGTAGAAGAACAACTGCAGGCACTGCATGAGAGCCATGCGTTAGCGGGAGAGCAGCTTCAGGCATGGTGCCGTGAACGTGGTTTATTCCCGCATAATTTAACCAGTTGGAAATCTGCTTTTTGCGCCAGCGGTAAAGAGGCCGCACCCAAAGCTGGTGAAGTTAAATCGCTGAAAGATGAAAACGTCAAACTCAAGCGTGAGCTGGCCCGGAAAGACAAAGCTCTGGCGGAGGCGGCAGCACTGCTGGTTCTGCAAAAAAGTTCCGTGCGCTTTGGGAGGACGAGGAGTAATGACCCCAATCCCGGAGCGCAATAACGTATTGACACTGGTAGCTGAAGCGGTGGTTTCAGGCGCACGTCAGGAACGTGCCTGCGACGTAATTGATTTAAGCGAGCGTACGCTGCAGCGCTGGAAAATTGATCAGGTGACTGAGCAAGCAGACCGGCGAACAGGGCGTGTGCAGGTACCTCAGAATCAGCTTAGTTCAGAGGAACGACAACAGGTTCTGGCCATTGCCAACTCGCCGGAATACGGCCATCTGCCGCCAAGCCAGATCGTTCCGCGATTGGCTGATGATGGAATTTATGTCGCATCGGAGTCAACGTTCTATCGCTTACTCAAGGCTAAAAATATGCTTGTGCACCGTGGCGAAGAAAAGCCAAGGCAACCCCGCAACAAACCACGTGCTTTAAAGGCAACCGGGCCCAACCAATTGTACTGTTGGGACATCACCTATTTGCCGACAGAGATCAGAGGCATCTATTTTTATCTCTATATGTTCATCGATGTATTTAGTCGCAAAGTGGTCGGCTGGCAGGTATTTGAAACCGAAAGCAGCGCGCTGGCCAGCGAGGTGATGAAGGACATTTGTGTGCGAGAAAAAATCGCACAAAATCAGGTCGTTCTTCATTCGGATAACGGCAGTCCGATGAAGGGCTCCACGATGCTGGCCATGCTGCAGGTGCTGGGCGTCATGCCGTCATTCAGTCGTCCTGCCGTGAGTAATGACAACCCGTTCGCCGAAAGCTTTTTTAAAACATTGAAGTACTGCCCAGTATATCCACGTCGCCCATTTAAGGATCTCCTGGCAGCCAGGAATTGGGTTACTACATTCATGCATTGGTATAACGAAGAACACCGGCACAGTGCCATTCAGTTTGTAACGCCAGCTGAACGCCATGCCGGTCTGGATGTGGAATTATTGATTCGACGTGAGCAATTGTATGCGGCGGCAAAAGCAAGGAACTCGAATCGCTGGAGCGGTGCTACTCGTAACTGGGACCGCGCCAACGTTGTTGACTTAAATCCAGACAAAACTAACAAGGAAGCATTAAATCATGAGGACGTATATCAAGAACTGAAACTGGCGGCATAAAAATTTACTTTTAGGCGACAACTAGCTTGAAAAACTCCGATTTGCAGCAATTGAGCCTTTTTATAACAGCCAGGCACGCGTTGAGAGATTTGACGGTGGATTGGAAGTTATTAATGAGGAGGGCGTTTGTGTAGTTGAACTCCGATCTGCGATTCAAACTGAATTTTCCAGACTGTCTACAGACCTGGTCGGTTTTTGGAAAACTAAAACGATTTCTTCCGCTGTTGAGTTGAAAATATTTGAATCTCTTCCGGCAGCGGTTGAAAAAATAGCGCTTAATTGTGGATTAAAACTTGATCTTACAAAACGCTTACTGCGAGCTCTCGGGGAGTTAAATCTTCTTGAATATTCACGTGGGGTTTGGAGTGTAACGGCTAAAGGAGCTTATTTACAGCAAGCGCATCCAATGACTTTGGCTGATGCAGCGATTGAGTATGAACAGTATCTTTCACCTATGTGGAATGGATTGTCGGATGCAATTCGTGGCAACGATAAATGGCATGCGCCAGATATATTTAATCAGGTAGCCCTTGATGGTGAACGTACATTGCCACACCATCGAATGCTGCAGAGTTATGCTCTTCATGATTATGCACCTTTACCTGAAGTCTTGAATCTGGATTCCATTACACATTTGATTGATGCAGGTGGCGGAACCGGATCGCTGACCAAATATTTGGCCCAACGATACGAGTCCTTGAAAATATCTCTGTTTGATTTACCTGAAGTGATTGATCATGCTCGAAATTTGATTGGAATTCATGAGCAAATAGAGTTTCATGGCGGAGATTTATTTCAACCATGGGGGTTACATGCAGATGCTGTTTTATTGGCTCGAGTTTTACATGATTGGGATGATCAGGCTGCTTTGGCAATTCTTCAACGGGCGCGCTCAACTTTGCCAATAGGCGGGCGTATTTTTATTGTAGAGATGTTGTTGCTCGAAGACGAAATGTCGGGAGGGCTGTGTGATCTTCATCTCTTGATGGCGACCGGTGGGCGAGAACGTACATTGAGTGGTTATAGACTTTTACTTGAGTCGGCAGGTTTTTATTTTCATGAGTCAGTAAAACTTAACTCACTTCCAACAGTTCTTGTCGGAGTCGCAAAGTGAGTGAGGATATTCGATATCAGATTCCACATTCGACAATTCATTGGATCTCAGAAGCTCCGAAAAACATTCCGATTGTCGTACTTCTTCGACATTCGGTGCGTGATGACTTGCCACCCAATGATGTGGGATATGGATTGCCGATTACCGCTAACGGCAAACAGCTTTCGCATGAGTTAGGCGCTATTTTTGGTAATCGACTACGATCACTTCATACTAGTCCACTTGTCCGCTGCATCCAGACTGCTGAGTCAATTCAGACTGGGGCTATCAGTACTTTACCGATTAATTCTGACCGGTTACTAGGTGATCCAGGTGTATTTGTTATTGACGGAAAATTGGCGTTTACGAATTGGAAAGAGCTTGGCCATGAGGGTGTCATGGATCACTTGGTAAAGCGGGACACATCTTTACCAGGAATAGCAAATGCTGATTCGGCAGCAAGATTTTTGGTTCAGCATATGCTTGCGTCGTCATTGAATCGCCCCGGGTTTCATGTTTTTGTTACGCATGATTCTCTTGTTACTGCGACTGCTGCAAGAATGCTTGGGGTGCCTTATGGAATTGAAGACTGGCCACTGTTCTTGGAAGCAGCTTTTTTTTGGCAAGAAGAAAACAGTGTTTTTTCAGCTTATAGGGACGTCTGCAGGTCACACCATACATTTCCGTTATGTCATTTTGATGATGTAGATGTCATTGAGTTTGCTCGTCGTGAAATTGCGCAGGCATTAGGGAGTGATTGCGCAGCGCGTTTTTTTCTTGCTGGGGGTGCTTTTAAATCTCTTCTAACGGGCATGCCTCCTCGAGATCTTGATGTATGGGCGGCTTCAAATCAGGATCGAGATATTTTACTAACCACTTTGGTTCAACGTGGTGCAATTCAACTCAGTAGTACTACTTTTTCTGAACGATTTCAAATCGGCAATCGAATATTGGAGATTCCATTTCATACTGAATCTAGAACCTTAAGTAGTCTTCTCGATGGTTTTGACATCGGGCTATCAGCAATCGGTGTTGAGTTCGAATTTGGGCGAGAGTATCGTGTGTTGATTCATCCAATGGCTAAGATATCGGTTTTACGGAAAGAAATATTATTAATAAAACCTTTGCCCAATTGGAAGTATGCGTTGACGACACTTGAACGCATGCATCGTTATCAAATGGAACTGCGTTTCCGTATTCCTAATGAGGAAGTGGATGCTATTTGGAATGTATTTGATTCACAAGACTCCACGATGAAACAAGGTATGGTTGACCGCTATAAACGTACAAGCGTCCTCGATTGTTGTCTGATTGAGGAGGTTGAGGCTCGACGTAGTTAATTTGTAGGCTTTTGTGTGCGCCGGGCGGGCTTGAGGACCCTATTGGTGGCAATTAGCATGGAGTTCTGAAATTAATAGACCTTATTTTTTTCATGAAACCAATTTATCGCTGCCTAACGTATCTGAAAATGCGGATGATTTTGAAGAGATTTTCGAGTCCATGCAATTTTGGGTATTCCGGAGGAACGTGACCAGTGATTCCGGCATCGTGACCAGTCATTCCATTTTAACGTGACCGCCCATTCCGGGCGAACGTGACCGATTTCTAAAGTGGCCCCCTAAGTCCAGACAATTATCCAAAGAGTTTAAGATAGTGCCTGTTTCTGCCACAGCTGCGCGGCGCTGCCCCGTTATTCGCACTACATCACTACCGTGCTTTTCTTTTCTAGCTTTTTTGAATCAGGCAGTTCAGTACCAAATTTGTTTACGATCTTGGCACCGCCGCCCACGCCTGAGCCATACACGGTTTCCGGCGTTTGATAACCCAATGATTGATGTTTACGCTCAGCGTTGTAGAACATAAAATAGTTCGCCAAGCCGATCACCAATTCCGGCATACTTTCATGCTTTTTCAAATACACTTCTTCATATTTCACACTGCGCCATAAGCGCTCAACAAAAATATTATCCAGCGCCCGACCGCGACCGTCCATACTGATTTTGATGCCGTTTCTAAGCAGCAGCCCAGTAAAGGCCTGGCTGGTAAACTGCGCACCCTGATCGGTATTAAAAATCTCCGGCGTTCCATACCATTTTATGGCTTCTTCCAAGCAGTCCACGCAAAACCCCGCATCCATCGTGTTCGACAACCGCCAGGACAGCACCTTCCGGCTGTACCAGTCAACGATCGCCACCAGA
The DNA here is from genome assembly GCF_034347425.1 of Undibacterium sp. CCC3.4. Classification (GTDB taxonomy): domain Bacteria; phylum Pseudomonadota; class Gammaproteobacteria; order Burkholderiales; family Burkholderiaceae_D; genus Undibacterium. The sequence goes on from NZ_CP133779.1 coordinate 3,380,215, forward strand.
TAGACAAAACCCCGCGGCAGCCTGATGAATGTGATGTCTGTACTCCAGACCATATCCCCATCTGTCAGACTACTTGTCGTGTAACTTTTTAAATTGAACCGATCTCATTGAAGTCTGTTTGTTTGTGTTTTTCGCATTATCTATCCAGCTTTTTCCGGCGTAGGCAGTCGGGGTTTTATGGGTGGAGCGCAGCGGAACCCATTCCCTCAAGACGTTAAGTATAGTGGATCCACATATCCGGACAACAGTTTAAACTAGTGTCTGTCGAAAAGAGACGAGGCAGACCATGAGTGAAAATAAGAGAAAAATATTTAGCGGCGCACAAAAAGCCAAGGTAGCAGTTGAGGCAATCAAAGGCGAAAAGACGATCAATCAGATCGCCCAAGAGTTCGGGGTGCATCCGACGCAGGTTAGCCAGTGGAAGAAAGAATTACTGGAAAATGCAGGCAGTCTGTTTGAAGGTAAGCGCGGTCCGAAACCGGCCAGCACACAGAACGACCCAGACCGTCTCTATGCCAAAATTGGGCAACTGAATATGGAACTCGATTGGCTTAAAAAAAAGTCAGGGATCAGCCTGTAACGGAACGATTGCAGTGGGTAGAGCCGCTCTCTGCCCTTTCAATCGCCACACAATGCCGTCTCGTTTCAGTCACGCGCTCGGTCGTGTACGACAAGAAAAAGCGCTTGCAAGAAGAGATCAATCCGTTTGATAGTTTGCTGTTGCAATTGCTTGACGAGGAATACACCAGACATCCATTTTACGGCACGCGACGCATGACGCATTACTTGCGAGACTGTGGCCATGCAGTGAACCGCAAGCGCGTACAGAGGCTGATGCAGCAACTGGGATTGGCAGGTATGGCCCCAGGCCCCAACACCAGTAAAGCGCATCCGCAGAACAAGATTTACCCGTACTTACTGAGAGGTATCGATGTCACTCGACCAAATATGGTCTGGAGTACAGACATCACATTCATCAGGCTGCCGCGGGGTTTTGTGTATCTGGTGGCGATCGTTGACTGGTATAGCCGGAAGGTGCTGTCTTGGCGGTTGTCGAACACGATGGATGCGGGGTTTTGCGTGGACTGCTTGGAAGAAGCCATAAAATGGTATGGAACGCCGGAGATTTTTAATACCGATCAGGGTGCGCAGTTTACCAGCCAGGCCTTTACTGGGCTGCTGCTTAGAAACGGCATCAAAATCAGTATGGACGGTCGCGGTCGGGCGTTGGATAATATTTTTGTTGAGCGTCTATGGCGCAGTGTGAAATATGAAGAAGTGTATTTGAAAAAGCATGAAAGTATGCCGGAGTTGGTGATCGGCTTGGCGAACTATTTTATGTTCTACAACGCTGAACGTAAACATCAATCATTGGGTTATCAAACGCCGGAAACCGTGTATCGATCAGGCGTGGGCGGCGGTGCCAAGATCGTAAACAAATTTGGTACTGAACTGCCTGATTCAAAAATGATAGAAAAGAAAAGCACGGTAGTGATGTAGTGCGAATAACGGGGCAGCGCCGCGCAGCTGTGGCAGAAACAGGCACTATCTTAAACTCTTTGAATAATTGTCTGGACTTAGGGGGCCACTTTATTCATGCCTTTTGCGGAATCAGCGGTCACGATACCGGAATCAACGGTCACGATGCCGGAATGGCGTTGTACTGCCCAATAATAGTGTTACGCATTCGGTATCTGTCAAGATAGTTGGTAAGATTTGAGGTTAAGCCGCTGCCATGTCCTTATTCATTTTTTTTGGACTTCCTCACGATCAGGATTGAGACTGACCTGATCAACCCAAGTCCAGTTTCGCGTATCACCTCGCCAGCGTTCCGGTCGCTTTGCACGGGCGATTTCATAGACTGCTTTGCGCTGTGCCAGAATCACTTGATCACGTCCCTGATGGCGTTCTGCTGGCGTCACGAACTGAATGCCACTATGCCGATGCTCGTGGCTGTACCACTGAATAAAACGCTGCACCCAACGCCGTGCTTCTTCAATACTGGCAAATCCGGCCTGCGGCCATTGCGGCCAGTATTTCATCGTGCGGAATAAGGATTCTGAGAACGGGTTGTCGTTACTGACTCGTGGTCGGCTATGCGATGGACTCACCTTCAGTTCTTCCATTTTGGCTTTCAATGTATAGCTTTTCATCGGTGCGCCATTATCCGAATGCAGCACCAATGGCGTAGTCATACAGCCTTGTCCCATCACCGTTTTTTGCAATAATTCTGCCGCCAGTTCACCGCTTTCTTCGCCGTGAACTTCCCATCCGACCGGGTAACGACTGAATATATCCTCGATTAAATACAGTTTGTAAAACAGGCCTTTTGTTTTTGTCGGTAAAAAAGTAATGTTCCATGACCATACCTGATTTGGTGCGGTAGCATGATGCGTCGTTGGTTTATTCACCTTACGTGGTGCCGCTGCACGGCCTCGCCGATACAGCAGCGAGTGCGCTTTCAGAATCCGATACATGGTCGATTCGGAGGCCAGGTAACGTCGCTCGTCTGCGAGGATAGGGACGATTTGCGTCGGCGGCAAGCTGCCGAAACGCGCGCTGTTACAGACACTCAGAATTTCCTCCTGCTCATCTTGGCTAAGCTTGTTGGCCGGTACAGGACGCTCCGCCAAAGGGCGCGCATCATCAACCACAGCCCCATTCTTCTGCCAGCGATACCAGTCATTGCGCGAAATTTCTGCGACCTCGCAAGCTTTAAACAAGCGCGCCCCTTGGTCGCACGCGACCCGAATCGGCACGATCAATTCCTGCCGGTCGCTCAATGCAGTCATTCGTCCTCGCCCTCGTCCCACAGGGCGCGCAGCTTTTTTTGCAGCACCAATAACGCTGCTGCTTCTGCCAGCGCCTTATTTTTACGGTCTACTTCGCGTTGTAATTCTTTGATTTTTTTCTGATAGGAGTGCGTCGTTTTTTGTTGTTCAGCTTGGGCTACTGGCTGTCCATTTTGCGCTGCCACGGCCAGTTCTCGCCAGGTCTTGACTTGTGCTGGGTAAAGTCCTTTGCCACGACAATATAGTGCCAGATCGGCTTCATTGAGTGCGGCGGTTTCTACAATGATGGCGAACTTGGCTTGGGCAGTCCATTGCTCATTGTTGCGGTCAGTTGTTGGCACAGGGCGTCCTTGCTGACGTAGTTTTGTACGCCAGTTATAAAGTGTGGCTTCAGAAATGCCTTCCTGCTTCGACATGCTGACAATGGAAGGGGCATCCGGGGCCAACATTTTAATCAAAATAGCCTGCTTGCGTTCGTTTGGTATGCGAGACATGTATCAATCCTGCCGCCGTAATAGTTGGAAAATGCCGAAATCGGCAACTTACCAACTATCCTGACCGGTGTTTGTCAAACAACCTGTCGCACAACCCGTCAAGCCGCCTGCTTCATTTCTTCCGTTTGAGCCCGTTCTGGGTTGAGCCAAACGTGATCATGTAAAGTCCAGTTTCTCGTATGTTGAGCCCAGCGTTCGGGACGTCGACGTTTCGCCTCAACATAGACGCTATCCCGATGCTGCAATATTTTCACAGCCGTTCCGTTATGCCGCTGTTCCGGCGTTACAAACTTCAATCCACTGTGCTTATGCACTTGGTTGTACCATCTAACAAACTGGAGCATCCAAGTCTGCGCGGCCTCGACATTGTCGAACGGCTTTGTCGGATAATCGGGCCGATATTTGCAAGTATGGAAGAGCGATTCTGCGAATGGCTTATCATTCGAAACACGCGGACGACTAAAGGACGCGGCGATACCTAAATTCTCCAACGTAGCAAGCATCGTGGCTCCCTTCATCGAGCTGCCGTTATCCGAGTGTAGTACCAATGGACGCCCCGCCAATCCCTCTGCCAAACTGGTCCGACGGATTAACATCGATGCCAATTCAGCAGATTCAGCTTCATGCACTTCATGCCCAACGATCTTCCTGCTAAACACATCTAAGATCATGTACCAGTAATAATATTTACCCTGAATTTGTGCAGGCAACCACGTGATATCCCAAGACCAAACCTGGTTGGGGCCTGTCGCACAATGACTAGTCACGACTCTAGTTGATGGTTGCTTCGCACGTCCACGGTGGTGCTGCATTTTATTCGCTTTCAATATCCGGTAAATCGTCGATTCAGAGGCCAAATAGTCGCCTCGATCTGCCAAGGTAGGAACGATCTGGCTTGGCGGAAGGCTAGCAAACTCAGCCGTATTCAACACCTTCAGAATATGGACAATTTCGTCGGCTTTTATCTTGTTCGCCGGTGCCGCTCGAACGTTGGTAGTACGCCTGTCGGCTACGACGGCGGCATCGCCATCACACACCCATCGTTGGAAGGTACGGACGCAGATATCGAGTTCCCTACAAGCGCAATTGAGGCGAGAACCGGAGGCGACCGCTTCGCGAATCAATTCCACACATAACAGGCGATCTGGGATACTAATCAGTCTTCCGATTTGCCCCCCAGATCGCCTGGGCTTTTTTTCTTAAGACCAGCAAAGCGGCTACTTCAGCTAAGGCTTTCTCCTTGCGATTCAATTCTTTCTCTAAGGCCCGGATACGTTTTTGATCGCCTTTGCTTTGCTCGCGCTGGCTTTTAGCGGCTTCTGCAGCGTTCGCATTCGCGCCTATGCATGCTTGACGCCACTCTTTGATTTGTTCAAGGAACAGGCCTTTACGGCGGCAATACTCAGCCTGTTCCGCCATGCTCATCGTTGCTGTTTCCAGTACGACCGCGAATTTATCTTCTGAGCTCCATTGCGCACTATTTTTTCCATTACCTGGCACGACTATTCCCTGATTTTTAAGCTGACGACGCCAAGTATAAAGCGTTTGTTCGGTGATCCCTGTTTCGCGTGCGAGTGCCGATATCGGCATATTTTCTGGGGGCATCATACGCCGCTGAGCGGCTTCTTTTCGTTCTGGTGAGTACATGCGCATAGTGATTCTGTTCTCCGTCCCCGTTTGGATTTCTGGCGACACTGCCAGTCTTACCAGGTTCTGATGTAAGCCAAAAAAATCAAAGTCTTGAGGGAAAGGGTTCCGCTTCGCTCCACCCTTAACCCCGATCTGTAACGCCGATCAAAGCCATTGAGTAAGAAGCAAAAACACTGACATTCACACAAATTGAAAAATAAATCTGTATATTTTTGTTTTACAAAAGACATGTGACAGGTAGCCTAACACCGGGGGATACCGGCATGGCCTTAGAACGCCTGCTCAACGTGTTTAGCGCAGAATTTAACCATCAAAAGGAAGCCAAACTCTACATCTTTTTTGATGAAGTACAGTACCTCAAAGAGTGGGAGATCCATTTAAAGTCCCTAGTCGACTCATATTCTGACTATAAATTTGTCGTTACAGGCTCAGCAGCAGCTGCCTTAAAACTAAAGAGCAATGAGTCCGGTGCTGGCCGCTTCAGTAACTTTGTGTTGCCACCACTCACTTTTGCTGAATACCTGCGCTTTATACAAAGAGACACTGAGCTTATAAATACTGTCGTGCCACCTGGCGTAGGCTATACCGCTAATAATATTGATGCATTGAATGAGGAATTTTTAAATTACCTCAACTTTGGTGGCTACCCTGAAGCAGTTTTCAGCGATACGATCCGAGAAAATCCACAGCAATTTATTCGTGGTGACTAAAGTGGCCCCCTAAGTCCAGACAATTATTCAAAGAGTTTAAGATAGTGCCTGTTTCTGCCACAGCTGCGCGGCGCTGCCCCGTTATTCGCACTACATCACTACCGTGCTTTTCTTTTCTAGCTTTTTTGAATCAGGCAGTTCAGTACCAAATTTGTTTACGATCTTGGCACCGCCGCCCACGCCTGAGCCATACACGGTTTCCGGCGTTTGATAACCCAATGATTGATGTTTACGCTCAGCGTTGTAGAACATAAAATAGTTCGCCAAGCCGATCACCAATTCCGGCATACTTTCATGCTTTTTCAAATACACTTCTTCATATTTCACACTGCGCCATAAGCGCTCAACAAAAATATTATCCAGCGCCCGACCGCGACCGTCCATACTGATTTTGATGCCGTTTCTAAGCAGCAGCCCAGTAAAGGCCTGGCTGGTAAACTGCGCACCCTGATCGGTATTAAAAATCTCCGGCGTTCCATACCATTTTATGGCTTCTTCCAAGCAGTCCACGCAAAACCCCGCATCCATCGTGTTCGACAACCGCCAGGACAGCAGCTTCCGGCTGTACCAGTCAACGATCGCCACCAGATACACAAAACCCCGCGGCAGCCTGATGAATGTGATGTCTGTACTCCAGACCATATTTGGTCGAGTGACGTCGATACCTCTCAGTAAGTACGGGTAAATCTTGTTCTGCGGATGCGCTTTACTGGTGTTGGGGCCTGGGGCCATACCTGCCAATCCCAGTTGCTGCATCAGCCTCTGTACGCGCTTTCGGTTCACTGTATGGCCACAGTCTCGCAAGTAATGCGTCATGCGTCGCGTGCCGTAAAATGGATGTCTGGTGTATTCCTCGTCAAGCAATTGCAACAGCAAACTATCAAACGGATTGATCTCTTCCTGCAAGCGCTTTTTCTTGTCGTACACGACCGAGCGCGTGACTGAAACGAGACGGCATTGTGTGGCGATTGAAAGGGCAGAGAGCGGCTCTACCCACTGCAATCGTACCGTTACAGGCTGATCCCTGACTTTTTTTTAAGCCAATCGAGTTCCATATTCAGTTGCCCAATTTTGGCATAGAGACGGTCTGGGTCGTTCTGTGTGCTGGCCGGTTTCGGACCGCGTTTACCTTCAAACAGACTGCCTGCATTTTCCAGTAATTCTTTCTTCCACTGGCTGACCTGCGTCGGATGCACCCCGAACTCTTGGGCGATCTGATTGATCGTCTTTTCGCCTTTGATCGCCTCAACTGCCACCTTGGCTTTTTGTGCGCCGCTAAATATTTTTCTCTTATTTTCACTCATGGTCTGCCTCGTCTCTTTTCGACAGACACTAGTTTAAACTGTTGTCCGGATATGTGGATCCACTATAGACATCATCGACAAAGTACTATTGCGTGACCTGCCTAGCTTGTACGGCATCAGTGATATCCAGGAACTTAACCGCCTATTTACTACGCTGGCCTACAACACCGGCCGCGAGATTTCTTTAGATACTTTATCTAAGAATTCTAACGTCGCAAAAAATACAATAGGCCGCTATCTGGAATATCTGGAAGCCGCATTTTTGATCAAAAGAATTGAACGCATCGATCAAAATGCCAAACGTTTTAAACGCGCCATGAGTTTTAAAGTCTACCTAACCAACCCCTCCATGCGCGCCGCTCTGTTTGGTCCTATCGATGCAGATAGTCCAGATATGGGGCCACTTGCAGAAACCGCCATCTTTAGCCAATGGCAACATAGCGATAGAACTACTTTATATTATGCACAGTGGAAAAACGGCGAAGTCGACATCGTCTATTTAGATGAAACAACCCAATCGCCACGATGGGCGGTAGAAGTGAAATGGTCAGACCGCCCATATACCCACACAGATGAACTAGACAACTGCGTCGAGCTAGCTGAAAAAAATACGGCGCTTAAAGAAGGTTTCAGAGTTACATCGCACACCATTTCTGATTTCATAGAATATAAAAACATTAGGTTTGAATTTGTACCTTGCAGCTTATACACGTATACGTTGGGAAAAAATTTCCTGTTCTACCGAAATCTTCGGCATGTTTTTGGGAAACGATCGGCACGCACAGTTTAAGGTAATTAAAGCTTTGGAGAAACGGTTAGGAGATTGAAGAAAATGGATATAGCTGAGCTTACGGCAATAGACGAAATATTCGCGGAATTAATATGAGTAAAAAAAATTTGTAAAATACCAATGAAATTGGCCTCCCAAAAGATACGAATAAATCCAACGCTATTGCGGCTAATTAAAGAATTATGGATACCATTTGTTGTTGCACTGTGTTGGGCTACCTACAACATCAGCTCTGAACCAAAGGCAGACTGGACATTTCGGAGATTTATAAACATATTTGTTCCTACTTTTTTCTTTATTAGTACTTTAATAGGACAAATCTTTAGAGTACGTAAACAACAAAAAGTCGAAAATGGACTTCAGTTAATAGAGACCCGTGTTGGCAAAATGATAAATTAATTGGATGTCAAAACTACCGATTTAATTGGATACATTATAGTGGATCCACATATTCGGACAACAGTTTGAACATTCGAAATGGGAATTTGTGCAGTTATTTTTGATTGTGGTGGCAAATTGGCACACTGGTGGTGACATTTTGTCTCCGTGCGCTATAATTCATTTGCTCAAACAAATTTGAGTTACTTATTATGTAAATGAAAATTAAATACAAATAAAGGAAATTAATATGAAAAATTCCATATACAAAAACAACTACTAATTTGAAAATTGAGATTAAAACTTATACATACCTATACATATTTGAAGCATCGGTGCTTTTAGCACCCCAAAAGGTGGAAATGATGAACCCTACGGAAAACAGAGACCGGATTACAGCCCGTGTTTCTCAACCCATAGCAACACGATTACAAGTGGCAGCCGATTTGATGGGTGCAACTTTGAACCAATTCCTGGTTCAAGCTGCACTCGAAAAAGCTAATAGTGTTATTGAACATGAACAAACAATACGTTATTCGCTGGAAGACGTTGCCTTATTTTTAACCATGCTGGACGCTCCTGGTGAACCAAATCCAACACTGGTCAAAGCGTTTGAGGGAAGAAACTCTAAGGTGAAAAATGCGAAGCGAACCAATACGCTTGAGCACAGTTCATGATCGTGAAACTTTTGACTGTGGAAATGAGGCGTTAAATAGTTTTTTTAAAAATGTCGCCGGACAACATGATAGTAAAAGTGTTTCCAAAACGTTTGTAATAGCTGACGATGAAGATCGAGCTAGAGTGGCAGGATTTTATACGCTTGCAATGCGTAAGCTGACACCAAAGGAACAATTGCCACCAGAGATAGCGAAGCGCCTTCCTGCAAGTTTGCCCGGAATTACGCTGGCTAGACTCGCTGTCGATAAAAATTATCAGAGGCGAGGTGTAGGTGAGGATCTTTTGCTGAGCGCCATGTCGCGGGCAAAAAAAGTGTCACACGAAATAGGTGGATTTGCACTATTCGTTGACGCTAAAGACGGTGTTGCCGAATTTTATAAAAATTACGGTTTTACTCCGTTACCTTCGAATCCACTGATACTTTTGATCCCATTCAAAAATATTCCCGATGATGCTGACTAGCATCGTCTATTTTTTAAAGAAAATGACCGTCAACGATTATTGACGGTCCGGTATCTGTCAAGATAGTTGGATTCAACTACGAAGTGCAACTCCATGTTGATGCGAGTGTAGCGCAATCATAAAATATATGACGCCACATAAAAATAAGATCAATTGATTGATTTTAATTGGAGGCACCCCTTATGGAGCCCGTATTCGTTATCGCAGAAAAAGACGTTTTCCCTCTTTCTCAGGACAGTTGGAAAATTCCGAAATCGGCAACTTACCAACTATCCTGACGCAGAGGGCTGCTCGAAATCCTTATTTCGCAGCCGCAGCGTGATGCATTTCATCAGCTTGGTGACGTAGCGTCCACGGGTCTTCGGCAAGCACGCTTTTGTCAGCAATCAGCGTATCTTGTGTTGGTCCGAAGAGGGCGTAGGGCAGGTAGCCGTAGCCTTGGTCGCCAAAGGTGTCGCCCCAAGAGTTTTCGATTTCTACTAAACCGGTCGTGTCGTCGTAGCCAATCGCCAGCACGAAGTGGTAACCGACTGCAGGATCGGGGATAGGCGTCTGCGGAGCGTAGCGAAAGCTATCGTTTACGGGGCCGCCGGCATAACCGCCTCGCACGCCTGCTGAACTCGCCGAACCGCCTGCGGAACTGGCAGAGGCACCACTGGAGCCTGCTGAAGTACCTGATGCACCGGCCGCGCCTCCAGCGGAACCCGCCACCGTTCCGGCAGAACCCGCGGAGGCACCACTGGAACCTGCCGATGTGCCAGAGGCACCCGCAGTCGCGTCATCAGGGGCGCAGCTTGGGATTGGAAAAATGCCGGTGCGCCATGTGTGGGAAAGAACGGCGTCGTCACCGCAGCCAACCGATTGCGCTACGGGGAAAGCGACGGGTACCGGATAGCCATCGGCAATCGATACCTTCATTGCCCGCAGCGTCGTCACCCGGTATGCCTTGGTCAGCTTGCGTGTTGCGGCGTCATCAAAGGCCGTTGTGGGTGGGGTGATGGCGAACTTGCTGGTATCGTAAGGCCAAGCGCTCTCGACGCAGGTGCCATATTGTTCAAGTGTTTCGACAACCGCATCGGCCTTGCATCCTGAATCGTCGTTGGTTTGTTCGCCCTCGGTGAGAACGCGCGTGGTGTAATAGCAGAACAGTGGCGACAAAGGCTCGTCTAAGCCATCACGCAGGTGAAGAAATCGTAGCGCGCTGGTAAAGGCAAAGGCCGCGCACGATTCGATCGGATCTTGGTCCAGCACCGGGGGACATTTTGCGCGTAAGCTCACCGCTGGTGGGGGTACCGGAAGGGCTTTTCCCGCTGCGGCAATCTTCAGCTCGGGGCGGGCGAGCGGCTTGGGCCGTTGCGCGGTTTTGGCCAGCTTGCGCGTCACCCCGTTTGCCTGAATCACAGGCGGCGCTGCCACTTCCGCGAGCACCGAGGTGCCGCTTCCCGGATGGCCACCATGCACCTCGCTCTTGCTGGCGTGTGCTGGTTCTTTTTCGTGGTTAACTTGGCTTGGCATCTTATCCCCTTGAGTAAGCTTATGATGTCAATATAATATCAGTGATTATGTCAAGGGTGTAAACACTATCAGCATCGCGACTAAGGCTGACAACAGCGCCGCCAAACAACTTAATGGATCGTCGCAAGCGACGATGGAAAAGACTCTGGAAGGGGTTTGCATCCCCTCCCATCGCGTCGCTCCTTCGTCGCTCACCGGCCAAAAGAGGCTGTCGCAAAAGGGTATTGAGTCGGTATCATTACCCTAACTGGTGGCCATGTCATTCCTGCGCGCTTTTGGCAGGAACCCAGCGGCGTTCGTGGTTAACTGAAAATGCCAGAAATTGTGGCATTTTCAGTGTAAAAAACGACGCTGGGTTCCCGCCAAAAGCATGCGGGAATGACGAGGCTGTGGCATGCGGGAATGACGAGGTATGCGGTGTTTCAGGTTTAAAAAACGTCCATCAGGCTTTTGCGACAGCCTCTGAAGGCCGGGGTTTCAAACCCTAGTCAGATTTTTGATGAATGTCAATTTCGAACTTCTTGTGATCTGATGGGTCAGTCGATGTTTTGGAGTGTGACATGTCGACAGAGAAATTGGTGCTCAGGACTTTCATCAGAAACCCGAACCTACTGAGTGGCGCTGCCATCATGGCGATGGCAAGCGCTTTTTTATTGTCTGGATGCGGTGGACTGGATAAACCGGCCGTCGTGCAGCGCAATGAGCAGGCGTGTACAGATTTCGAGCAATTGGTCAATGGCGATTGGTACCGGTCTGTGCAGCGCACGAGTGGCGACGATATACCCGATGCATTTTCGGATTTACCGGAACAGAATTATCAATCTTTACTGACGGCCTTAGAGGCGGCGGCAAGCTCGCCGCTCGCTGACGAGAATAGCGATTTAGGTAAACTTGTACGCCTGTTTGTCAGTCAGTCACAGCCTGCACCCGCTACGATGGTGGCCTTAAATGAAGAGTGGCAACTGGTGGATAGCATGGCACAAGTCCAGGAAGTACCGGTTGTAATGGCGAAGCTACTGCTGCTCGGCACTGTATTGCCCCTGAAGTTAAGTACTCAAACTAATCAAGAGGAAGATGTTGAGCCAGTGGAGCTGAAGTTAGCGCCAAATTATTTGGGTTTCCAAGGCAATACAGTGGAAGCGCGGCGTGAGCATATTGCACGTATGCTGGGCGCGGCTGGTGTTTCTGCCGATCAAGCTGCTATCGATGCGGCAGCGGTCGAGCGTATGGAGCAGCGGATCAACCGACCGGAAAACTCAACGCCGACTTCGATGATGTTCGATATTTTGGCTTTCAAGCAGCAGCTTGGCGTGGCAGCTAAGGTGGAAGTGGATGCGGCTACGGCAGCTACCTTGTCGCAAATGATGGCTGAGTTCACCCTGCCGCAGTGGAAGAGTTTCTTTAAGTGGCGGCTCTTGAAAAGTTTCAGTGCCTATCTTCCAGGGCAGTTTTCAGCTGAGGAAAAACGCTGGAAAACTGGGTGGCAGCCACAGTTTTTAGCTGAGCAAAACGGCTCGAGTATCAAGACGCCAATCGACAATCGGGTCCGTTTTTTAGCAGCGCTGATGCCGGATACCTTGAACCGCTTCTTTGTGGAAAAGCTGATAGGTCCAAATAAACTGGCTGCTGTCAACACCATGATGCAGGAGTTGAAGCACGAGATGCGTGCACGAATCGAGACACGTGCCTGGTTGAGCCAGGTTGGCAGGGATGCGGCACTTCACCGGCTCGTTACCATGGCAATGGTGGTAGTTCAACCCACGAGGTGGATCGATTACAGCAAGCTCACTGTCGACGCGAACGACGCCTTGGCTAATATCAAGCGTGTGAATCAGTTGAACTTTGCCGAACAGGTTCAGAGTGCTGGGGCACTGCCAAGACTCGGTGCAAAGGGAGGATATGGTTGGAGTGAACCAAATCCCAGATATGTACCCGGCCGCAATGCGATGGTGGGCGACGTCAGTATGATACTGACATCGCCTATGGTAGATTTTGAAAACAACATCGCATTTACCTACGGTTTTCTTGGTGCCTCCATCCTCGCCCATGAGATGGCACATGGTTTTGATGCCAGCGGTACGCAGGCAGCACCATCGTATTTTCCGCTTCCAATGGCGATGGGGTTGGCAAACAGCGATATCAGCTATTTCAAGTCCATGGAAGATCGCCAATACCACCACTATAGCGCGTATGCGCAGAATGTACTCGGCGTACAGATCCCGATTTTACGTGTGACGAATGAAGATATGGCTGATCTGATTGGCTTGGAAGTCGCAACACAGTTGGTTCAGAAAAAGTGGCCAGGTGCGGCGGCGGCGGACCAATTCTTCAAGGGATATGCCGCTTCTCATAGAGATGCCGCTACCTTCGATGAGCTACGAGATTACGCATCCTACGTGCCCGCTCATGCGGTAAATAGATACCGGATAAATGGTGTATTGTCCAACTCGCAAGCATTTGCTGCCAATTATGGCTGTACAGCAGGTGACCCGATGGTACGGGCGGATAAGGACCGTATTAGCTTGTGGTGAGTTTTTCCAGAGCATTTATTTATCAGATCTGAGTGGAAAGCCAGGGAAGCGCTTCCTTAATTTTCCATCACGGCAAGCTCAGGTCTAAACCGAGCTTGTTGGCAAGGAAGTAGGTAAATAGCCCCAAGCCCAGCAGCGTGAGTACGAAGACTGCGGCTACCTTGCCGCTCGCACGCAGCACGGCGTGCTTGTCCGTCGTCTTTTCCTGTTGATCGTAATGCCACTTGATGGCGAAGAACATGCCCGTGCCGAGCACGATAAGCTTGAACAACACTAAGACTATCGGGACCCAATCCATCATTTTTCCTATTTTTAAGCAAGTAATTGTCACCATTTTAGCCTGAGGATCTGTACTTCAAAGCAATTTCCACAGATTGAGACAATATGTCCTGATTGAAAGGAAGGGCTGGAACCTATTCTTTGCAGAAACAGTATTTTTGAGGGAATAACCGCTTCGGCAACATGGTTGACTAATTTAGTCGGGTATTGTAAGGTGAATTGTTGACTAAATTAGTCAACAATTATGACCGACATGAAAAGGTGATTTCTGATGGTAATGACACTGACGGAAAATGCAGCAAAAAAGATTTTGGCGCAGTTGATCAAGAACGGTAAGGGCATAGGTTTGCGCGTAGGAGTTAAAAAAGTAGGCTGTTCCGGTTTTGCCTACACCTTCGCTTACGCCGAAGCCGTGGGGGCTGATGATCAGGTGTTCGATTCGCATAATGCGAGGCTGGTGGTCGATACGGCCAGCTTGCCATTTTTGGATGGCGCACAGCTGGATTTCGTCAAGGACGGATTCAATGAAACTTTTAAATTCAATAACCCGAACGCCGCGAGTGAGTGCGGTTGCGGGGAGAGCTTTAATCTGAAAAAAGACCGCAGCGTGCCATAAGCCGCCACTCTGCCACGCACACCGTCAGGTTTGTTCAAGAGGTCTGATTTTATCTATTTCGCTGGGATAATATTGAGGTAAGTGTAATGAGTACGGCACTGCAAAATTTGCTCAATCAAGCCTATCGACATGGCTTCGTCAGCGACATCGAGTCCGATGTCGCACCTAAGGGTTTAAACGAAGACATCATTCGCATGATTTCCAGTAAGAAAAACGAGCCGGCTTGGTTGCTCGCATTTCGTCTGAGTTCTTACCAGGCATGGCTGACAATGACGCCACCGGAGTGGCAAAACTGTAAGCATCCACCTATCGATTTTCAAGCTATCAGCTATTACGCTGCGCCCAAGAAAAAGCCGCAGCTAAGCAGTATCGACGAGGTCGATCCTGAATTGCTGCGTACCTTCGAAAAGCTTGGCGTGCCCTTGCACGAACGGATGGCACTGGCGGGCGTTGCGGTGGATGTCATTTTTGATAGCGTGTCGGTCGCCACCACGTATAAAGACAAGCTGGCTGAAGTCGGGGTGATTTTTTGTTCGATGTCTGAAGCGGTTCGCGAACATCCGGACCTCGTGCGGAAATATTTAGGCAGCGTGGTCCCTATTCGCGATAACTATTACGCTGCGCTGAACTCGGCGGTATTTACTGATGGCTCGTTTTGTTTCATTCCCAAGGGCGTCAAGTGCCCGATGGATTTGTCGACCTATTTCCGTATCAATACCGAAGAATCCGGACAATTCGAGCGCACTCTGATCATCGCCGAGGAAGCTGCTTCAGTGTGCTATCTGGAAGGGTGTACTGCGCCTGCCTTCAGTAGTAAGCAGTTGCATGCGGCGGTGGTCGAACTGGTGGCCCTCGATCATGCGGAAATCAAGTATTCCACCGTGCAGAACTGGTATGCGGGGGATGAAAACGGCGTCGGTGGGATTTATAATTTTGTTACCAAGCGCGGTCTGGCCAAAGGTGTTAATTCGCGTATTTCATGGACTCAGGTTGAAACCGGTGCCGCGATTACCTGGAAGTATCCATCGGTGATTTTACTCGGTGATAACGCGGTCGGTGAATTCTATTCGGTGGCGGTGACGAATAGTTATCAGCAAGCCGATACCGGTACCAAGATGATACACATCGGAAAAAATACGCGCAGTACCATCGTCAGTAAGGGTATTTCTGCCGGTAAATCGAATAATAGCTACCGCGGTCTGGTCAAGATGACTGCCGGTGCCGCCGGTGCGCGCAATTATTCTCAGTGCGATTCGATGTTGATCGGTGAAGCCTGCGGTGCCAATACTTTTCCGTATATCCAGGTGCTCAATAACACGGCACAAGTTGAGCATGAGGCATCGACCTCGAAGATCGGTGAGGATCAAATGTTTTATTTTGCCCAACGTGGCGTGGATGCGGAGGCTGCGGTATCGATGATTATCAATGGTTTTTGCAAAGACGTATTTCAACAATTACCGCTGGAGTTTGCGGTTGAAGCGAGCAATCTCCTCAGTTTTAAACTGGAAGGAAGTGTCGGATGATTTACCCAGACAGCAAAACCTTATTGGAAGTACGCGGATTATGCGCGAGCGTGAATGGCATCGCTATCTTGAAGGATCTCGATTTTACTGTGAAGAGTGGTGAAATCCACGCCCTCATGGGGCAAAACGGTTCCGGCAAGAGCACCTTTGCGAAAGTGCTGGCCGGTCACCCTGCCTATGTAGTGACAAACGGTAGCGTGCTCTTTGAGGGGCAGGACTTGTTAGCGCTGAAACCGGAAGAACGGGCGCGGGCCGGCTTTTTTCTGGCCTTTCAATATCCGATTGAAGTACCCGGGGTGGGCAACAGCCAGTTCCTGCGCCTGACTTACAATACGGTGCAAAAACAGCGCGGCAAGGAAGAGCTTGACCCGCTGGAGTTTGACGATTTTGTGCGGGAAAAAATGCAGCTGCTGGAGATGCATGCAGATTTCCTTGACCGTAGCGTCAACGCAGGTTTCTCCGGCGGTGAAAAAAAACGCAATGAAATATTGCAGATGGCTTTGCTCGAGCCGCTGGTGGCGGTGCTCGATGAAACCGATTCTGGCCTCGATATCGATGCACTCAGAATTGTCGCACAGGGAGTCAAGCAGCTCTCGAATCAGGGCAATGCCATCGTCATGGTGACGCACTATCAGCGTTTGCTGAACTACATCGTGCCCGACTTTGTGCACGTGATGGAGGGCGGGCGCATCATCAAGACCGGTGATAAAGCCTTGGCGCTGGAGTTGGAGGCACGCGGTTACGATTGGGTCAGTGCCGACTATGCGGCAGCCGCACAGGCGAGCGGGAGTGTTTGCATATGAACACCGCCAACATACCAATTCCTGACCTTGTCAGCACTTACCTGGCACAGCTGTTGGCGGCACAGCCGCCACCCTTTGACAGCCGGTGGCCGTGGCTTACTATGCTGCGCAGCGAGGCGCTCGCGCACGCCCAAGGCTTGAACCTGCCAACTACACGTGATGAGGAATGGCGCTTTACCGATATTTCTCTTCTGAGCAAGACCGAATTTTCACCGGCGCAGAGTGCGACGCAGTTAGAGTTGTCAGAAATTGCACACTTTTTTATTGAGGAAGCCGCGCAGCGCTTGGTATTTGTGGATGGTCGGTTCGCCGCACATTTGTCAACGCCAATAAGTGGCCTTGGCGCAGAGCATGGGATCGTGGTTTCCAATCTATCGGCGGCACTTGCCACACACGCCAGTACGATAGAGACGCATCTCGGCCAGCATGCGGTATTGAACAGCGATGTGTTTGCGGCGCACAATACTGCATTCTTACAGGATGCTGCCGTGGTGCTGGTGCCGCGTGGCGTCGTGGTAGCGGCGCCAGTACATTTACTGTTTATCGCAACCCAGAAAGAGGTGGTCAGCACACCGCGGTGTTTACTTGTTGCCGAAGCGGACAGTGCGGTAACGGTGATCGAGGAGTATGTCGTGTTGTACCGCCCACGGTGGCAGGAGGAAGCGCATTTTACCAACGCGGTGAGTGAAATTGCGCTGGCTGATCAGGCTCAGGTGCAGCACGTGCGGATACAGCGCGAAGGCAGCCATGCATTTCATCTTGCTCACTGTGCGGTTGCGCTGGGGCGCGCCAGTCATTATCAGTCGGTGAATCTGGCACTTGGCGCACGCATTTCACGTTATCAGCTCAGTGTGCTGCAACAACAAGAGGCTGCCACCTGCACGCTCGACGGCTTGACTCTGATCTCGGGGCGACAAGTGGCCGATACCCATACCTGTATCGATCATGCCATGCCACATGGCACTAGCCGCCAGCTCCATAAATGTATCGTCGGTGGCAGTGCGCATGCTGTTTTTAATGGCAAGGTCATGGTGCGCCCAGGTGCACAGCACAGCGATGCGCAACAGTCAAACCGTAATCTGCTATTGACCAATAAGGCACATATCGACACCAAGCCACAACTGGAAATTTTTGCTTCCGATGTGAAATGCACGCATGGTGCGACCGTTGGTCAGCTCGATGATGATGGGCTGTTTTATCTACAGAGCCGCGGCTTGTCTCGCGCCGCTGCACGTAATTTGCTGACGTATGCCTTCGCTGCCGAGCTGATCGATCGTATTCCGGTGGCTTCGCTTAGACGCCAACTTGAGCAGACCGTGCTTGAACAAACGACGAGCCTGTCATGAAGACTCAGATGACAGCAAGCCCAGCAGTCGGCTTTCCGCTTGAGCGGATTCGTGCCGACTTTCCTATTCTTAAGCTTAAGCTCAATGGCAAGCCGCTGGTGTATCTCGATAATGCGGCTTCGAGCCAGATGCCGTATCAAGTGATCGATCGTCTGGTGCGGTATCAGAGCACGCAGCATGCCAATATTCATCGTGCCGTGCATACCCTGTCGGAGCTGGCGACCGCCGAATTTGAAGCGGCGCGCCGGACTTTGCAGCATTTCATTCACGCGCGCGAAGAACGTGAGGTGATCTTCACCAGTGGCACCACCGATGCCATCAATTTGGTGATGCATGCTTATGGCCGCAAGTTCATCGGGCCCGGCGATGAAATTATTCTGACCATGCTTGAGCATCATTCAAACATCGTGCCGTGGCAAATGTTGGCGCAAGAGAAGGGTGCGACGCTACGCGTGGTGCCGCTCAACGATGCCGGTGAGTTGCTGATTGATGCATACGAGCAGCTGTTCAATGCGCGCACCAAGTTTGTCGGCGTCACCCATGTCTCGAATGCGCTGGGCACGATTAATCCGGTCAAACAGATGATCGCTTTTGCCCATGCGCGCGGGGTGCCGGTGCTGGTAGATGGTGCCCAAGCCGTGCCGCATCTGGCGGTCGACGTACAGGATCTCGATTGCGATTTTTATGCATTTTCTGGGCACAAGCTGTGTGGTCCGACTGGAATTGGCATTTTATTCGGCAAAGCCGCGTTGCTGGAACAGATGCAGCCATTTAAGGGTGGCGGCGACATGATTTTGTCGGTCACCTTCGAGAAAACTACCTACAACACGATTCCGTATAAATTCGAGGCCGGCACACCACCGATCGCCGCGGCGATCGGGCTTGCTGCTGCGGTTGATTATCTGTCGGCAATCGGGATGGCGGCGATTGCCGCGCATGAATTGGCGCTGCTGGATTACGCTACCGCGCAGATGCGTGAGATTCCCGGTGTGCAACTGATCGGCACCGCTGCGCATAAGGCCGCCGTGCTCTCGTTCGTGCTCGACGGGGTGCATCCGCACGATATTGGCAGCTTGCTCAATGTGGAAGGCGTGGCAGTACGTACCGGCCATCATTGCGCGCAGCCGCTGATGCAGCGTTTTAAAGTACCGGCGACGGCGCGCGCTTCATTTGCGTTTTACAACAGCATGGCAGAAGTTGATGCCTTGATCGCCGGCATTCACGCCGTGCAGAAAGTGTTTGTCTCATGACTGATCCCAGAGCGCTGTATCAAGAGCTGATTCTTGAGCACAATAAGAAGCCCCGCAATTACGGTAGGCTGGCCTGTCGCAGCCACCATGCCGTGGGCCACAATCCTTTGTGCGGCGATCATATCGATGTTGAACTCGATATGGGCAAAGAGCCGGGCTGTGAGCTGGCGGGCGGGTGTATCGAAGGCATCGCGTTTGAGGGGGCTGCCTGCGCGATTTGTCAGTCGTCGGCATCGATGATGACGCTGGCTGTTAAAGGCAAGACGCGTAGCGAGGCCGAAATCGTCATTGCTGAGTTTCTCGCCATGGCGACCGGCAAGCTTGCCTTGGCCGATGCCCCTCATCTGGGTCGGCTGCGGGTATTTTCCGGCATCCGCGATCTGCCGGTGCGTGTCAAATGCGCGATTCTGCCGTGGCACACATTGCATGCCGCGCTCAATGCCAAAGCGTGTAGTGAGGATGATTCTGGAGAGGATGGCTTAGCCACTGCCACCACCGAGGCGCGGTCATGAAATTATATTTAAGGAATGAGCATGCCGAAAATTGCTGAAATTGACGATACCCCGAATCCGAATGCGGTGAAGTTTACGCTCTACGAGCCGCTGAGCTGGGGCATTCCACACTCTTATGAGAATGCCGCGCAAGCGCAGGACGATGCGCTTGCGCGTGCCTTGTTTGAGATCGAACACGTGAAGAATGTGTTTTACGTCGACCGCTGGCTTACCGTCACCCAAGACGGCGATGCTGACTGGCCAGAGTTAGTTCGTTTGATTGCATTGCCCTTGCGTGCGGCACCGGCGGCGGCAGCGCAATCGGTCGCCACGCTGGCGGCAGCAAACCAAGCGATGCAAGATCTCAGTGCCGAAGATCAGCGGCGTTTGGAGCAGATCAATGCCTTACTCGATGAGCAAATCCGCCCCTCGCTACAAGGCGATGGCGGTGATCTGCATGTGATTGGTTTGGCGGGCAATTATTTGAGCATCCATTACCAGGGGGCTTGTGGCACTTGTCCGAGTTCGATCTCGGGTACCCTCAAAGGCATAGAAAATCTGCTGCGGGTCATCGCGCCGGAGATTGTGGTGTTGGCGGTGTAAAGGCTTGAGCATTGGGTCAATAGTGAACCACAAGCAAACAAACAAAGAAGTCAGCGAGCGAGGACACATATAACATGAGTACGGAAACCATTACATTTAGAAATGTTGTCTCTGAATTGCCCTATCCAAGTCAGAGTCATCGGCCCGACCAGCAAAGAGACGCGCAGAAGACCAAGCGCGAGTATATAGGTTCTGAAGACCGATTGCCAAAGCCCTCCTGGATACGCGCCAAGGCGGCTTTATCGAGCGGCCGTTATAACGACATCAAGGAAATCGTGCGGTCGAATGCTTTGGTGACAGTGTGTTCGGAAGCATCCTGCCCGAATATCGGCGAATGTTGGAGTAAAGGCACGGCGACCTTCATGATCATGGGGGATAAATGCACGCGGCGCTGTCGGTTTTGTCATGTCAGTACCGGTCGCCCCGATGCACTTGATGCCAATGAACCTGAGCGGCTGGCCAAAACGATTGCTTTAATGAAGCTCAATTACGTCGTCATTACCTCGGTTGATCGCGATGATTTAGCCGATGGCGGTGCCAGTCACTTTGTTGAATGTATTCGCCAGATACGGATGCAAGCCGCGGCCACGCGGATAGAAATTTTGACGCCTGACTTCGGTGGTCGGCTCAATCTGGCGTTGGGAATTCTCAGCGCTGCGCCGCCAGACGTGCTCAATCACAATATTGAGACCGTACCGCGTCTGTACAAGGAAGCGCGGCCCGGTGCCGATTTTCAGAACTCACTCAATCTGTTGTTTCGGTTTAAGCAAGCCCACCCAAGCATACCGACTAAATCGGGGATCATGCTAGGCCTGGGTGAGACCGATGCCGAGGTTCTGCAAGTCATGCATGACTTGCGTGCACACCAGGTCACCATGTTGACCATCGGCCAGTATCTTCAACCATCGGGTGGGCATTTGCCGGTATGCCGCTATGTCCACCCCGATGTGTTCAAAGTATTTGAGCAAGCGGCTTACCAGATGGGTTTTGTGAATGCTGCGTGCGGCCCTATGGTACGTAGTTCCTACCACGCTGATGAGCAAGCCGCTCGTGCCGGCGTAATTTAATCATATTATTTACTTGGAGTTGTATATGAATGCAATTGTTGAAATGCCGGCAGCGATCATTTTCACAGAAAATGCCGCGATGAAAGTCGCCCAAATGATTGAAGAAGAGGGTAACCCAGACTTGAAGTTACGCGTGTTTGTGCAAGGCGGTGGCTGCTCGGGTTTTCAGTATGGTTTTACCTTCGATGAGGTGGCCAATGAAGACGATACCAGCATGCTGAAAAATGGCGTGCAATTGCTGGTCGATTCTATGAGTTATCAGTACTTGGTTGGTGCAGAAATCGATTATAAGGATGACCTCGAAGGCGCACAGTTCGTCATCAAAAATCCTGCTGCGACTTCGACCTGCGGTTGTGGATCATCGTTTTCGGTTTGATAGGAATGGGAATGAGCCAGTTTTCTTTAGATAAATCAAAAATCCGCTTTCTGATGCTGGAAGGTATACATCACAATGCCATTGATGTGTTACAGCGCAATGGCTACACCAATATTGACTACTTACGCACGGCACTCGATGAAGCGGCCTTGATCGAGCAAATCCGTACGGCCCACTTTATCGGCATACGTTCGGGGACAGAGATGACTGAACGGGTGTTGCAAGCGGCCGATAAGTTGATTGCGATAGGCTGTTTTTGTATCGGAACCAATCAGGTCGACCTCGATGCAGCGATGGTGAAAGGTATTCCGGTTTTCAATGCGCCGTATTCGAATACGCGCTCGGTGGCAGAGCTGGTATTGGCTGAAACGATACTGTTGTTACGTGGCATTCCAGAAAAAAATGCCCAGCTACATCGTGGTGCTTGGTCCAAGTCTGCGCTAGGTGCATTTGAAGCGCGTGGCAAGACTTTGGGGATTGTTGGCTATGGTAATATCGGCAGTCAATTGTCGGTGCTCGCCGAATCCTTGGGCATGCAGGTGATTTACTATGATGTCATCACCAAACTGCCTATGGGTAATGCCCATCAACTCGCCAGCTTGGCTGCGCTGTTGGCGCAAGCCGATGTGGTCACGCTGCATGTGCCGGAAACGGCGGCGACTGAAAATATGATGGGTGACGCGCAATTTGCAAAGATGAAGCCCGGCAGTATTTTTATCAATGCCGCGCGCGGTAGTTGCGTCGATATTGAGGCGCTGGCTGCTGCACTCGACAGCAAGCAGATCGGTGCGGCCTCGATCGATGTTTTTCCGCAAGAGCCGAAAAGTAATGCTGACGAATTCGTCTCGCCGCTGCGGCGCTTCGATAATGTGCTGTTAACCCCGCACATCGGTGGTTCTACCTTGGAAGCGCAAGCCAATATCGGTGTGGAAGTGGCCGAGAAATTTATTCGCTACTCCGACACCGGTGCCACTTTGTCAGCCGTGAATTTCCCAGAAGTGGCGCTGCCACGCTTCTTTGGTAAGCATCGCTTGTTGCATATACATAAAAATATTCCCGGTGTGTTGTCGGCGATTAACCGCATTGTTGCTGAAAACGGGATCAATATCTCGGCACAAAGTTTGATGACTAAGGATGCGCTCGGCTATTTGGTGATGGATGTCGATGTCGACTGTTCGGCGCTGGGTTTGCACAAGTTGTTGGAAATTGAGGGGACGATTTCGGCCCGCGTAGTGTATTAAATAATTGCTTCGTCGTCGCGTCGCGGAGAATTACATCAAAGCACAAATAGCGACATGGGCGTATATTAAAAGGCAGGCGCATTATGTTACCAGCCTGTCATTTCTTCTATATTCCTCAGTTATTCCTCACATTTTCCAGGAGAACCTATGAGCGATTCTTACTCCACCCGCGACACGCTCAGTGTCAACGGCAACGATTACATCATCTTCAGTTTAGCAAAACTCGGCCAGCACTTCGACTTGGCACGATTGCCGTTTTCGCTGAAGATTTTATTGGAAAACCTGCTACGCTGCGAAGATGGCGTGTCGGTTAGCAAGGCCTCGATTACGGCTGTTGCTCAATGGCAGGCAAGCGAGCAGCCAAGTACGGAAATCGCCTTTATGCCGGCGCGCGTGGTGCTGCAAGATTTCACTGGCGTGCCTTGCATTGTCGATTTCGCGGCGATGCGCGATGCGGTGGTCAAGCTCGGTGGTTCAGCCAGCAATATCAACCCCTTGATTCCTTCCGAGCTCGTGATTGATCACTCCGTACAGGTCGATTCCTTTGGTCAGTCGAACTCGCGCGAAATCAACGCGCAAATTGAATTTGCCCGCAATGGTGAGCGCTACAGTTTTTTACGTTGGGGCCAGAAGGCCTTCACTAATTTTAAGGTGGTGCCACCGAATACAGGCATTGTGCATCAGGTGAACCTCGAACATCTTGCGCGCGTCGTGATGGAACGGACGATTGATGGTGTGAAGTATGCGTTCCCCGACACGCTGTTCGGAACCGATTCACACACGACCATGATCAATGGTTTGGGGGTGCTGGGTTGGGGAGTCGGGGGCATCGAAGCCGAAGCTGCCATGCTCGGTCAGCCGAGTTCTATGTTGATCCCTCAGGTAGTCGGTTTCAAGCTCAGCGGTCAATTGCCTGAAGGTGCAACCGCGACGGACTTGGTGCTGAGCGTGACGCAAATGTTGCGCAGCTTTGGGGTGGTCAATAAATTCGTCGAGTTTTACGGCGATGGGCTCAAGCACTTGCCACTGGCGGACCGCGCGACTATTGCCAATATGGCTCCCGAATACGGCGCTACCTGCGGTATTTTCCCTATCGATGAGGAATCTTTAAGGTATCTGCGTTTGTCTGGGCGCAGCGAGGAACAGATCGCCTTAGTCGAAGCTTATGCTAAGGCGCAAGGCCTTTGGCCGACTGGTGTGGAAGCCATTTATAGCGATACGTTGCATTTGGATATGAGCACGGTCTTGCCTTCGCTGGCAGGACCGAAACGACCGCAGGATAAGGTGCTGTTGTCGGACATGCAGCATAATTACCAGACGAACTTGCTCGATTTCATCGCCCACCGCAAGCTGGATCAAGAATCTGTGCAACGCTTTGAAGATGAGGGTGGTGACACCGCCGTCGAGCGTCAGGCCGTCGTCCCCGCGTCGGAGCAGGCTTTGATAACAAGCCAGGATGCCAGTCTGCAGGATGGCGCGGTGGTGATTGCCGCGATCACCTCGTGTACCAATACTTCCAATCCTGCGGTGATGATCGCCGCTGGGCTGGTCGCGCGCAATGCCAGGGCCAAGGGTTTGCGGGTGGCAGCGTGGGTGAAGACATCCATGGCACCAGGGTCGCTGGTGGTGACCGATTATTTGAAAAAAGCCGGTCTCCTTGCTGACTTGGAGGAACTTGGCTTTTTCATCGTCGGTTATGGCTGTACCACCTGTATTGGTAATTCCGGGCCTTTGCCGGACGACGTGTCGCGGCATATCGCCAGCCAAGATTTGGTGGTCGCGGCCGTATTGTCCGGTAACCGCAACTTTGAAGGGCGCGTGCATCCGGAAGTGAAAATGAATTATCTTGCCTCGCCACCTCTTGTGGTCGCCTACGCACTGGCCGGTACGGTGAATATCGACTTGACGCGCGAGTCGCTAGGCAAGGGCAGCGACGGTAAACCGGTGTATCTGCATGACATTTGGCCATCGAACAAGGAAATTGGTGATTTGATCGCGCGCAGCCTCAGCCCGGACATGTTTACTCGTAACTATGCCAATGTGTTCGCCGGCGACCAGCGCTGGAACCAGATCAGCTCGCCAGATGGGGAGGCATTCACTTGGGATGAGGCCTCAAGTTACATTAAGAAACCGCCTTACTTCGAGGGCATGCAGATGGACATCGGTCGCATCGACGATATCCATGGCGCGCGTCTGCTCGGCCTGTTTGGCGATTCGATTACCACCGACCATATTTCTCCGGCCGGCAACATCAAGGCCGACTCGCCCTCAGGTCGCTTTCTGCAATCGCGTGGGGTATTACCGGCGGATTTCAACTCCTACGGTTCGCGTCGTGGCAACGACGACGTGATGGTGCGCGGTACTTTCGCCAATATCCGCATCAAAAACCTGATGATGAACGGTGAGGAGGGCGGTAATACGATTCATTATCCGTCGCAAGAAAAACTCGCCATTTACGATGCGGCAATGAAATATCAGGCTGAGGGGGTGCCACTGGTGGTGGTGGCCGGGAAGGAATATGGCACTGGCTCATCGCGCGATTGGGCTGCCAAAGGCACCTTGCTGCTGGGAGTGAAGGCCGTGATCGCCGAGAGCTTCGAGCGCATCCATCGTTCCAACTTGGTCGGCATGGGCGTGTTGCCGCTGCAATTTATGGCCGGCCAGAGCGCCGTCTCACTCGGTTTGAGCGGCGATGAGTTATTCGATATCACCGGTCTGCGCGATGGTAGTAGCCAGCTCGTTGAGGTCCGTGCCAGCGGCAGTAGCGGTCGCGTGCTGTCCTTCCAGGCGCAGGTGTTATTGATCACACCCAAGGAAGTCGAGTATTTCCGCCACGGCGGTATTCTGCATTATGTGCTGCGCCAGTTGGCATCCAGAACGGCCGCATAATTGAGCCGGGGATGGATTGACTGCGCGTTTGCTTGCTCGCGACATGGCGTACATGTCGCGGCCTCTGCGTTTTTTGCTGATACGCCTACAAACACTTTTTCGCTGCTTTCAATGTTCGTTGGCGAACAGAAATGTTTGTTTTGCATAGTGCAATATGGTTTATCGGAATGATCCGGTGATCTGCTGGGCGTGTTTATCCAGCCTGACCTCACTCTCACGGGAAGAAAAATGAAAAAATTATTTGCTATGGTATTGATGTGTTCGATGACATGGTCTGCCGCCGTATTGGCAGCGAGCAGCGCAGCGTCGGCGACTTACAAAGCGGCCAACGAATCTGCCGAAAACGATTATAAAACGGCCAGCGCTAAGTGTAGTGCAATGACTGATAATTCCAAAGATGTCTGTATTGCTGAGGCGAAAGCGTCGGCGATACAGAGCAAAGCCAATGCCAAGGCTGAGTTGACAAATACGCCCGCTACCCGCACCAGCGCTGCCAAGGAAATTGCCCTGGCCGACTATGAAGTGGCGAAACTGCTTTGTGCCAGCCCAGCCGGGAGTGATCAAGATACGTGTATTGAAAAGGCCAATGCCGACAAAATTATAGCGATTGGCAACGCCAGCGCCAATACCAAAGTGAGCGCGGGGCAGCCCCAAGCCAAGAGCGGCAAGGCGGATGCCCGTTATCAAGCTGCGATAGAAAAATGCGATGCGCTCGTTGATGCCGCTAAAGATATGTGCATCTCTGCTGCGAAAGAAAAATTTAATAAAATGTAATGTTTGGCCAGATGCCTTTGACCGAGTAATCGGTCTGGGCATCATTTTTATTTGAGGCAACTATGTCTATCTTGAACTTTGAACACAGCAGACGGGCGCTGATTGCCGACTTTGTTTTTTACGCTGCCAGTATCCCGGCACTGCTGCTTCTTTTATGGCTGGCTTGTCCGGCGACAGCAAGGCTAACTGCATTGCTCTTGCTGGTGCTTGGTTTGCTCGCAGCGAGTGCGATTGAATATGGCATTCATCGTTATATTTTGCATGGTGTCGCGCCCTTCAGCGATTGGCACAAGCAACACCATGCCCGACCACAAGCGCGTATAGGAACACCGACCGTCGTCAGTGCCTTATTGATTTACTTGTTGGTGTTTTGTCCGGCACTCATGTTTTTGCCGTTTTTCCAAGCGCTTGCACTGACGCTGGGTGGTGTGATTGCTTATTTTGTATATATCGTGACCCACCATGCGACCCATCATTGGCATGGCAGCAGCCGTTGGCTACGAACTAGAAAACGTTGGCATGCACTGCACCACGGTGCCTACTCCGAACGCTGTTATGGCGTCAGTAGTGCGCTATGGGATCATCTGCTCGGTAGCGTGCCGCCGGCCCGCGTTAGAAAGTAGACGACGCGAGTGGCATTAAGTTGTGCTTGCGCCACAGAACGCAAAATAGCCAGCAAGTGCCGTAGCGCTTGCTGGCTATTTGATGGCGCTAACCTAGCGCCGCCAACTCCGTGCTAGATCAGCGTTTGATAGGCGTGATCTTGGTTCCCTCGATGCTGATGCTGGCCATCAAACCCGATTGATCGAAAATGTATGCATAGGAATCGTCTTGTAAGCTGGAGGTAGACAGATTCTTTGCCACACCTTCATTCATTAATACCATGCTCGGCCCGACGCCCACTTCCCAGCCGTGGGTAGCGCGTAAGCTCTGTTCGACTTTTTCACTCATCAAAAATACCACGTAGCCGTATGATTGTGCCCCGGCCTGCCATCCCCAAGAGGCGGAGGTCGCATTGAAGTATTCGTTGGCATGCCCGGATTTGATCAGCACGCCTTCACCATAGCTGCCACCAAGAACCAGTCCGGCCTTGATGATTTTAGGGAAAACTAAAATGGCACGGGCCTTCTTAGACAAGGTCTCGGCAGTGGGGTTGCTTTTATATAGAAGCTGCAGCGATTCTTTCGCTTCGCGATCGAGATCGACACCCGTTGCTGCACTGGCCTGCTGCATGACGCCGGCGAGAAAAATGCTGAAAAATATCAGGCTTGCCGACTTATAGATGCGGCGCAGATTGTTGTTCATTGCAGTACTCCTTGAATAGTTGATGATGGGTGAATTTTGCGGTATGCCGAAGCGGTTTGTCGGCGCACAAGCTATCTTGAGGTATCGCACAAATCTGTTCTGTGCGCTGGCGAACACAGCGGCCTTTTTACTGCTTGGCGCGCTTCCCTAGGGCCTGTTGATATTGAGCTGTACCTGATGTCGTTGTCGGTCATTCTGTAACTCGATGAATAAATTCTCCGACAACACACCGTCGATATACAAGCTCGGTTTGCTGTCAGGCGAGTTCAGGGTGTGGATGTCAATCAGATAGTCTGTCTCCAAATAGCGATATTGTAACTGATACGAGTCCCACTCGGCCGGCAGGCAGGGGGTAATGCTGAGTTGCTGGCCATGACGCTGCAGGCCCAGCAAAGACTCCGTGATCAGTCGGTACATCCAGCCGGCAGAACCGGTGTACCAAGTCCAGCCGCCGCGGCCGACGTGCGGGGCGACGGCATACACGTCGGCAGCAATGACATAGGGTTCTACTTTGTAGCGCGAGATTTTTTCACTGGTATTGCTGTGATTAATAGGATTGATGATGTCGAACGCTTCCCAGGCATGACGGGCGTTCCCCATCTTGGCAAAAGCCATGGCTGCCCAGATTGCCGCATGGGTGTATTGCCCGCCGTTTTCTCTGACGCCGGGAACGTAGCCGCGAATGTAGCCGGGATTATTTTCTGCTTGATCAAACGGCGGGTCGAGCAACTGAATGATGCCAGTCGATGGTTTGACCAGTCGTTGATGCAGCGATTCCATACCCTTAAGCGCATGCTGACGATCGCCGGCACCGGACAGGATGGCCCAGCTTTGCGAGATCGAATCGATCTGGCATTCGCTGTTGAGCGCCGATCCCAAGGGGCTGCCATCGTCGAAGTAGGCGCGGCGATACCAGGCACCATCCCACGCTGCGGTATCGATATGTTGCCCAATCAGTTGCGCTTGTTCGCGGCAATGCGTGGCGTAGCTGATATCGTCGCTAGCTAGCGCCAGTTCTGAGAATTTGATTAACACCTCGTATAAAAAGAAAGCCAGCCAAACGCTTTCGCCTTGGCCAAGGTGGCCGACTTGGTCCATGCCATCGTTCCAGTCGCACGAGCCCATCAGGGGCAGGCCGTGTTGGCCGAAGCGCAGGCCGTGTTCGATCGCTTGCATACAATGCTCGTACAGGGTGCCAGATCGAGCCGAACGATGCGGCAGATCGTAGTAGGAATCTTCGGCCGGGTTGACCTCGCGCCCTTCGATATACGGAATGATGGTTTGCAGGATGTCGATGTCACCGGTATTGCTGACATAACGTGCGACCGCCAGTGGTAACCATAAATAATCATCCGAGCAATGGGTACGCACGCCTCTTTCGGTCGGTGGATGCCACCAATGTTGAACGTCGCCTTCAATAAATTGGTGTGCCGCGCAGCGCAAGATCTGTTGTTTGGCCATCTCATGTCCGGTGTGCGCTAATGCCATCGTATCTTGTAACTGATCGCGAAAGCCAAATGCGCCGCCCGATTGATAATAGCCGCTGCGTGCCCACAAGCGGCAAGCAATGGTTTGGTACAGTAACCAACCGTTGGCTAAAATATTCAATCCAGAGTCAGGCGTGTTGACCTGAACGGTGCCCAGCGTCGTGCGCCAATAGTGTTCGGTGT
The DNA here is from genome assembly GCF_034347425.1 of Undibacterium sp. CCC3.4. Classification (GTDB taxonomy): domain Bacteria; phylum Pseudomonadota; class Gammaproteobacteria; order Burkholderiales; family Burkholderiaceae_D; genus Undibacterium. The sequence continues at coordinate 3,409,752 of NZ_CP133779.1, forward strand.
CGCGCCACGCAGTTTGTGCGGCTGTGGCGTTTCTATGGCGCAAAATCAACTCTTTCGCGCTGCTTGATTTCTGCTCGGCCACGCCGAGGATAAAAACCAAGGTACGTTCTTGTTCGGGTTTCAGTTTGAAGCCAACTTGTAGCGCGGCACAGGGGTCGAGGCCGGCCCCCAATTTGCCCGACAGGTGGCTTCTGTTCATGGCTGCAGGCTCTTGCAATGTACCGTTGCGGCCGATAAATTCGTTACGATCGGCAGTGACGGTACAGGACGTTTGATCAACGCAAAAGAAGGCGGTGCGGCCGGTAAAGTCGGTATTGTAGGGATTGCGGGCGCAAATGCCATTGCCATCCACGGCGATTTCAGTGACGATGTGCATGGCTGATTTGCTACGCAAATCACCGAGCACCCACTCGACATAGCCGGTGACGGACAAGCTTCTGTGCTGGTCGGAGCGATTGGCAATGTGCAGTACCGCATATTTGATCGGGGCGGTTTGATCGACGAATACGCTGAGTTCAGAAGCGATGCCGTCTTCGGTATGACTGAATATGCTGTAACCGAAACCATGGCGGGTGTGGTAGTCGCCTTTGCCGCTGCAGGGTAGGGCAGTCGGTGACCAATATTGCCCGGTTTCTTCATCGCGGATGTAAAAGGCTTCGCCGCTGCTGTCGCTGACCGGATCGTTATGCCACGGCGAGAGCCGGAATTCATGCGCATTTTCCGACCAGGTATAGGCTTGACCGCTTTCCGAGACGACGCTGCCGAAGACAGGGTTGGCCAGCACATTTACCCATGGTGCCGGGGTGCGCTGTTTGGCATTCGTGGTAATCAGGTATTCTCTGCCATCGGTAGAAAAACCGCCGGTACCATTATCAAATTGACGTGATGCAGCGGCCAAGCTCGGTAATGCGCCCGCTTTGGAATAATAGCTGTGTCGTTTTTTGAGCGGAATGAACTCTTTCAGACGGAGGTCGCCGAGGTCGCGCCGGTTCAATTGATCAACCAGACTACCGCGCTGATCGTTGAGGATGATGCGGGCAACCGATTGAAACAGAATTCTGTCTTCATGAGAAATTTGCTCGGCGGCGCGCACATAGATGCCACCCGGTTTTTCCAGCGCATGTGAACCGATCACGGAGGAGATTAAACCGACAATTTGGTCTTGCAAGATTTGTCGGTAGCTGGCGTGGTCTTCATTCCAAATCACCAAGTCGACGGCCACGCCGCGCGATTGCCAATAGGCATGCGCTTGTATTAACTGGCGGGCCAGCTCAATATGCTCTTGATCGCTGATTTGTAGCAGGACGATAGGTAAGTCACCGGAGATGGCGTAGCTCCACAGTGCAGATTGACCACGATAATTTTGCATTAAAATATCCTGGGTTGCACGCATCAACGGATTGACGTAAATCAGCGAATTGGCCAGGCGTGCATACAATTGCGCATCTTTTTCGCTGATATTTAATTGCCGCAAGACAACCTGGCTATGTGTCGAAGAAAGTTCAATCACGCGGTCAGCCAGATGCTGATCGCGATATTTTTCAATCAGGGTCAGGCATTGTTCGCGTGTGTCCGCGATCCCGGTGACCAGATCGAGGGTGACGCTCTGCTCTGGTGCCAAGGAAATCCGATAGCGGATGGCGACGATAGGGTCGAGCACCGAGCCCGCGCTGTTCGACAAGGCACCGGGATGATGCATCGCCTCGGGGGAGACGCAGGTATTGCCGCGGCCAATAAATTGCATGCGGTCGGTTTCATATGACACCTCATCGGCGTCGGCGCCGTGCAGCGCCATCAAATGGAACATGGTCGGCACTTTTTCATCCACCGAGCGCGCCCGGCGTACGCATAAAATGGCGCTGTGATCGGGCAGAATTTCCGTTTGTACAAACAATTTACTGAAGGCCGGGTGCATGCTGTCGGCGGAAGGCGGTGCCAGTGCAACTTCGGCGTAACTGGTTAATTCTATCGTGCGTGGTCGGCCCGAGCGGTTGACGATGTGAGTACGGCGCAATTCGATATCGTCTTCCGGTGACACCACGATTTCCGTGTGTAAATCGAGTTGTTTGTCGCGCCGGCGGAATTCGGCCCGGCCCTCAGAAAATACCGCTGTATAGTCAGGCGTCGTGACCAGTGAAGGTTGTAAGGCCGTTGACCAGAAACTGCCCGTTTCACAGTCTCGGACGTAGCAAAAACTGCCCCAGTTGTCGCGCGTGCCATCCTCATTCCAACGCGTCAAGGCGAGCTCATTCCAACGGCTATAGCTACCGCCGGAACTGCTTACCATCAGGTGGTAACGGCCATTCGAGAGCAACTGAACTTCCGGTGTTTTCGAGTTCGACAGCGACAGAATACGCAGCGGTGTCTCCTGCTCCTTCGTACTGCTGCGTATATCGGCCAGCTCGCTTGTGTTGGCGTAGTTGGCGCTGATTTGTGGCACACGTTCATATAACAGAGGGGTGGCGGCTTTGAATAAGGCATCGGCCTCAAAACGTTTTTGCAGTGGTTTGTCTAATAGTAGGTAGGCGAGCGCCAGCAATCCCATACCTTGATGATGGACCATGAAGGAACGGATCAGTACGTGCGTTTGCCCGCGTGGCAAACGAACCGGCGTATAGTCAATGGCTTCAAAGAAACCGAATTGCCCTTCAAAGCCCAGTTCGGACAGTCTTTGCAAGTTATCGCATGCTGCTTCGGGCGTAACCATCAAGGCCATCATCGAGGCATACGGTGCAATTACCAGGTCGTCTCCCAAACCGCGCTTGTAGCCGAGCCCCGGTACGCCGAAGGCGCGGTACTGATAGTTCAGATTGGTGTCGAAGGCGTTATAGCCTGATTCGGATATGCCCCAAGGCACGCCGCGTTGTTGACCGTATTGAATTTGTCTTTGTACCGTTGAATGATAGGTTTGCTCCAACAAGGTGTGGGGAAAACTGGGCATGATCAGCAAGGGCATCAGGTATTCAAACATCGAACCGCTCCAGGACAGCAAGATCGGTTCGCCGCCGGCGATGGTCAGTTGACGTCCCAACGCAAACCAGCTTTCCTGCGGGAGTTGCCCTTGCGCGATGCCGACAAATGCGGCAAGCCTTGCTTCTGACGCCAACAGGTCATAGCTGCCAGCATCGCAACGACGTTCGTCGAGGTTGTAGCCGATTGATAAGAGATGGGTGGTCTGGTCGTAGAGAAAGTTGTATTGAGCCAAGCTGAAGTCAATCGCTTGTTTGGCCAAGCTGTTGATATCAGTGATTCTTTGCGTGGCATGATCTATGCTCGCTCGCAACAGTACTCCCACCTCGCCATCGGGAAACTCTTCCTGCTTGAGCTCGGCGAGTTGGCGCAGCGTAGGGATTGCGGCCAACTGTGGAAACTGTTCCAACCACGCCTGATCTGCCGATGCGCGTATCCACGGCATCATCTGTTCGATCTCGGCTAAGTGCGCACGGCACTGCCCTGACAGGGCATCAATCCAGATCTTACTGGGCGAGTCGGCGCTACTTTCGTGCTCTGCCTGAAATTGTCCAATCACATAGCTGAGGTAGCTGATGCCCTGATAACTGCTGCTGACGCTGCCAGGTGGCAGGCGGTAAAGCTGATTGATCTCGTCACCGATATGGCGCAAACTGGCCGGTGCCGGTTCCGGTTCAAGTTCTTTCCAGGTCAGGTAAGTGATGCGCAAGCCTTCAAATAAACGCGCCGGCAGGATGGGGCGATCGATCAGCTCCAATAAGCCGGATTTCAACGTCATTAAATGCGCACTAAAATTTCCGCTGTCGACCGTCGATATATATCTGGGTTGGAGCGGGGCGAGCGTGCGTGTATCGTACCAATTAAAATAATGCCCCTGATAACGCTCCATTTTTTCCAGGCTGGAGAAGGTGTCGCCTGTGCGGCTAAGCAATTGTCCGGTAGTGATGTAGGCGAAATCGTAGGCGATTAAGTTCGCTGACAGCGATAAACCGATATTGGTTGGCGAGGTGCGATGGGCGATGACCGAGACCGGATGCTGTTGCACATTATCGGGTGGCAGCCAGTGATCTTCCGGGCCAACATGGGTTTCAAAAAATAACCAAGTTTTGCGCGAAAGTCGGTTCAAAAACAGCGTTTGGTCTAATGACAGCTCTTTGACTTGACGCACTCTCGGTAAGCTGATCAGGTAGGCAATCCATGGCGAAGCGAACCAGCAGAGTAAGAGCGCGAACGAGGGCGTCATGCTGCTTGCCGAAAATTGCGCCATATATATCAACAGCATGGCGGCGAACAACGGGGCGATCCACATGCGCCGCAAGGTAAAGATAAAGCTGTGGCGGGTCCTTGCGTTTTCTATGCTCGAAGGATTCCATTCGAGCAGGCGACGATGCGATAGCGCGAGGCGCCAGTGCGTACGGATGATGGCATCGCCATACACCCATGCTTCATAGGGCAAAAAGCATAGGTGCAGAAAAACATGGCTCAGTTGCAGCTTCGCGCTGCCGAATACAGAGCGGATATGCTGCTTGAGTTGTAAATCTTTCGGTTTGCTGAGTAACTGCAGGGCCAGTGCCAGCAGCGGTGGCAGCAAGAGTAAGGCCACTGCCGCCGCAGTCCAACGCCACGCCTGTGGTGCCAGAGCAAGGCTCAGCCAACTGCTCGCCAAGAACACGAGATAGGCAAGCGGCACCAGGCTGCGGCGCAGGTTATCGAATAGTTTCCAGCGTGATAGTGCTGACAGGGGGTTGGTGCAACGGCTGGTTTTTCCTGTTGTGGCGTCGGTCGTGCCGGGAACTTGGGGGAGTAACCAAGAGGCGAGTTGCCAGTCGCCACGCACCCAGCGTTGACGTCGGCGCATATCGCTCAGGTAGCTGCTTGGGTAGGGCTCGCTGAGCGTGGCATCGCTGAGCAAACCCGCGCGCGCATAACAACCTTCCAGCAGATCATGGCTTAAGATCCGGTTTTCCGGCATTCTGGCATGTAATGCGCCTTCGAAGGCGTCGATGTCGTAAATGCCTTTGCCGATAAAAGAACCTTCGGCAAAGATATCTTGATACACGTCGGAGACGCTGCGTGTGTAGGGATCCATGCCGACCTCCCCACCGTACAATAATTCATAGTGCGATGCGGCAGACGAGGGTACGCCGACGGCTATGCGCGGCTGCAATATCCCGTAGCCTTCGGTGACCAGCAGGCGTTGTGCGTCGAATTGCGGCCGGTTCAAGATATGCGTCATCGTCGCGATGAAGATCGATGCCGCTTCGCGCGGCAATTCGGTATCGGTATCGAGCGTAATGACATATTTTGTTAGCCCAAGCCCACTGGTATCGCCGGCGATAAAAGAAAATGCGCAAGGCGCGACATCGCGTAGAAAATTGTTCAGGGCGTTTAATTTTCCGCGTTTTCGTTCAAACGACATCCACCTGTTTTCGCTCGGATTCCAGAGGCGGGCACGATGCAGTAGTATAAAAAAGCTACCGTCAGCGCGCGGGTATTTCCGGTTCAAGTTGTCGATGTTGCGTTTGGCGTGTTGTTGCAAGTCTTCATCTGTACTCAGCACTTCTTGATCGGCATCAGCGAAGTCGCTCAGCAGACAAAAGCGCAGATGCTCGTCGCGATTTGCCAAGAAACGTACTTCCATGGCATCGCTCAGTTGATCGATATTATCCTTGCTCGTCAAAATGGTGGCGACCACAACCAAGCTGCTGGATTCTGCCGGTATGCCCTGAGAAAAATCCATGCGCGGCAAAGCTTGCGGGCTAGCCATCAGTGTGACCAGCCAATTGACTAATTCCAAGGCGAACTGACTGCACATCAACAAGGTACAACTGGCCAGCACAATCAGTAGCATGAGGTGGGATGGCCCATCGAGTGCACTACGCAGTATCAAGGTCGCGGCACTCAGAGTGAGTAGAGCGATGGTGCCTATGTACAAGGGAAATGCTTGCTGCTTGATGTAACGACAGATTTTTTTCCTCATCGATACGCGGGCTTCAAGCGTTTGTTCCAGTTGCGCTACTCCAGCGTCGATCAGAAAGTAGCCGAGATGCGCCTGACGGTGCTGCTCACCATTTTGCGCTACGGCATTGAAGGCAAGTTGAATCGCGTTGTTGGCCACATCGGTTTCGGCAAAGCGGCTGTTCTTGGCAATTTTTTCGATCACGTGGCGATATCTGTCGCGCGTGGCGAAATCCATATGCTTATATACTTGCGCCGGGTCTTGCCGCAGGATACTTTCGACCGCACTCATACTTTCGACGAATTCGCGCCAGTCCATGGTCGACAAGAAGCGCAGACTCCCTATGCTATTGCTGATCGATAATTGATCGGCAGCCTGATTTTTCGATTCTTGTTGAATGAAGTTGTCTATCGTCTGGACTTGTTCTGCCAATCTTTGCGAGAGCCAGTTCAAGGGTAAAGTCAAGGTCGGCGCCTGCCCCTGCAGGCGGCGTACCAGTTCGGCGACGAATGAGCTGTCCAATGGAGGGTTGGAACGCGACATGTCTGCCACTAATAAGATCAGGTTGCTCGGATCTTCTTCGGCGCTCAAAATCATCGCATCGGCCCAGCTGATGGCAAGCTCGCGATGTTTGTGCGCGGTGGTGAGTCGAGTTGCCACGCGGCGTAAATTTTCAATCAGGGCGAGCCGCAACATAATTGGAATCGCCCACAACTCACCTAAGGTGAGCGTCGTAATCGATTGGTAAGCACAGGTAAAACGACGCAGATTTTCCGGATCGACCCGACCATCTCCATGTGCCACCGTTTCGAGTGCAATATCGTAGACTCTGGGGCGGGCTATGCTGCCGTCGCGCAGCAGGCGCGGTAATTCCCTGCTGTAGTGTTGTGGCAGGTGGCGTTTGGCCGTGCGTATCTGATCTTCAATCAGATAGAAATTATCGAGCAACCATGCCGCCGCCGGTGTGACCTGATTCCCTGATTGTATCGTTTCGGTCAGCAGCTTGCAGGTATTGACGATGATGGTTTCATTGTCGGATAAGCGTGACAATAAGTGATCGGCACCGCTGTCGGCGCTGAGTTGATGGCTGTTGGCCAGAATGCGGCCATGCTGCTCCATTTGTGAGGCGCTGAATAATTCTGCTCGCAGCGGCGTTTCCTCTAGAGTGCTCGGCCGCTGCGAACGCCAATCGACGCGCAGGCTCTGGCACTTGTTGCCGAGCTTGCGAAAACCATAGGACAAATATTTTTTTACTTTGATCAAGGAAGTGCCTCTTTCTTTTTCAGGAAGAGTGCAAAGCTTGATCCTTGTTGTGGCAAACCGGCACTCAGGTAAGCCTTCAGTGTAGCCAGCGGGACTTAGCGTGTCGGTGCGTTATCGCACGTAGAGAAATCAGTGCGATTGATCGTCTGGTGGGCGTTGCGCTTTGAGCTGAGCTTTGAAGTATTGCAATGAATTGACTAATGCAAGATGTAGCTTCTCCGTGCTGGAAAGCATTTTTTTCCAGCTCTCTTCCGTTGCATCCCGCATCTCGGCCAAATTTTTCTGAATGTTCTTTGATTGCTCCTCAAGGTGGTGTTTTTCTTTCAGATATTTTGCGTGTGCTGCCGTGGTTTTTTCTTCGGCTTGGTGTTCAAACTGGCTCAGCATGGTGTTGAGTGCAGTGAGCTGTTTTTGCATTTTTAAAATATATTCTTCACGTTGTTTCATGACCGGATCTCCTTGATCTGTTGAGTAAATTCTGTGGCATGGGGTCGCTTAAGCTCGTAGTGGCGCGCGGGGTAGCCAAATCAACTGAGATTGCGCTGTCAGGCACGGCAGCGAGCGCTTGATTGACTGCTATCGTCGTCGATGGCGTCATCGTGGTCGCCTCTTGTTTTTGACAAAGAAACATGACAGTACGCTTGGTAGTTGAAGGACCGTTGCTGATAGGATAATGCATGATGTACTTTCTAATAGAGAGTTCGGGTCACGAATGCACCAAGTATTTTCTATTTTGATGATCGACACTGTGCGCTTCCACACATAGGCAGTAGTATTTTTTATATGGCGGTGCCATCAAACGTGTCGCCGCCCATGTCGACGTCATTTTTATTGCATCAATTCAAGTTAATTGCATGCACTCATCATTCCGCGCGCTTGCTTTGCGAAGTAGCCGGATTTCAATCATGCCATGAGGGAACAACGGCAGTGCAACGATGTCGAATCGGCCGAGGGCGCGGCACTGCGACTCGCCCTTTTTGCCATTTTTTGGGTGGCGAAGTGTAGTCGTTTCACATCGCAATTGACCACAATCATCAAATGCGCGGCATCGATATGCTGAGCCGGCATTGTATGTCGGCTCAACATTACTGCGCTTCGCTTTGGTGATTGCATAATATTGAGGCACTAAAGGAAAATACCTGGTATGAGAATATTTTTATTTGGAAAAAGAAAGCTGGCGGTTTTGATTGCCATCGCCCTCTGTAGTTTGAGTGTTTCGGCCATGGAACAAGCTGGAGCTGGCAGCAATTCTGCAGCGCCTGTGGCCGCCTTGGATCTGAGCATCTTGCGACAACAGGCCGTGGAGTCCAATCCCTATGGCGCTGAATTTTCGTATGCGAAAGAGTTCAAGCAGCTCAATCTGCAGAGCGTGAAACAGGATATCGCCAAGGTACTGACGACGTCCCAGCCATGGTGGCCAGCTGACTATGGAACTTACGGGCCATTCTTCATCCGGATGGCATGGCATAGTGCCGGCGTGTATCGCCTGTTCGATGGCCGAGGCGGAGCATCTGGCGGGCAACAGCGCTTTGATCCGCTGAACAGCTGGGCCGATAATGTGAACTTGGATAAGGCGCGACGTTTGCTGTGGCCAGTCAAAAAGAAATACGGCCGTGCGCTGTCTTGGGGCGATTTGATGGTGTTGGCCGGCAATGTCTCTCTGGAACAAATGGGATTCAAAACCTATGGCTTCGGTGGCGGTAGAGAAGATGATTGGGAGCCGGTGAAGATGGATTGGGGACCGGAAAAGAAAGCGCTGGCCGATGAACGGCATGACCAGAGCGGCACTTTGAAAAAACCTTATGCGGCAACGCAGATGGGTTTGATTTACGTCAATCCGGAAGGCCCGAATGGCAATCCCGACCCATTGCTGGCAGCCAAAGAGATCCGCGAAACTTTCGCCCGCATGGGCATGAATGATGAAGAGACGGTCGCGCTGATCGCCGGTGGTCATACTTTTGGGAAAGCACACGGTAAACACAAGCCAGAAACCTGCGTGAAAGCACCACCGAGCGAGGCCACGCTGCAAGAGCAGGGCTTGGGTTGGAACAATGTCTGTGGCACCGGCAAAGGGGTAGACACGGTATCGAGCGGTTTGGAAGGGGCATGGACCACGAATCCGACCAAATGGACGCATGAATATTTTGCTTTGCTTTATGCTTTCGATTGGGAGAAGACCACCAGTCCGGCTGGCGCGATACAGTGGAAGCCGAAAAACGGGCTGGGTGCGAATACGGTTCCCGATGCACATGATCCTGGCATCAAGCATGCGCCGATGATGTTTACCACCGATCTGGCGTTGAAACTCGATCCTGCGTATCACGCTATTTCAAAAAACTTCATGGACAACCCGAAAGCCTATGAGTTGGCGTTTGCCAAGGCATGGTTTAAGTTAACTCACCGGGATATGGGGCCGAAGGTGCGCTATTTGGGCGCGGATGTGCCGGCTGGCGATTTGATTTGGCAAGATCCACTGCCTGAGCGCGACTACCAATTGGCCGATGCCAACGATATCCAGAATTTGAAAGCCCGTATCTTACAGGCAGGTATTCCGACCAAAGACTTGATCAAAGCGGCTTGGGCATCGGCCGCTAGCTTCCGTGCAACTGATCGGCGCGGTGGTGCCGATGGGGCGCGCGTACGACTGTTGCCTCAGCGCGAATGGCAAGTCAATGACCCCACCGCCTTGGCCGCAGTGATCACGCAATTGGAAAGCATTAAAAACCAATTTGATAAAGACCAAAGCAAGAGCGGCAAGAAAATTTCTTTGGCCGATATGATCGTGCTCGGCGGGACAGTGGCTATTGAGCAATCTGCCAAGGCGGCTGGTACGCAGGTGCAAGTGCCGTTTCGTCAGGGCCGCGTCGATGCCGATCAGAGTCAAACCGATCTCACTTCCTTTGCGGCTTTAAAACCGACTGCCGATGGTTTTCGCAACTATTACAGTCAGGAAAATACCAAGTCGCCGGTGGCCATGTTGATCGACAAGGCCAGCACGCTGAACTTATCGGTGCCGGAAATGACGGTGTTGGTCGGTGGCTTACGTGCCCTCGATGCCAATACCAACGGTGCGAAAACCGGTGTGCTGACTACGCGCGCGGGGATGTTGACGAACGATTTTTTCGTCAACCTGCTCGATATGTCAACGAAATGGGTGCCCGCGGCCGGGATGGCCGATGTGTATGAAGGGTATGATCTCAACAGCAAAAAAGTCAAATGGACTGCAAGCTCGGTCGATTTGATTTTTGCTTCCAATCCTGAGTTACGTGCTGTTGTGGAAGTGTATGCGGCCGACGATGCGAAAGAAAAATTCGTGCGTGATTTTGTCAGTGCCTGGACCAAGGTGATGAATGAGGATAGTTTCGGTCGTTTTTAAACACTGTTACGACGTGATATAACTCGTCAATCCTGCCGCTCAGTTTGCCCTGAGCGGCATTTTTTTTGCGCCGTCTCGCTGATTTAATTGGGCAGCCAAGCCAGCGTATAGAGTCGCTCGCTATTGCCAAACGATTTTTTTAACTGCGCACGCACGCCTGGAAATTGCTGATAAATGTCGAACAACTTAACGGATCGTCGTAAGCGATGATGGAACGACTCTGGAAGGGGTTTGCATTCCCTCCCATCGGGTCGCTCCTGCGTCGCTCACCGGCCTGAAGAGGCTGTCGCAAAAGGGTTTTCAGTCTGCATCATTACCCCAGCCGCCCGTAACGTCGTTCCTGCGCGCTTTTGGCAGGAATCCAGCGGCGTTCGTGGTTAACTGAAAATGCCAGAAGTTGTGGAATTTTCAGTGTAAAAAACGACACTAGGTTCCCGCCAAAAGCACGCGGGAATGACGAGGTATACGGTGTTTCAGGTGTAAGAAAAGCGTCCATCAGGCTTTTGCGACAGCCTCTGAAGGCCGGGGTTTCAAACCCCAGTCAGATTTTCAATGAATTTTTTTCAGACGTGGATCATATGTGGTTTGTAGTGCGGTGCACCAAAAAACCGCCTGCCACGCACTGTTATGTCGCACCTGCCGCATCCGCATGGCAAATGGCAGCGCAGTAAACGCTGCAGCAAGGCGGGAGCAGCTGCTTTTTAGTCTGGCACGCTCTGTGCTTAGGTAAAAGTACCGAATCAATGACGATTCAGTAAAAAATTTTACGCAGATCTAACGATGGGTTTGCTCGGACAACGGCGTCCACACAATCAGACACGGTGTCTGCTTGGGTGGGCGCCTTTTTGTTTTTTTATGGGGTAAGCAATGATCACGACCAATAAAGCAAGCCGCATCGATTTGTGGAATTTTTCAACACCACAAATGCGTGCCTTTCACCTGACCTGGATGGCGTTTTTCGCCTGTTTCTTCGCTTGGTTTGCCTGCGCACCGTTAATGCCGGTGATCAAGGCAGAATTCCATTTGACGCTAGCCCAGATTGCCAATATCAATATCGCCGCCGTTGCCGTGACAATTTTGGTTCGCTTGATCGTCGGCCCGATGTGCGACCGCTTCGGACCACGTAAAACCTATACCGGTTTGCTGTTGCTCGGTGCCATTCCGGTATTGGGCGTGGCGATGTCGCAAAGTTATGAAAGCTTTTTGTTCTTTCGTTTGTGCATCGGTGCTGTCGGTGCCAGTTTTGTTATCACGCAATATCACACTTCGGTGATGTTTGCTCCGAATGTGGTCGGTACTGCCAATGCGGCTGCGGCCGGTTGGGGTAACACTGGCGGTGGTGCGGCGCAAGCCTTGATGCCCTTGTTGTTGACGGCCTTGTTGATGCTTGGCGTCAGCGAAAGCCTGGGCTGGCGCATCGCTTTGGTGGTGCCAGGCGTGGTGATGCTGGTGATGGCGCTGGTCTACTGGCGTTACACGCAAGATTGCCCTGAAGGTAATTATGCTGAGTTGCGGGCGCAAGGTATCGTGGTCGAAGCAGGTAAAAAAGGCGGCTGGGCCAGTTTTCGCGCTGCCAGCAGCAATCATCGGGTCTGGTTATTGTTTGTGACTTACGGTGCTTGTTTTGGCGTGGAAATTTTCATTCACAATATCGCCGCCATTTACTACGTTGAGCACTTCGGTTTGTCCTTGAAAACTGCCGGTTTAGCCGCCGCCAGTTTCGGTTTATTGGCCTTATTTGCGCGTGCTCTCGGTGGTTACTTATCGGATCGTGTCGCGGCACGCAGTGGGCTCAATGCCCGCGCGGTTTTGCTGTTTGTCATGATGCTCGGCGAAGGCTTGGGTTTGCTGTGGTTTGCCCATGCTGACAGTGTGACGCTGGCCATTATTGCTATGCTCAGTTTCGGTTTATTTACCCATATGGCTTGTGGTGCGACTTACGCTTTGGTGCCCTTCATCGATCGTCAGGCCCTTGGTGGGGTGGCCGGGATCATCGGTGCCGGTGGCAATGTCGGTGCCGTGTTGGCAGGGTTTTTGATGAAAGGTTTGGGCGATGTGCAACAGACCCTGAGCATGCTTGGCATTTTAGTGACGATCTCCGCCGTATGCGCCATCGCAGTACGCTTTGCGGTCAGTGCTGATAGCGCTGAGCAAGTGCTGGCGGCCACGAACCGTACTGCTTAAGGAGAAATGTATGAAAATCATCGTCATCGGTCATGGCATGGTTGGCCACAAGTTTTTAGAAAGTTTGAGCGAATACGGCGCGAGCAATTTGGACGTCACGGTCTTATGTGAAGAACCACGTGGTGCTTACGATAGGGTGCATTTGTCGGAATTTTTCTCCGGTAAAACGGCCGAGGACTTATCGTTGGTCGCGCCCGATTTTTTTGAGCGCAGCGGCATCGCGCTCAAACTCAATGCCAAGGCGCAATCGATCGATACGGTGGCTAAGACAGTCAGTTTTACTGTGCATGGCGTAAGTCAAACCTTGTCGTATGATAAGTTGGTGATGGCGACCGGTTCCTATCCTTTCGTTCCTACTTTGGCTGGTAATCAACGGCGCGATTGCTTCGTTTATCGCACCATTGAAGATTTAGAAGCGATGCAGGAATGTGGCTCGCGTTCGCGCACCGGGGTGGTCATCGGCGGTGGTTTGCTCGGTCTTGAGTGCGCCAAAGCATTGCGCGACATGGGGCTGGAAACACATGTGGTCGAGTTCGCTCCACGCTTGATGGCGGTGCAGATGGATGAGAGCGGCGGCCGAGTTTTACGGCAAAAAATCGAAGCCCTCGGGGTGACGGCGCACACGCAGAAAAACACCTTGGAAATCGTCGATGGTAACAGCGCGACGCACCGCATGCGTTTCGAAGATGGCAGTCACCTCGAAACCGATATGATCGTGTTCTCGGCCGGCATTCGTCCACGCGATGAGTTGGCGCGCGACAACGGCTTGGCAGTGGGTCCACGCGGTGGCATTGTCATCGATAATCGTTGCCGTACTTCCGATCCAGCGGTCTACGCCATCGGTGAGTGTGCTTTGTGGGATGGAAAAATTTACGGTTTGGTCGCGCCCGGGTATGAAATGGCGCGCGTGGCCGCAGCTCAGATAGTCAGTGACAGTACCGCCGTTGAGGCCGTTGCTGAGGTCGCCGCGTTGCCGGAGTTTAACGGGGCCGACATGAGCACCAAGCTCAAGTTGATGGGGGTCGATGTGGCCAGTCTTGGCGACCCGCATGGCAGCGTGCTCGGTAGCCGGGCCTACCAATTTACCGATGAGCGTAAGCAAGTTTATAAAAAGATCGTGGTCTCGGAATGTGGCAAGTATTTGCTCGGTGCGGTCATGGTCGGCGATGCCACGGAATATGGCAATTTGTTGCAGATGATGTTGAATCGCATCGAGTTGCCGGCCGCACCGGAATTTTTGATATTGCCGCAGGCCGATGGCAGCGCCAAGCCCGCCTTCGGGGTCGAGGCTTTGCCCGATACGGCGCAAATTTGCTCCTGCAATAACGTCAATAAAGGGGCGCTGTGTGCCGCCGTCGGCAATGGCGCGACCAATATCGCCAGTTTGAAAAGCTGCACCAAGGCCGGTACCGCTTGCGGTGGTTGTGTGCCCTTAGTGACGCAGATCATGAAGGCGGAAATGAAGAAGCAAGGCCTGGCGGTGAATAACCATATCTGTGAGCATTTCGCTTGCTCGCGCCAAGAACTCTACCATTTTGTCCGGGTTGGTCAGATCAAAGACTTTTCTACTTTATTGGCACAGCATGGTAAGGGCTTGGGCTGCGATATTTGCAAGCCTTTGGCCGCCAATATTTTGGCCTCGTGCTGGAATGAATTCGTGCTGAAGAAAGAGCATGCCAGCTTGCAAGACAGTAATGACTATTTCTTGGGCAATATTCAAAAAGATGGCACTTACTCGGTTGTGCCACGTATGGCTGGTGGTGAAGTGACGGCCGATGGCTTGATCGCGGTCGGGCAGGTCGCCAAAAAATACGCGCTGTACACCAAGATCACCGGCGGCCAGCGGGTCGATTTGTTCGGTGCTCGCCTGGAGCAATTGCCACTGATTTGGGAAGAGTTGATCGCTGCCGGTTTCGAGTCTGGTCATGCTTACGGCAAATCGCTGCGCACGGTGAAGTCTTGCGTCGGCTCGACTTGGTGTCGATATGGCGTCGATGACAGCATGGGCTTGGCGATTGCACTGGAAAATCGTTACAAAGGCTTGCGTTCGCCGCATAAGATCAAATTCGGGGTGTCGGGTTGCACGCGCGAATGCGCCGAGGCGCAAAGCAAGGATGTCGGTATTATCGCCACCGAAAAAGGTTGGAATCTTTACGTCTGCGGCAATGGCGGCATGAAGCCACGCCATGCGGAATTGCTCGCCGCCGATCTCGATAAGACGACGCTGGTTCGTTACATCGACCGCTTCTTGATGTTTTACGTACGCACCGCTGACCGTTTGCAACGCACCAGCGTCTGGCGCGACAATCTCGAAGGTGGTCTCGACTACCTCAAACAGGTGGTGGTAGAAGACAAACTGCTGCTGGCCGACGAGTTGGAAGCGCAGATGCAGCAAGTGGTCGATACCTATGAGTGTGAATGGAAAAAAGCCGTCAATGATCCTGCCACGCGCCAGCGTTTCCGTCATTTTGTCAACAGCGATCAGGCCGATCAGAACGTAGTGTTTATGCAAGAACGTGGGCAAATTCGCCCGGCTAGCTTGCAAGAACGTGGCGTGATCCCGATTGCCGAATTGGTCGAATGATGAATCAGTCCTATCCAGAGAAGGAATCATGATGCATAACGATAGTCGCAGTAATCATTGGTTGGCCGTTTGTCGGCTTGATCAAATCCTACCCAATACCGGCGTGTGTGCGCTGCTTGAGGGCGAGCAAGTCGCGGTGTTTCATGTCGACGATGGTCAATCGCGCGTGTTTGCGATTCATAATTACGACCCCAATGCCGGTGCTGCCGTATTGGCGCGCGGCTTGGTCGGTAATTTGGCCGAGCGCATCGTCGTGGCCTCGCCGATTTACAAGCATCACTTCGATTTGCAAACCGGAGAGTGTTTGGAAGCACCGGAACATTCGGTCTCAGCCTATCCGGCCCGTATTACTGATGGTCAAATCTGGGTCGGCATATGAGTACGCCGGCCGCCAAACCGTCCTTAGTCGTGATCGGCAATGGTATGGCCGGCATGCGTACGGTGGAAGAATTGCACAAGCTGGCCCCCGACTTGTACGACATCACGGTCTTCGGTGCCGAGCCGCATGGTAACTATAACCGTATCTTGTTGTCGCCCTTGTTGGCTGGTGATAAACAAGTGGCCGACATCATGTTGCATACGCGCGAATGGTATGCGCAACATGAAATCACTTTGCATGCCGGTGACCCGGTGGTGGACATCGATCGTCAGCGCCGCATCGTGCGCTCGCGTGCCGGCACCGAGGTCGCCTATGATCGCTTGTTGTTGGCCACCGGTTCCAGCCCCTTCATCATTCCCGTCCCCGGCCATGATTTACCAGGCGTGATTGCATTTCGCGATCTCGAAGATGTCGAAACCATGTTGCAAGCTGCCCGTACACATCGCCATGCGGTGGTGATAGGCGGCGGCTTGTTAGGCTTGGAAGCAGCCAACGGCTTGCTGCGGCAAGGGATGATCGTGACGGTCGTGCATGTCTGCGACAGCTTGATGGAACGGCAATTAGACAAGTCGGCCGCCTTATTGCTCAAGCAAGCCTTGGAACGCAAAGGCATGAATTTTTTATTGGCCGCCACGACCAGCGAAATTATCGGCACGCAAAGGGTGAGCGCAGTACGCTTCGCCGATGGTACTGAAATTGCCGCCGATTTGGTGGTCATGGCAGTCGGTGTGCGTCCGAATATAGCTTTGGCGAAACAAGCCGGCTTGCATTGCGAACGCGCGATTGTGGTCGATGACACGCTGCAAACCTATGATCCGCGCATTTATGCCGTCGGCGAGTGCGTCCAACACCGCAGCGCAACCTTCGGTTTGGTGGCGCCGATCTGGGAGCAAGCGCGTGTGTGCGGGGCCCATCTGGCTGGTGCCGGACATCGCCGCTATGTGCAGCAAGCCACGGCGACTAAACTCAAAGTGACCGGGGTAGATTTGTATTCGGCGGGCGACTTCATCGGTGCCGATGGCAGTGAAGAATTGGTGATGCGCGATCCGCGCCGTGGTATCTACAAGCGTTTGGTGTTGCAAGCGAATTTGATTGTAGGTGCCGTGCTGGTCGGCGATGTCAAAGACGGTCCTTGGTACTTTGATTTAATTCAACGCCGCACCGACATCTCGGCTTTACGCAATCAATTATTATTTGGGCAAGCGCTGTGTGCGCCCGTCTCCTGATCAGGAATCAAGTATGAATCTCGACCAAACTGGCCTTGTTACTGGCACCGTGTGCACCACTTGTCCTTACTGTGGCGTTGGCTGCGGCGTGCGCGCCAGCGTCGGTGCCGATGGTGGTATTGCCATCGCCGGTGACCCGGATCATCCGGCGAATGCCGGCCGCCTGTGCGTCAAAGGATCGGCGCTCGATGAAAGCTTGAGCCTCGATGGTCGATTGCTGCAACCACAAATGCGCGATGCTGCCAGCGGCTTGATGCAAACCAGCTCCTGGGAACAAGCGCTGAGCCGCGTGGCCAGCGGCTTTGCCGATATCATCGCGCAGCATGGGGCCGACGCGGTCGCCTTGTATGTCTCAGGGCAGTTGCTGACCGAAGACTATTACATCGCTAACAAACTCATGAAAGGCTTTATTGGTACGGCCAATATCGATACCAATTCGCGTTTGTGCATGTCGTCGGCAGTGGCCGGGCATAAGCGTGCTTTTGGAGCCGATCTGGTGCCAGTTTGTTATGATGATCTGGAACTGGCCGATCTGGTGGTTTTGGTTGGCTCGAATACGGCATGGTGTCATCCGATTTTATTTCAACGCATTGCTAAGATTAAAGAAAGTCGGCCAGCCATGAAGCTGGTGGTGATTGACCCGCGTCGCACTGCTACCAGCGATTTGGCGGATCTGCATTTGCCGCTCAAACCGGGCAGCGATGTCTGGCTGTTCAATGGCTTGCTCGATTATTTGTCGCGCAACGGCTATGCCGATCAGGCTTTTGTCGCCGCGCACACGCAAGGAGGGCATGACGCTTTGCAGGTAGCGGCACAGAGCAGCGGCGACGTGCTCGAAGTGGCGCAACAGTGCAAGCTCGATCCAGCCCAGATAGAGGCCTTTTATGCCTTGTTTGCCGGCACAAAAAAAGTCATCACGGCGTTTTCTCAAGGCGTCAATCAATCCTCCTCCGGCACCGACAAGGTCAACAGCATCATCAATTGCCACTTGCTGAGCGCGCGCATCGGCCAGCCCGGCATGGGGCCGTTTTCTCTGACTGGCCAACCGAATGCCATGGGTGGACGAGAAGTCGGCGGGCTGGCGAATTTGCTGGCCGCGCACATGGAGCTCAATAATGAGCAACATCGTGAGACGGTACAAAGCTTTTGGAATGCACCACGCATCGCCGAGCGGCCCGGTTTGAAAGCGGTGGAATTGTTTCAGGCCATCGAACAGGGGCGCATCAAGGCAGTTTGGATTATCGCCACTAATCCGGTGGTCAGCTTGCCCGATGCCGATCAAGTACAACGGGCGCTGGCTAAATGCGAACTCGTGGTGGTCTCCGATATTGTCAGTCACACCGACACCAATGCCTGGGCCGATGTCTTGTTGCCAGCCTTGGGCTGGGGTGAGAAAGACGGCACCGTCACCAATTCCGAGCGCTGTATCTCACGGCAACGCGCATTTCTCAGTGCGCCCGGTGCGGCGCGCCCCGACTGGCGCATACTGTGCGATGTCGCCCAAAAAATGGCTTACTCAGGTTTTGACTACCAAGACGTGCATGAAATCTTTGATGAACATGCGCGACTCAGTGCTTTTCGCAATGGCAGCGGCAGTGCAGAAGTACCGCGCGTATTCAATCTCAGCGGTTTGACTGGCATGAGCAAGGCGCAATACGATGCACTCGCACCAGTGCAGTGGCCAGTAACACGGGCTGCCGATGGTCAGCCGCGTGGCACGGCACGCTTGTTTTCCGACGGCAAGTTTACCCATGCCGATGGCAAAGCACGTTTTATTGCCACGCCGCCGCGCCCGCCCGTGCATGCGCCGAATCCCGAGTATCCGCTGATTCTCAATACCGGCCGGGTGCGCGATCAATGGCATACCATGACACGCACTGG
Source organism: Undibacterium sp. CCC3.4 (assembly GCF_034347425.1). GTDB lineage: Bacteria > Pseudomonadota > Gammaproteobacteria > Burkholderiales > Burkholderiaceae_D > Undibacterium. Next base: position 3,428,574 of record NZ_CP133779.1, read on the forward strand.
CAAAGCCGCAAAACTGGCGGATCATACAGCTGAATCGTTCATCGACATGCATCCGCAAGATGCCTTGTTGTGCGGGGTGCGCGAAGGCAGTCTGGCGCGCGTTTCTTCCCCTTGGGGTGCCATGGTGGCCAAGGTGCAGCATGGCGGCGGCATTGCGCGCGGCAGTATTTTTGTGCCCATCCATTGGAGTAATCAAACCACCTCAGATGGTCGCATCGGTGCCGTAGTCAATCCGGTGGTCGATCCGGTGTCGGGCGAGCCGGAATTCAAACACACACCGGTGCGGGTAGAAGAGTTTCCGGTGTCGTGGTATGGCTTCATCCTGACGCGGCGGGAATTGGCACTCGATGAGGTGACCCATTGGACGCGGATACAGGGACGCGAGATGCTGCGCTATGAACTGGCCGGCAGGAAATTGATTTCTGATCCGTCCGCTTGGGCGCGACAATTGATGCTTGCTACCGACGTGGATGCCGATTGGCTTGACTATGCCGATGACAGCGCTGGTGTTTATCGTGCCGTCCACTTGGTCGATGAGCGCATCGACAGTTGCATTTTTCTCTCGCCGCGTGCCGATTTGCCGGCGCGGGCTTGGCTGGCCGGCCTGTTTGCCAAACAGCGGCTCGACGAGATCGATCGGGTCGGGCTGTTGCTCGGTCAAACCATCGCCCCCGGCATTGATGCCGGCCCGACCATTTGTTCTTGCTATGGCGTAGGGCGCAATACCATCTGCCATGCGATTCGTGAGCATGGTATGGAAACCGTGGCACAAGTCACCAATTGCCTGAAAGCCGGTGGTAATTGTGGTTCGTGTGTGCCGGAAATAAAAAAATTGCTGGCGTTGGTAGCATTGGAAGCGGCGGTGGAGCAATCGGCGTAGCGCTGGTGGCATTCCCGGTTTGATATTGGCAAGGGTGAAGCCGCTGGGATTTTTCTCCGTGCGTCTTTTGGGCCGACCAACGGTCGGTTCGTGTCCGATTAACGGTGTGCTCCGCTTCGCGGGAACTGTACAAAATGGCGCTTATCCGCTTGCTCTGATACGCCAGTCAGCTTGCTGGCATTGCGTTTTGGGGCATAAATGGAAATTTATTCACTCCTTTTTTAGCCCGCACTCTTTTTTACATCATGCCAAACATCTCAGTCATTACTCATACTTCTTATTTTTCTACGCAGAACCAGCTCACGCCGGCCAGTAACGGTTTAGCCGCTCCGCAACCACTTACAAGCAGTTCTTTGCGGCAAGCGAGCAACTTGGTCGGGAGCGGCGATACCCTCACCGGTGTTGTGGCAGGGCCGAATCGCATCGCGCTCGGCGCGCAGGCCGTTTCGGTCATAACGAACTCTCAGCGACTGGCGCAAGCCTCTGTTCGCATGGTGGAAAGCCGCCCGGAAGGCAGCGCGCGGTATGCGCGCCTCCGCGAGGTAGACCGGCCGGCGCTTACTGCCGGCTTTGTCTGTCCCAATGGCACCGATATGCGCGCGCCTCTTGATAATTCCCATCGCGCGCCACCAAGCCCCGCATCCGGCAGCATGAGCGGAACGTCTTCCGGTGTGGGGAAGCGCCAACGCAATCTATGCTACCGTGAGCACGCTGCACGGATCGGTGGCTTCCTCACGGCAGACGGTGCGCCTGATCTGGTCGCTTACCATCGGCACATCAGCGAACGTTGTGCTGCCAAGCTCGGCTTGATCGCTGCGAATGGCTCAGCGGATATCCGCGCGTATAACCGCTATATGTTGGCGCGGGCGGCTATCGCGGCCGGTTTCGTCAAGCACGACGGCAGTGCCAATGTCTATGCTTATAAGCGCAATCGTACTGCGGAGTCGGCAGTCGCGGCCGGTTTCGTCAAACTTGATGGGACTGCCGATTCGATCGGCTACCGCCGACATTTCACCGCAAGAGCCGCGCTCAGGACTGGCTTCACATCGACCGATGGGGGGGCTGATCTGGCCGGCTATCGCTCTGATCAGCTGCAACGGACCGCCCAGAAGAGCGGTTTTCTCACGCCCACCGGTGCGCCGGATGTGACGGCTTACAAACGGCAATTAGCCCGCGACTTGGCAAAAAAGGCAGGGTTTGTCAATCCGGCTGGGGAGGGCGATGTTACTGCCTATCGTCGCCAGCGGCAATGGTACCGGAATGATCGATTGGGCAGCGTGGCCGGCGCGGTCACCAAGGGCAAGAATGTACCGGAGGCGTTGACCAGACCAGGTCGGTCGTGAGCTTTTTATCCCGGCGCGGGAGGCTGCCGTGGCCGATTTTGTCGTTCGCGCTGCCCTTGTGTTATAACTGGACGAAACTTGCCGCCACTTGGCGACTGTTCGATTCCGCGCGTGCTCGCCGGTCATCGTCTTGCTTGATCGGCGTACCGATTCGCTGCGGCGGGTATTACCTGAGGGGAGTGGCATATGTCGCGTAAACGTTTGTTGAATCAAAAGATCACCGCTGACAAGGGATCGCTGTTGCTGGGAGCTGTCCTTAGCCTCACACTGATGTCGGCGCAGGCACAAGTGTTTCGCTGCCAAAATGCGGCTGGTGAAGTGGTATTTTCCGATCAGACTTGCCCCGGCGATAGCCAAGGCCGTCGTTTTAAAGTGCAAGCCAACGGTGGCCGAGCCGGGCGTGAGATCGCAGCGCCGCTGCAAGTCGAGCCATTGCCGCCTGCCGCAGCGGCAAGTGAGTCGCCGCAAAACGAACCGCATCCGCTGCAAGTCGATGCCATGGCTTGTGAGCATGCCCAGCGTAATTATGACGTGTCGGCCGCCTCGAGTAACCCGAATCTGTTTAAACTCAAAGCCTTGGCCAGTGCCATGTATGCGGCCTGTGGCTTGCGCGAACCTGACATCAGCACGACCACGATTCATATCGATAATAATGCTATCCAAGGCCAAGCTGTGCCGGCATCGAAATAAGCCTGGGCGAGGGCAGTAGACGTGGTGGAAAATTCCAAAAAACAGTGTAGAACTGTATTGGACTGTAAAGGACTATAATTCACTATAATTACTGTTCCGATACAAGGTATGACACATCATGAGCGTTGCCATCTTCCATCGCAAGACCCTCGCCGAGAACATTGCCAGATGCACGCTGTCGCCCAAGGGTTTATCGGGCGTGTTCATTTCCGCACCGCGTCGCACCGGAAAAAGTACCCTGATCAACGAGGACATTGTGCCCTACCTGCGGGATGCTGGTGCCGAGGTCATCTATGTCGACCTGTGGAGTGATCGCAGTCGCGATCCTGGTGATTTGATTTCGGAAGCGATTCGCGAGCACTTGTTGCAGCGAGAAGGCGCTATTTTGAAGTGGGCGCGCAAGGGCGGGCTGGATAAGGTCAAGCTTGCGGGTCTTGAGATGGACATCGGCAAAGTCGGGATCGGTTCGGGAAAGACGATCGCGAAGGCTTTGGCCGAGCTCTCGGATGCCACCGAACACATGATCGTGCTGGTGATTGATGAGGCCCAGCACGCTATGACTACCGAGGCTGGCGCGGACACGCTGTTCGCTTTGAAGGCTGCGCGCGATCAGTTGAATGGATCGGCACATTTTGGATTTCGCTTGATTGCAACCGGATCGAACAGGGATAAGTTGAGTTTGCTGGTTCAGGGTAAGGAGCAGGCATTTTTGAATGCGGTATTGATGGATCTGCAACCGCTTGGGGATGATTATCTGGCTTGGGAGCTTGGCCTGTATGGCGAGAGCGTCAAGCCGTCGGTGGATGTCGTGAAGCGTGCTTTCGTCGCTGCTGGACACAAACCGGAAACTTTGAGAAAAGCCTTGGATGATCTGGCGTTTAGATTCGATGCCACGGCGGAGAATGTCGATGCCGTGTTTCAAGAGGTGGTCGATCAGATCATGGCAGAGACGAAGCAGGGATTTATACGACAAATTAACTCCCTGCCGCCACTTCAAGCCGCTGTTCTGACGGTGATGGCCATGACCGGAGCGGACTTTGCGCCGTTTCGGCCGCGCACGGTTGAAATGTATGTCCAGGCTTGCAAAAAATTCACTGACGACCAGACTAAGATCGAGGGTACTTCGATTCAGTATGCATTGGAGGCCTTGCGTGCCAAATCGCTGGTTTGGAATAGCTCTCGAGGTGTCTATGCGATCGAGGATACGCAACATGTGATTTGGCTTGTTGAGCAAGCTGCGGCATGGGCAGCCGCAGAAAAGTAAGCAGCAGTTTACTCTGACCGTTCAAGCTTACCTACATGAATTGGTACGCGTATGCGCGCTGGCTCGTTGCCCAACTTTTTACGCTTCTTGACATCCTCCCCAGCCTCAAGAGGCTGTCGCAAAAAGGTTTTCAGTCGTTACACTACCCCGACTGGTGGTGACGTCCCTCCTTGTCTACCGAAATGCCAGAAATTATGTCGTTTTTGGTGTTGGAAACGACACTGGTTCGCGCCAAAAGCACGCGGGACTGACACGGCGTGCGGTGTTTTATCGGTGTTATATATATAACGTCCATCTGGCTTGGTCGGTGGCATTTTCTCGGCCCAGCTTGATAGTCTGCATCAGCTTACGCAAGCTGGCCCACCTGAGCCTGGGCGATGAGCGCAAAATGCTGCCTCCGCGTGATTTGCAACAACTGGCCTAGCCGCAGTGCGCTTCACTGATACTGATTCCAATGCATCAGTCGCTCATCGCGCGCCTCTTTGATCAGGTGCTTGGCTTGTTGTTGGTCGGTGCCCTCCAATTCCAGCGCCAAGGCGTGTATTGCTACCGCATAATCGCCGGCCGCTGAACGCTCGAGCCAGGCATGTGCACGCAGCGGGTCAGTGGCTACGCCGGCACCGGCGGCATAGGCATTCGCCAGCAAAAACATGGCTTGGGCATTACCTTGATCACTGGCCAGTTGTAAATAGTGCACCGACAGTGGCAAATCGAGTGGGCCGCCTTCGCCATATTTCGCCATGCGGGCTAACATGAAGTTGGCTTTATCATTGCCTTGTGCCGCGGCAGCGGCATACCAGCGCTGCGCCAGCGTGAGATTTTTTGTCACGCCCAGTCTGGCCTTGTAAAACACTTCGGCCAAGGCAAACTGCGCTGCTTGGTCGCCATTGCCGGCCGCTTGTGTGAGCCAATTGCACGCGCTGCGAGGATCTTTTTCAAACAAAGCCAAGCCCAGTTCGCGCTGGGCCACCGGCAAACCTTGGTCGGCCCAATGGCGCAGTGTTGCGCGCGCTTGGGCTTGTTGTGCATGCAAAGCCAGCATGCCTAGTGATTCGATTTCCGCTGTACTTGGTGCTGACTGTAACTGCGGCGTGCAGGCCGACGCAGCGAGGCAGAGTGCCAGTGCGATGCTCAGTTGACGGAGGATGGAGGGGCAGGTCGGCATGGAAAATTCGCTCGTTGGCTGAGTAAGACGCGCGCGTCACCATACCGACGCGCGCGTACTGACTCGTGGTTTACTTGCTTAAATCAATCGCGTACTTGGAAAAACCGGAAGCATCTTTACTGCCCTCAGCCGTCACACGTGCGAGTCCGGCTTGCTGAGCCTGTGCCAACTTGCCTGGTGCCGAACGCAGTATCACCGGCCCTTGGGTGGCGACTTTGACGAAGCTCCAGCTTTGCGCGTTGCCATTGACGGCGGCCGTCACCGTACCGAGCTTGCTCACATAAGCGCTGACCACGGCTTGGTTGGCATCCGGTGACTTGATGATGGTTTTACTACCATCGATGCCTGGGACATTGCCACCGCCACTGGCGCGGTAATCGTTGGTCGCAACGATGAAATCATCATTGTCACCGACGGCGACGCCAAGATATGTCAGGTTGACGATGCGATTAGCCGGCGCTTGCGTGACATCGATCTGATATTTCAGCGCATTACCGCTGGCGTAAAAAACATCGTAGTTGAAGATCGTGCTGTAAGACGGCACCAAATCTTGCTCAGCCGTACTGGCCGGATTGATTTGGGCGAACTGTGCAGCCGCGGCACGCAACCAGTTTTTCAAGTCACTGCCCTTGATCTTCACCGCTTGCAAATTATTATTTCCATACAAATACAAATCGCCGGGATTTCGTACTTGCAAACCGACCGGTGTCGCCGCCGTTGCGCCAGGTGCGACATCGGTGAAATCAGTCGGGCCATTGCGACCGGCTTTGAATGGCGCGCTGCACGAAATCACCGGTATCGATTGATAGCTCTTAATGACAGGGTCGGTCGATTTGGCGATGAAGTTGCTGACGTAATCGATTTGCGCCTGATTGACGATTTCGATCGCACTGACATCGCCGACCAAGGCAAAATACGCCGACATCTCGAAATTAGTGGTCGTGCCCAATGCTTGTGCCGCATACGCCAGCGTGGCCTTATGTTCGGTATCGACGAGCGGCGCAATAGCCGGATCGGCGGCGACCGTGGTAACGCCGTCGGTGTATTTGAAGCCGCGTGCTTCGACCTTGGTCTGGTCTTTTTGTACTACCCATTTACCGCTTTGGAATTTCAACACCATCTGGATGATGCCGAGGCGGCGGCCCCAACTTTGTGCCATCACAGCCGGCACGCCGTTGACAAAACCATTGATGCTGTCGACTTGGGCAGCTGGCAGGGCGGCGATCGAGGCATCGACTGCGGCGGCACCGATTTCTTTTCCTTTCGGGAAGATCAGATGCGCATGACCGAGCATCAAGGCGTCGAAACCGGTGGCGGCCAAGTAAAGACTGCCGTTTTCCATTTTCGGGCTGTAGGTGCTGGCGTCGAGGCCGCCATGTGATAAGGCCACGGCCAGATCGGCGCCTTTGCTGCGCATCTCAGGCAGGTATTTGGTGGCGGTTTCGACGACCCCGTTGACCATTACTTTGCCGGCCAGATTTTTCTGATCCCAATCCATGATTTGCGGCGGTACGAAGCCCATGATGCCGATGCTGAGCGTGACCGGCACACTGCTGCCATCTGGGGCGGTGGCGGTGAATTGTTTCGGAATCAGTGCGTAGGGCTTGAAGATCGGTGCCTGATTGGTGGCGTTGACCACATTGGCCAAGACCAGTGGAAAGCTCGGCGCGCCGCATTTGCTCGGTGCCGTCACGCCGCTGAGGCCAAAGTCGGTATTGGTGACTTGCCCGAGAAAATTCAAACCATAATTGAATTCATGATTGCCGATGCCGCCGCCATCGTATTTCAAGGCATTCATGACTTTATGAATCGCCAACGTGCCGCTGCATGTGACTGGCACCGCACCGGTTTGATAATCACCGAGCAAAGTACCTTGAATAACATCGCCATCATCGAGCAAAACCGTGTTGGGGTTTTCGGCGCGGGCTGCTGCAATCAGGGTGGAGGTGCGTTCGAGTCCGAGGCTGGTATCAGCCTTGAGGCCGTAGTAATCATAACTGAGCACATTCTGATGCAAGTCGGTGGTTTCCAATAATGCCAGCTTGACGATGGTGCCCTCGGGGATAGCGCTCACAGGGGCGGTGGTCGGATTGCTCGAACAGGCGGCGAGGGTGGCCAGAGCAATCAGACTCAGTGGCGGAAGCAGCAAGGTTTTTTTCATGAATTTCTCAAAAATAGAGGGGTGAAAACACTGAAAATGCGGACGCAATCGTTTGCTTTTTTAAATAAAATAAAAATCAGCAAGTCGTCGGTATGCAACAGAAAACCGAACCGGCCGATTATCGGCGCAAAATATGTCCTGTTAATGACAAAATGAAATACAAAAATTGCATGAAAAAATGAGCTGTCAAGCTGGTTTTTCTTGAATTAAAAAATTTTTGGCGGGATAGCCAATATAATCGCCGCTCTGCTGTCATTTCGGCGCTTCCCTTTTTGATGAAAACCTATGTGTCTTCTTGCTCGTATTAAACGCTCGACCATGTTTGCTGCCCTCTTTTGCACGGTGCTGTTCTTGGGCGCGTGCGGCAGCACGCCTATGCCACCGACTGAACCGGCGTTCTTGCCAGTGCAAAAAACTGCGCGCCATGTCAAGATCGGCTTGGCACTCGGCGGTGGGGCCGCGCGTGGGTTTGCCCATATCGGAGTGATCAAGGCTTTGGAGTCGCAAGGGATTTTTCCTGACATCATCGTTGGCACCAGTGCCGGCAGTGTGGTCGGGGCCATGTATGCTGCCGGCAATAGCGGCTTTGCCTTGCAAAAAATGGCCTTGGACATGGATGAAGCGACCATTTCCGACTGGTCTTTGCCACTGTTTGCCAAGTCCAGTGGCATGCTCAAGGGCGATGCGCTGCAAGCCTATGTCAATCGCATGGTCGGCGGGCTCAGTATAGAAAAACTCAAGAAACCGTTCGGTGCGGTGGCGACCGATTTATCGAGCGGACAAGCGGTGCTGTTTCAGTATGGTAATACCGGTGCGGCCGTGCGCGCTTCCTCGGCCGTGCCGGCGGTGTTTCAGCCGGTGAAGATCAATGGTCGCCAATACGTCGACGGTGGTTTGGTGGCACCGGTGCCGGTGCGTTTTGCGCGTGAGATGGGGGCCGATTTGGTGATCGCGGTAAATATTTCGCAAGCACCGGAGATACAGAATGGCAGCAGTAGCATCGATATTTTGCTGCAAACGGTAACCATCATGGGGCAGAGCATCACGCAATACGAGTTGAAACTGGCCGATGTGGTGATACGTCCCGATTTACCAGGCATGAAGGGTAGCGATTTCGGTGGCAGGAATTTAGCCATACTGGCAGGCGAACGCGCAGCGATGGCGGCGATGCCGGAATTGAAACAAAAAATCAAAGCGTTGCAAGAGCGCTGATTGAAAAATGCCGAAATGCCTTATGGCAAGCAAAGAATAACTTTCAGTGGATGGACATTGATCTGACTAGGGTTTGAAACCCCGGCCAAAAGAGGCTGTCGCAAAAGCCTGATGGACGTTTTTTACACATGAAACACCGCATACCTCGTCATTCCCGCATGCTTTTGGCGGGAACCCAGCGTCGTTTTTTATACTGAAAATGCCACAATTTCTGGCATTTTCAGTTAACCACGAACGCCGCTGGGTTCCTGCCAAAAGCGCGCAGGAATGACGTGGCCACCAGTTGGGGTAATGATACCGACTCACTACCCTTTTGCGACAGCCTCAAAAGCATGCGGTGTTTCAGATGTAAAAAAGCATCCATCAGATTTTTGCACTAGCCGTGCATCCGGATCTGGATAGAACATTTTCACGCAGCGGTTTCTCCAGTTAGCGAGACTTACTGCTTGAGCTCATCATCGTTGATACGGCGGGCACCATTGAAGCGCTTCTTCCAATACGCCAAATCCATGCTTTCTATCCGTACTTGGCCGCCAGCTGAGGGTGAGTGGATGAATTTGTTATCGCCGAGGTAAATGCCGACATGGGAAAAGCCACGCTTGAGCGTGTTGTAAAACACCAAGTCACCCGGGCGTAAATCTTTTTGATCGATGTTTTCACCGACTCGGCTGATTTCTGCCGCTGTACGTGGCAGATTTTCTCCGACCGCATCTTTGAATACCAATCTGACGAAGCCACTGCAATCGAGACCATTTTCCGGTGTATTGCCACCGCGTTTGTAACGTATACCCATGAAATCCATGGCCTTGAGCGTGAGATCAGAAGCGCGCTGGCGGATTTCTTGCAGTTTGGTGTAAGCCGTCGAAGATTCGGGAAAGGGATTGTCGGCGGCCTGCACCGAACTGCACAACACTGTTTGTAATAGAGCGGCAGCGAGCAATAAACGGCTGTTTCGGCGAATTTTCGAAAAATTTATCGGCATCGGTTCTGCGTTTGTGAAAGTAATTAGTCAACTGTAAGCGATGTTTACAAGAATGTAAACCTTCGGTCGGCTTATGCCTTATCGTTATATTAACTATGCGTTTTATGCAAAACAGTTTGTATACCTAAGTTTTTTGCTTCGCGTACAATTTGTGCACTTTTACAGGAGAATCAAAGCATGTTAACAAAACCGGTACTGGGCTTGGAAGATATCAAGAAAATCGCGGCGGCTGCAGAAGCCGAAGCGCTAGCTAATCAGTGGGCGGTAGTCATCGCGATCGTCGATGATGGCGGGCATTTATTGTGGCTGCAGCGCCTCGATGGTGTGGCCCCGATTTCCGCGCAGATTGCACCGGCTAAGGCCACTACGGCAGCCTTAGGTAAGCGTGAATCGAAAGTTTACGAAGACATCATCAATAACGGCCGTTTTTCGTTTTTGAGCGCGCCTTACATTGCCGGCATGCTTGAAGGTGGCGTGCCTATCATGGTTGATGGTCAGTGCGTCGGTGCAGTTGGTGTATCGGGTGTGAAATCGGCCGAAGATGCGCAAATTGCCAAGGCTGGGATTGCCGCCTTGGGCTTGTAATACTTAATATGCAGTAAGTGACCATCTTTGGGCTGTAATCCCATTGCAGGGATTGCCCCAAAGACGGTTTTACGGTATGATTCGAGGGTTTAACTAATTCGAAATCTCGCCGTAGCGCCTACCCAAATTCACATCACTCCATCCTCTTTTTCGCCTTGCTCAGTTCTTGTGTGCAAGTGGTGAAAATGGCAGTTTGGGGCGTCGCAGCGGCGGTAACAATACAGGAGTTGCCCTTGCTGCCCATTCCGCAGTCCCTTCTTCGTTCTGCCCAAGATACCGCGATACTCGCTCTTGCTGACGGAACCATCTTCACTGGTATTTCCATCGGCGCCGCCGGTCATACTGTCGGTGAAGTCGTTTTTAATACTTCCATGACCGGTTATCAGGAAATTCTGACTGACCCGAGCTACAGTTCGCAAATCGTCACGCTGACTTATCCGCATATCGGCAATACCGGCATCAATGCCGAAGACGTCGAATCGGACAAAATTCATGCCGCCGGCTTGATCATCAAAGATTTGCCGATGCTGCTGTCGAATTTCCGTTCCGAGCAATCGCTGGCCAGCTACCTCAAAGCCGAAAACATCGTTGCCATCGCCGGTATCGACACCCGCAAGCTCACGCGTATTCTGCGTGAAAAAGGTGCGCAGGGCGGGGCGATTTTGGTTGGTCAAGACGCCGAACGCGCCAAAGCCTTGGCCAAAACCTTCCCTGGTTTGTCGGGCATGGATTTGGCCAAGATCGTCTCAGCGAAACAAAGCTATCAATGGACTGAAACTGAATGGACCTTGGGTCTTGGTTATGGTCAGCAAAGTGCACCGCGTCTTCATGTGGTCGCCTTCGATTTCGGTGTTAAACGCAATATCCTGCGCATGTTGGCGCAGCGCGGTTGCCGAGTCACGGTCGTGCCGGCGCAAACCAGTGCTGCTGAGGTGCTGGCATTGAAGCCGGATGGCGTGTTTTTATCGAATGGTCCCGGTGATCCGGAACCGTGCGATTACGCCATCGCGGCCGCCAAAGCTTTGATCGAACAGGGTATCCCCACCTTCGGTATTTGTCTTGGTCATCAGATCATGGCGCTGGCTTCGGGTGCGACCACGCTGAAGATGAAATTCGGTCACCACGGTGCCAATCATCCGGTGCAAGATCTCGATACCAAACAAGTGCTGATCACCTCGCAAAACCATGGTTTTGCAGTGGATGCAGCATCGTTGCCGGCGAATTGCCGCGTCACGCATATCTCTTTGTTTGACGGTTCCTTGCAGGGCTTTGCCCGCACCGATAAGCCGGCTTTCTGCTTCCAAGGACATCCGGAAGCCTCGCCGGGGCCGAATGACATCGCTTATCTGTTCGATCGCTTCACGACGATGATGGCAGATGCAAAAGCACACGCAGGAGAATAATCACTATGCCAAAACGTAACGACATAAAAAGTATTTTAATCATCGGTGCTGGTCCTATTATCATCGGTCAGGCTTGCGAGTTCGATTATTCCGGCGCGCAGGCTTGCAAAGCTTTGCGCGAAGAAGGTTATCGCGTGATTCTGGTCAACAGCAATCCGGCCACCATCATGACGGATCCGGAAATGGCCGACGTGACCTATATCGAGCCTATCACCTGGCAAGTGGTTGAGAGCATCATTGCCAAGGAAAAGCCGGACGCGATTTTGCCAACCATGGGCGGCCAGACTGCGCTCAATTGCGCCCTCGATTTGCATCGTCATGGCGTGCTGACTAAATACAATTGCGAACTCATCGGTGCCTCGCCGGAAGCGATTGATAAAGCCGAAGACCGTTCCAAATTCAAGCAAGCCATGACTAAGATCGGCCTCGGTTCGGCGCGTTCGGGTGTGGCGCATAATTTGGATGAAGCGTGGGTCGTGCAAAAAGACGTAGGCTTTCCTGTCATTATCCGTCCATCGTTTACTATGGGTGGCACCGGCGGCGGTATCGCCTACAATCCGGAAGAATTCGAAACGATTTGCAAGCGTGGCCTTGAAGCCTCGCCAACCAGTGAATTACTGATTGAAGAATCGCTGATCGGCTGGAAAGAATACGAGATGGAAGTCGTGCGCGATAAAGCCGACAATTGCATCATCGTTTGCTCGATCGAAAATCTTGATCCTATGGGCGTGCATACCGGTGACTCGATCACGGTAGCTCCAGCACAAACACTGACCGATAAAGAATACCAAATCATGCGCAATGCCTCGCTGGCAGTGCTGCGTGAAATCGGTGTCGATACCGGTGGTTCGAATGTGCAATTCTCGATCAATCCGGCCGATGGCCGTATGATCGTAATCGAAATGAATCCGCGCGTATCGCGTTCCTCGGCTTTGGCATCGAAAGCGACCGGCTTCCCGATCGCGAAAATCGCCGCCAAACTGGCCGTCGGCTTCACGCTCGATGAACTGCGCAATGACATCACGGGCGGTGCCACACCGGCTTCGTTTGAGCCGTCTATCGATTACGTCGTGACCAAGATACCGCGCTTCACGTTTGAAAAATTTCCACAGGCGGATAACCGTCTGACCACGCAAATGAAATCGGTTGGTGAAGTGATGGCGATCGGCCGTACTTTCCAAGAATCGTTTCAAAAAGCTTTGCGCGGCTTGGAAGTTGGCGTCGATGGGATGAATGAAAAAACCCAAGACCGCGAAACTTTGGAAAAAGAACTCGGCGAGCCGGGTCCGGATCGTATCTGGTATGTCGGTGACGCGTTCGCCCAAGGTTTCACGATGGAAGAAGTGCATCAACTGACGCACATCGATCCATGGTTCCTGGCGCAGATTAAAGATATCGTCGACATCGAATTGTGGCTCGATGAGCAAACGCTCGAGAGCGTCGACAAAGACTTGATGTTAAAGCTCAAGCAAAAAGGCTTTTCCGATCGTCGTTTGGCAAAGCTACTGCGTACCACGGATACCGCGATTCGCGAAAAACGTAAGGCACTCAAGGTGCGCCCGGTATACAAACGAGTCGATACCTGCGCCGGCGAATTTGCTACTAACACCGCATACATGTATTCGACTTACGAGGAAGAATGTGAATCGCATCCTACCGATAAGAAAAAAATCATGGTGCTCGGCGGCGGTCCTAACCGTATTGGTCAAGGGATAGAGTTCGATTACTGCTGTGTGCATGCCGCTTTTGCGATGCGCGCCGATGGCTACGAAACCATCATGGTCAACTGTAATCCGGAAACCGTTTCGACCGACTACGATACTTCTGATCGCCTGTATTTTGAGCCGCTGACGCTCGAAGATGTACTCGAAATCGTCGAAATCGAAAAACCGGTCGGCGTGATCGTGCAATACGGCGGTCAAACGCCATTGAAACTGGCGCTCGACCTCGAAGCGAATGGTGTACCTATCGTCGGTACCTCGCCGGACATGATCGATGCGGCCGAAGATCGCGAACGCTTCCAAAAAATGCTGCAAGAGTTAGGCTTGCGTCAGCCGCCTAACCGTACTGCCCGCAACGAAGCCGATGCGCTCGCCTTGGCGGCAGAAATCGGTTATCCGTTGGTGGTCCGTCCCTCGTATGTCTTGGGTGGTCGCGCCATGGAAATCGTGCATGAACAACGTGACCTCGAACGCTATATGCGCGAAGCGGTCAAGGTGTCGAACGATTCGCCGGTCCTGCTCGATCGCTTCCTCAATGATGCCATTGAAGTCGACGTCGATTGCCTGTCCGATGGTAAGCGCACCTTTATTGGTGGCGTGATGGAGCACATCGAACAAGCCGGCGTGCATTCCGGTGATTCCGCCTGTTCTTTGCCACCGTATTCGCTTTCCGTCGAAACGATAGAAGAATTGAAGCGCCAAACCGCCCTGATGGCCAAAGGCTTGAATGTGGTCGGCTTGATGAATGTGCAATTTGCCATACAGCAGCAAGATGGTAAAGATGTGGTCTTCGTTCTCGAAGTCAATCCACGCGCTTCGCGTACCGTACCTTTCGTCTCTAAAGCGACCGGCTTGCAACTGGCAAAAATCGCCGCACGTTGTATGGTTGGCCAATCCTTGGATTCACAAGGCATCGGTGCCGAAGTGGTGCCGCCGTATTTCAGCGTCAAGGAAGCGGTATTCCCATTCGTGAAATTCCCTGGCGTCGACACCATACTCGGACCGGAAATGAAATCGACCGGTGAAGTCATGGGCGTCGGTAAAACTTTTGGCGAAGCTTTTGTTAAATCACAACTCGGTGCCGGCGTTAAATTGCCGACTTCGGGCAAGGTTTTCCTGAGCATCAAAAACAGTGACAAGCCGCGTGCCGTCAAGGTGGCGCGTGACTTGGTCGAACTTGGATTTTCCGTGGTCGCCACGCGTGGCACGGCTGCTGCTATCGGGGCAGCCGGGATTCCTGTGACTATCGTCAATAAAGTTGTTGAAGGACGGCCGCATGTGGTTGATATGATCAAGAACAATGAAATTTCTTTGGTCATCAATACCGTCGAAGAGAAGCGCAATGCCATCGTCGACTCGCGCGCGATTCGCACTTCGGCACTTCATGCACGGGCGACGACGTTCACCACCATCGCCGGGGCGGAAGCTGCAGTGGAAGGCATGCGTCATTTGAATGAATTGCATGTTTATGATTTACAAGGTTTGCATAAAACCTTAAACTGAGTTCTTTCGGCGAGCTTCGTACTGCCTGCGGGCGGCGCGGGCGATCTGCGAAACATGTTTGTTTCGCAGCATGCCGATGACCAGTAAACAACTCAATACAGAGGTCGCAGCGTTTGTGGCCTCTGTATTTTTACTTTCCGGACAGGCGTAATCATTGTTTTGGTATAAAGGCAGCATCCGTGCTCAGCCTATACCTATGCCATCTTGAGTAAACCCATTTCTATAAGTGTAAATATCATGAGTACAGTACCTGTTACCAAATACGGCGCAGAATTATTGAAGCAAGAATTGCATATTCTGAAAACCAAAGAGCGCCCGGATGTGATCAATGCGATCGCCGAAGCGCGCGCCCAGGGCGATTTGTCGGAAAATGCCGAATACGATGCAGCCAAAGAACGCCAAGCCTTCATCGAAGGACGGATTGCCGATCTCGAAGGTAAGCTCGGTTCGGCGCAAGTGATTGATCCGACTACACTCGATGCTGAAGGTCGCGTCGTGTTCGGTTCTACCGTGCATTTGGAAGATTTGGAAACGGCGCAAAAGGTGACGTATCAGATCGTCGGCGAAGATGAGGCCGATCTGAAACTCAGTAAAGTATCGATCACTTCACCGATCGCCCGCGCCTTGATCGGCAAATATGCCGGCGATGTCGTTGGTGTGCAGGCACCGGCGGGCGTACGTGAATACGAAGTGCTCGACGTTGCTTATATCTGAGTGCGGCGGCGATGGCATGTTATGCCATCGCCCGCTCCCGAAGGGGAACTCAGCTATTTGCCAACGCTGATTTTTTAGGACTGGATTGACGCGGTTTGGCACGTTTGATATTGCCACCCTGAGTCACACGTTCGTTGCCTTTGACCATCACTTTCGAGACCGTCGGTTTTTTGGTGCCGCTAGGGCTAGGCTTGACGATCGTGACTTCGCGCATGCCACGGCCTTTTTTGACCAATTTAGTTTCTTGCTTGCCTTCAACCTTTGGGCGATACAAAACCAGCAGTTTTCCTATATGCTGTACCGGTGCGGCGCGCAGATCGGCACAAATGCTTTCATACATGGCAATGCGGGCTTCACGGTCGTCGCCAAATACGCGAACCTTGATCAAGCCGTGCGAATTGAGCGCCGAATCAATTTCTTTGACGACAGCGGGCGTCGCGCCGGCTTCGCCGATCAGGACGACCGGTTTGAGGGCGTGGGCTTGCGAGCGCAGTTCGCTGCGTTCGACGGGGGTAAGTTTTAACATATGTTTTCCTTGTGCGTCCGATTGGGTGCACGATAATAAATCACCTGGCGCAGCCAGGCAGATTAAAGATTTCCTTTAAAGGCAGTATTTTACGCGAATGGCAAAGAATAAATTCAATCAAAATTGGGTTCACGATCATATAAATGATCCTTATGTGAAACTTGCGCAAAAAGAAGGCTACCGCGCCCGTGCTGTTTACAAGCTCAAGGAAATCGATGAGACGGAAAAACTGATCCGTCCTGGTCAAATCATCGTCGATCTGGGGGCAACGCCGGGTAGTTGGTCGCAATATGTACGTAATAAGCTGGCCGGGAAGGAAGGCGGCGGTATCGTCGGTGAAATTTTTGCACTCGATTTGCTGCCTATGGATCCGATTGCCGATGTCGGCTTTATTCAGGGCGATTTCCGCGAAAAAGAAGTGCTCGACGAATTGGAACGCAGTTTATTGGGCCGTAAAGTCGATGTGGTGCTGTCGGATATGGCACCGAACTTATCGGGTAACTCGACGGTCGATTCGGCGCGCGTCGAATATATTATCGAATTGGCGGTCGATTTCGCCAAAGCGCATCTGAAACCGGGTGGCGCTTTGCTGGTCAAATGTTTTCATGGACCTAGTTATAATAATATAGTTGATTTATTTAAAAATGAATTCAAACAGGTTATTAATAAAAAACCAAAAGCGAGCAAAGACAAGTCTTCTGAGATTTTTTTGCTTGGAAAAGGTTTGAAGAACCTTGAATGAAAGAATTTGCTCTTGATAATCCTCAATAGTGCCAGCATATGTTGGCTAGCAAGCTCTACCTATTGAGGGTAGAATAATGATTACCGTATCAAATGGCGTAACCTGCGCTTAAGGAGTTCTCGTGAATAATATGTTTTCAAAAGCGGCTATCTGGGTAGTTGTTGCCTTAGTGCTTTTCACTCTTTTCAAGCAGTTTGAAGGAAAGACGAGCGGTGCCGGCATGGCTGCCGTGCCTTATTCGGAATTTCTCGATGAGGTCAAGGCCAAGCATATTAAAGAGGCAACGATCGATGATGCCAATCGTACCGTGACCGCGGTCACTAACGATGGAAAAAAAATCAAATCGCAATTGACGATATTTGATCGCGGCTTGGTCGGTGATCTGGTCAGTAACGGCATTAAATTCGATAATAAACCGCCGGAAGAGCAATCTTTCCTGTCGCAAGTTTTTATTTCTTGGTTCCCGATGTTGTTGTTAATTGGCGTCTGGGTGTTTTTCATGCGCCAGATGCAAGGTGGCGGCAAGGGTGGCGCGTTCTCCTTCGGTAAGTCGAAGGCGCGTATGCTCGATGATACCAATAACAATGTCAGTTTCGCCGATGTAGCCGGCTGTGATGAAGCCAAAGAAGAAGTGACGGAAGTGGTCGATTTCTTGCGCGATCCGACCAAGTTTCAAAAGCTCGGCGGTCGTATTCCGCGCGGCGTATTGATGGTCGGGCCACCGGGTACCGGTAAAACTTTGTTGGCGCGGGCGATTGCCGGCGAAGCGAAAGTGCCGTTTTTCACCATTTCCGGGTCCGACTTCGTCGAAATGTTCGTCGGTGTCGGCGCATCCCGTGTGCGTGATATGTTTGAGAATGCTAAAAAACATGCTCCCTGCATCATCTTCATCGATGAAATTGATGCGGTCGGTCGCCATCGCGGTGCCGGCATGGGTGGTGGTAACGATGAGCGCGAACAGACTTTGAATCAGATGCTCGTTGAGATGGATGGTTTCGAAGCCAATTCCGGTGTCATCGTTGTGGCTGCGACCAACCGTGCCGATGTGCTCGATAAAGCCTTGTTGCGTCCTGGTCGTTTCGATCGTCAAGTATCGGTCGGTTTGCCTGATATCCGTGGTCGTGAACAGATTCTTAATGTTCACATGCGCAAAGTGCCAATTTCTTCCGATGTGCGCGCCGATATCTTGGCGCGTGGTACCCCGGGTTTTTCCGGTGCCGATTTGGCCAATTTGGTCAATGAAGCAGCCTTGTTTGCCGCGCGTCGCAACAAACGCTTGGTCGAAATGCTTGACTTCGAAGATGCCAAAGACAAAATCTTCATGGGTCCGGAACGTAAGTCTATGGTCATGCGTGAAGATGAACGTCGCAATACCGCGTATCACGAGTCTGGTCATGCTGTGATCGCCAAGCTCATGCCTAAGGCTGATCCGGTACATAAAGTGACCATCATGCCGCGTGGTTTTGCCCTCGGCTTGACTTGGCAATTGCCTGAGCATGATCAGATCAGCGGTTACAAAGATAAGATGTTGGAAGAAATTTCCATCTTGTTCGGTGGCCGTATTGCCGAAGAGATTTTTGTCGGCCAAATGTCTACCGGTGCCTCGAATGACTTTTCTCGTGCCACCAAGTTAGCTCGTTCCATGGTCACACGCTTCGGTATGTCCGATAGCATGGGTGTGATGGTCTACGAAGATAATCAGCAAGAAGGTTACTTCGGTGCTTCCTCGAAAACCATCTCGGAAGCGACGCAGCAAAAAGTCGATGCCGAAATTCGCTCGATTCTCGATACTCAGTACGCGCTGTCGCGCCGCTTGCTCGAAGAAAACCGCGATAAAGTGGAAGCCATGACGAAAGCTCTGCTCGATTGGGAAACCATCGACGCCGATCAAGTCAGTGACATCATGAATGGCATGCCGCCGCGGCCGCCGAAACTCGGTCAGTCTACCGGTCGCTCTACCTCCGATTCATCGGGTGGTGGCAGTGGTGGTGTGACGCCGAATGTGACGGCACCGGCTTGATTTTTTGACGACAGTGTTTTTTTAAAAAGGTGGGGAGTAATCCTCGCCTTTTCTTTTTTATGACTAATTATTTTCAATGTGGCCGCTATCGGTTTAACTGGGGCGCGGCGCGGCATAAGCCGCTGGTGATGGGCATACTCAATGTTACACCGGATTCATTTTCTGACGGTGGCCAATTTCTCGACCTCGACAGTGCGCTGTCGCGTGCCGAACAAATGATCGAGGAGGGCGTCGACATCATTGATATCGGTGGTGAGTCGAGTCGGCCAGGTGCGCAAGCCTTATCGCTGGAGCAAGAATTGGCGCGTGTGATGCCGGTGATCTTCGCGCTGCGTGACTGCGGCAAACCACTCTCGATCGATACCTATAAACCGGCCGTCATGCGTGAAGCGCTGCTGGCCGGTGCCGATATGATCAACGACATACAAGGTTTTCGCTCGCCTGAGGCGCGCGCTGCCGTGGCTGATTCGGAGGCGGGCCTGTGTGTGATGCATATGCAAAAAACGCCTGGCGATATGCAGCAGCGGCCGCAATACCAAGATGTGCATGCCGAAGTCTTGCAATTTCTTGCTGCACAAGCGCAGGCCTTGCAAGCCAGTGGTATTGCACGCGAACAGATTTGTATTGATCCGGGCTTTGGCTTTGGTAAATCTTTGGCGCATAATATTGCACTCTTTCAAGATATCGAATACTTGCAACAAGAATTAGGTTTGCCACTCTTGGTTGGCGTGTCGCGTAAAACCATGATCGGTGAATTGACTGGGAAAAGCGCCGAGCGCCGTTTGGCCGGCAGCGTCGCCGCGGCCTTGGCGGCAGCGCAGCGGGGTGCTAAAATCGTGCGCGTCCATGATGTCGCTGAAACAATGGATGCCTTAACTGTATGGCAGGCTTTGCTTGCTTGATTATTAGGAAAAAGAATAATGACAAGAAAATATTTTGGTACCGATGGTATCCGTGGTCGCGTCGGTGTTGCACCGATCACGCCTGATTTTGTAATGCGGCTTGGTTACGCTGCCGGCAAAGTGCTGGCGCAAGCCGGTTCGCGTGGCGATAAGCGTCCAACGGTCTTGATTGGTAAAGATACCCGTATTTCCGGCTATATGCTTGAAGCCGCGCTCGAAGCTGGCTTTGCTGCCGCCGGTGTTGACGTGATGTTGTGCGGCCCGATGCCAACTCCGGGGGTGGCGTATCTGACGCGCGCCCTGCGCTTGTCGGCCGGCGTCGTCATTTCGGCCTCGCATAATCATTACGCTGATAATGGTATCAAGTTTTTTTCATCGCAAGGCAATAAGCTCGCCGATGAAGTCGAATTGGCGATTGAGGCGGCGTTGGAAGAACCGATGCTCTGTGTCAGTTCGGATCATCTTGGGAAGGCTAAGCGCTTGCCTGATGCCAGTGGTCGCTATATAGAATTTTGTAAGAGTACGTTTCCATCTGAACTCGATTTGCGCGGCCTGCGCATTGTGGTTGATTGTGCCCATGGTGCCGCCTACGACATCGCTCCGCACGTCTTGCATGAGCTTGGTGCCGAGGTGATTGCGATCGGTAATACACCGAACGGCTTGAATATCAATGACAAAGTTGGTGCGACTGCCCCCGATGCCTTAGCCATTGCGGTACGCGCCAACCATGCCGATCTCGGCATCGCGCTCGATGGCGATGCGGATCGTTTGATCATGGTCGACCGCCATGGGAAAATTTATAATGGCGATCAATTGTTGTATTTGATTGTGGTCGATCGCTTGAGTATGGGCCCGGTAGCGGGTGCCGTTGGCACCTTGATGACCAATATGGCGGTCGAAATCGCTTTCGAAAAACTGGGCGTCGGTTTTGTGCGTGCGCGGGTCGGTGACCGCTATGTGCTCGAGCAAATGCAGGAGCGCGGCTGGTTGATCGGTGGCGAAGGATCTGGTCATTTGTTATGTCTGGATAAGCATTCGACCGGTGATGGCATTATTTCGGCCTTGCAGGTCTTGTCGGCCCTGCGTCGCAGTGGCAAGTCGCTCGATGCCTGCTTCAGTGAATTACACTTATTTCCGCAGGTATTGTTAAATGTGCGCGTTGCTGCCGGTTTTGATTGGCAAAACAATGCCGCTTTGATGCAGGAAAAAACAGCGGTGGAAGAGCAATTGAAAGGTCGCGGCCGCGTCTTGATCCGCGCTTCCGGCACCGAACCGCTGTTGCGAGTGATGGTGGAAGCCGATGCGGATGAATTGGCTAACACTTGTGCACGCCGCTTGGTGGCGTGTATTGAACATGGCTGATAAATACGCCTGACTAAGTTCTGCCGCGGCTTGATACCGCGGCAGTAAACAGGTAGTATGGCCACTTCAGTTTTTCCGGCTGTTTTTTTATCAGTCGCGCTTCATCTGGTTCCTAGGCGGCCCGTCGTTCAACGGATAGGACCTCGCTCTTCTAAAGCGATCATGGGGGTTCGATTCCCTCCGGGCCGACCAATACTTCTGCGCTGCATCGGGCTTTTGTCCGCGCGCTCTTGGCGGGTCGTACACCCCGCCAACAATCACTTCATTCTCGCGTGTGTCCTCGCTACGTCATTCCTGCCAAAAGCTCGCAGGAACGAGCTTACGGGCGGTTTGGGTAATATCCCGAAGCGATAGTCTCCTTTTGGCGGAAACGCCGCAGCCTTCGTTTTAACTGCAAATGCGGTTTGACTATCCGCTGTTTCACGCCTATTCTACATCAAACAATTATCTTTTTTACATTTTAATGTGCGTAAGAAAATCTCGCTCACGATAAGTTTTCCATCAATTTTGTACCGATGTGCCTCATTTACACTGCAATCGTGATGAGCTGATTCGGATTGGCCACTAAGACGCGTTTGTGGGCAGACGGAATCGTTCCTCATTTTTATGAAAGTGAGATTTTGAACTCTTATCCTTTAGTGGTTGATTTAGATGGCACCTTAATTCATACCGACATGCTGCAAGAATCGGCGTTGGCGTTCCTGCGTGAGCAGCCGTGCGCGCTATGGCGTGTGCCGCTGTGGCTTATGTGTGGTAAAGCTATTCTCAAACAACAACTGGCCGAACGGACCGACTTCGATCCGGCTACCTTACCCTATCATCCGCACTTTCTCGCCGAACTGGTCGCGCAACATCGCAATGGCCGAAGCTTACTTTTGTGTACAGCCAGCGATGGCAAAATTGCTCGCCGCATTGCCGCTCACCTCGGTATTTTTGATGCGGTGATCGCCAGTGATGGCAGACGCAATCTGGCCGGTACGCATAAGGCGGAGGCGCTGGTGGCACGCTTTGGCAGCGGCAGGTTTGATTATGCCGGTAATTCCTCGGCTGATTTGGCGGTGTGGTCGCATGCGCGTGCCGGCATCGCCGTCAATGCTGATCCAGCTTTGCTGGCAAGGGCACAGCAGTGTTGCCGGCTCGAGCAAGTCTTTCCGCCCGAACCAATCGGCGTGCGAGGCTGGTGCCAGGCATTACGCGTTCATCAATGGCTGAAGAATCTGTTGATCTTCATTCCCTTGTTCGGTGCGCATCAACTTGGTGCCTTGGAGCCATTGCTTACCTTGCTGTTGGCGTTTTGCTCGTTTTGTTTGTGTGCTTCGGCCGTGTATATCGCTAATGACTTGCTCGATTTACCCTCAGACCGTAAGCATCCACGCAAGCGCCGCCGGCCGTTTGCGCGCGGCTTGCTTCCTTTGCACCTCGGGGTATTGTTGTTGCCCTTGCTGTTGGGATCGAGCGGGCTGTTGGCATGGCAAGTAGGGCCGCAGTTCTCCGTATGGCTGCTGGCTTACTTTGCGTTGACCTGCGCCTATTCTTTTTATCTCAAACGTATCATGGTCATCGATTGCATTGCCTTAGCCGGCCTATACACCTTACGCTTGGTGGCTGGTGCGGCGGCGGTGCAATTGCCCTTGTCATTTTGGTTGTTGGCGTTTTCGGGATTTTTGTTTCTTTCATTGGCCTTCGTCAAGCGTTATGCTGAATTACGTGGGCAAACACGGCAAGGGATGCAGCAGGTCCATGGCCGCGGCTATTACACTTCCGATGCCAGCCTCATACAAATGTTGGGCGTGACGGCCGGCTATGGTGCGGTGCTGGTGCTGGCCTTATACATTAACAGTGCGGTGGTGATCGAATTGTACCGGGCACCAGAGCTGATCTGGGGCACGATACCGGTCACCCTGTTTTGGGTCAGCTGGATATGGATGCAGGCTGACCGCGGCAATATGCACGATGATCCCTTGGTGTTTGCCTTGCGTGATCGCGCCAGCCTTTGGTCTGGCCTCGTGTTTATGGTGATATTGAGCCTGGGAGCGCTCGGCAAACCATGGTAAACATCGATTCTTGGGGGCGCTTGGGTGCACGTCCGCATCATGTCAGTACGCTGTACCAGCGTGCCGATATCGCCACTGCCTTGCAAGCTGGCGTGCCAGCGCTGGCGTATGGTATGGGGCGCAGTTACGGCGATGCTTGCCTCAATCCCGGTGGTCGTTTGCTGCACACCCGTGGCCTCGATCGTTTCATTTCCTTCGATCGTCGCAGCGGTGTGTTGTGCTGTGAAGCAGGGGTATTGTTGCGGGATATACAGCAACTCAGCCTTCCTTGTGGCTGGATGCTGGCGGTGTCGCCAGGGACCGAGCTTGTGACGGTCGGCGGTGCGATTGCCAATGATGTGCACGGTAAGAATCAACATAGTCAGGCGTCATTCGGCAATCATGTGCGGCAATTGCGGCTGATACGCAGCGATGGCACCATCATCGACTGCGGTCCTCGGCACAATGCCGGCTGGTTTGCCGCCACGGTGGGCGGGATAGGTTTGACTGGCATCATCAGTGAGGTGGAGTTGCAACTGCGTCGTGTTGTCGGCCCTTGGCTGGATTGCGAAAGCCTCGCGTATGCCAATCTCGATGAATTTTTTGCCTTGTCCGCCAGTTCCGCCCTGACCTGGGAATACACCGTGGCATGGATAGATTGTCGCTCGCGCTGTGGGCGCGGCATTTTTTTACGCGGCCGTCACAGCCAGGCGCATTTGCCCCTGCCGGTTGCGCGCAAAGCTGTCGCCATGCCTATGGTGCCACCGTTTTCGCTGATTAACCGGGTGACGCTGCCTTGGCTTAACCGCGGCTATTATTATTTGCAGCGCCAGCGGCAGCGCGAACGGTCAAAGCCACAGCACTATCAGCAATTTTTTTATCCGCTCGATCATGTGCTCAACTGGAATCGCATGTATGGACCGCGCGGTTTTTACCAATACCAATGCGTACTGCCATCGGTACCGGGACCGTTTGCCGTAGCGGCCATGCTGGCGGCGATCAAACGCAGCGGCGAGGGTTCATTTCTGGCGGTGCTGAAAACTTTTGGTGTGCGTGCTTCACTAGGTATGTTGAGTTTTCCGACCGCCGGTGTGAGCTTGGCACTGGATTTCCCTAATCGCGGTGTCTCGACCACTGACTTGTTCGAGCAACTTAATGCCATCGTCGCCCAAGCTGGTGGACGTTTGTATCTGGCCAAAGATGCTTGCATGCCGCGTACCTTGTTCCGCGCTGCTTATCCGCGCCTGAACGAATTTTCCACTTACCGCGATCCGGGCTTGAGTTCAGCCATGTCGCGGCGTTTGATGGGGTATTGACCATGCTACGTTATCAGCGCGCACGTATTGTCATCATCGGTGCCACCTCGGCCATCGCCAGTCAGTGCGCGCGTCGCTGGCTGGCAGGCGGTGCCGCTGCCTGTGTCTTGCTCGGACGCAATGCGGAAAAGTTGGCGGTATTGGAAGCGGATTTACGGCTGCGCTATCCGCTCGCAGATATCAGCAGCCGTTGCCTTGATTTTCTTGATGTCGTGGCGATCGAGGCTTGCGCGGCCGAGTTAGTCCAGGGTGGCCCCATCGATATCGCGCTGATCGCGCACGGTAATTTGCCATTGCAAGCGGCTTGTCAAGCGGACGTGCAATTGACGCGCGAAGCCTTGTTGCTCAATGCGATTTCGCCGGCGCTGTTTGCCGAAGCCTTCGCGGCGCGGATGCAGCAACAGGGTGGCGGCTGTTTGGCATTGATCAGCTCGGTCGCCGGTGAGCGCGGGCGCAAATCGAACTATGTTTACGGTGCGGCCAAAGCCTTATTGAGCCGCTATGCCGAAGGACTGCAACACCGCTTTGCCGGTACCCCCTTGCACGTGGTCTTGATCAAGCCGGGGCCGACCGCCAGCCCAATGACTGCGCACTTGCTGCGCAGTGGCGTGCGTTTGGCACCGCTGGGGCAGGTGGCGGATGCGATTGTTGCCGGGATCGCAAAGCATCGTGCCGTGATTTATGTGCCGCGCAAATGGGCGCTGATTATGCTGCTCATTCGAGTGTTGCCACGCGCGATTTTTAATAAACTCAATATCTGAAGGATCGTTGCTGATGCATTGGCAAGATAAAAAAATCATTCTCGCCGGCGGTGCCGGGCTGGTGGGGCAAAATTTGGTGGCGCAGTTGCGCGCGCGTGGCTATCGCAATCTGGTGGTACTCGATAAGCATCGTGCCAATTTGGCCGTGCTACGCCAATGGCAGCCGCAGGTGCAGGCTGAGTATGCCGATCTGGCGCAAGCTGGGGAGTGGCAGCGACATGTAGAGGGGGCGGCTGCCTTGGTGATGCTGCAAGCGCAAATAGGGGGCACGCTTGAAACTGAATTCACGCGCAATAGCATCACCAGCACACGCCTGATTCTGGCTTTGCTCAAGCATTATCCAAACGTGCAACTGATACATATCAGTTCTTCCGTGCTCAATTCGGCTGCAGATGATTTTTATACCCGCAGTAAGCGCACGCAGGAACAGTTGGTGCGCGCCAGCGGCCTGGCTTGCACCATCTTGCGGCCGACCCTGATGTTCGGCTGGTTCGACCGCAAACATCTGGGCTGGCTGGCCCGGTTCATGCGCCGCGTGCCGCTGTTTCCGATTCCCGGTCATGGGCACTATCTGCGCCAGCCTTTGTATGCCGCTGATTTTTGCCGCATCATCGTGCGCTGCCTTGAAAAACCGGAGTTAAGCGGCACTTACAATATCTCGGGACAAGAAAACATCGATTACATCGATATCATTCGCCGGATTCGGCAGGTCACCGGCAGCCGCACGCTACTGTGCCGACTGCCGTATCGCGTGTTTCATGCTTTGCTGCGCTTGTGGGCCTGGTTTGATCGTAATCCGCCATTCACGACGCAGCAATTAGCCGCACTCTGTACTCGCGACCGCTTCGAAGTCATCGATTGGCCCAGCCTGTTTGGCGTGCCGGCGACACCGTTTGCACTGGCGATTGATGAAACCTTCAACGACCGCCGCTACAGTCACATTATTCTGGAGTTTTAATATGGCAGCACGTATCGCCGTACTGGGGGCCGGTCCTATGGGCTTGGCAGTGGCATATCAACTGGCACGTGACGGTCATTGTCCGGTCGTGTACGAAGCCGATGACCGTATCGGTGGCATGAGCGCCGCCTTCGACTTCGGTGGACTACGTATCGAGCGCTACTACCATTTCCATTGCACCTCTGATGCCGCCTTCTTGGGCATGTTGAGCGAACTCGGTCTGGCCGATCGTCTGCATTGGGTGACGACCCGCATGGCTTACTGGTATCAAAACCGTTTGCAAGCATGGGGGAATCCGCTGGCTTTGCTGCGTTTTCGGGGTTTGAGTATGCTCGCTAAATTTCGTTACGGCTGGCATGTCTATTCAGCCAGCAAGCGTGATACGTGGCAAACGCTGGACTGCGTGCATGCCATCCCTTGGTTGAAAAAATGGGTAGGTGAAGAAGCGTACGAAGTGTTGTGGCGGCGGTTGTTTGAATACAAATTTTATCAATACAGCCAAGACGTCTCGGCCGCTTGGATTTGGAGCCGGATTCGGCGTATTGCTCGTTCGCGCCGCAGTTTGTTTGCCGAACAGCTCGGCTATCTCGACGGTGGTTCGGAAACCTTGCTGCAGGCGATGCGACGCGACATTGAGCGGCATGGCGGTGAGATCCGTTTGAGCTCGGCAGTCAGCCGCGTCGTGCTCGATGCTGATGGCGTGCGCGGGGTGGAATCGCAAGGACAATTTTTCGCATTTGAAAAAGTGATCAGCACGATTCCCTTACCACATGTGCCGGCACTGATACCCGATTTGCCGGCAGCGGTGCTGACGCAGCTACGGGCGCTCAAAAACATGGCTGTGGTATGTGTGATTGTCAAATTACGGCGTGCCGTGAGTGACAATTTTTGGCTCAATACGAATGATGAAGAGATGGATATTCCGGGTCTGGTTGAATACAGTAATTTGCGAGCGCTTGATGGGCATGTGGTTTACGTGCCCTTTTACATGCCAGGCGAACATGAAAAATTCGCCGAACCGGATCAAGTGTTTCTCGATAAAGTACGCCGCTATTTGAAAAAAATTAATCCGGCTTTGGTCGACGAAGATTTTCTGGCAATGCGTGCCAGCCGTTACCGGTATGCGCAACCGCTGTGCGAACCCGGGTATTTACAGCGTTTGCCACAGCTTAGCGTATCCGGTTTGTGGCTGGCTGATACCTCATGTTATTACCCGGAAGATCGCGGTATTTCGGAAAGCATCGCCTTCGGTCGAGAACTTGCGCGCACGGTGTTCTCATGAAGGCGCGTAGTCATACCAAGCAGTTTTCCTTATTCCTGCTGTGCAGCGGTTTGGCAGCACTGCTCAATTTCAGTGCCCGTATTGTCTTTAACCGCTGGGTCGATTTCGCTGCTGCCGTGTTGCTCGCTTATGTATGTGGCATGTTGCTGGCCTTTATCTTGGCAAAATACCTGGTGTTTACGGATAGTCGGCAAACTTTATCGCACTCGTTGCTGTTTTTCATCGTGGTCAATGGCTTAGCGATTTTACAAACCTACTTGATCAGCGTGGCACTGTTACGCTGGCTGGCACCGGCGGCAGCCCATGCGATCGGGATTGCGGTGCCAGTATTGACCAGTTATCTTGGTCACCGCTATGGCTCGTTTCGCGCGGAGCCACTGCGATGAGGCGGCGCAAGCAAGCGCCAGCCGGCGCAGCCATCCCGGTTGTCGATCAGTCCGCACCGAGTTGGCTGGGTTATAGTGCCGCCTATGCTGGGATCATGCTGTTGTTGGCGTTCATCGGCGGGGTACGTGGCTATACCGCGATTCCTTGGTGGGATATGTGGGATGGCGTGATCGGTTTCATGGCGGCGCTCAATGAGGGTGATAACAGTGCTTGGTGGGCGCAACACAATGAACATCGCATTGTTTTATCGCGGCTCTTGTTTTGGCTTGATGAACGTTTGTTCGGTGGCCAGTATATCTTTCTGATCGCGGTCAATTATCTGCTGGTGCTGGCCACGGCCGCGCTGTTCTGGCGCATGCTCAAGGACTTGTGTGGGCCTGCGCCGCTGTCGCCAATTGAGCGTGCCTTCGCATGGCTACTGACGGCATGGTTATTTTTGTGGACGCAATCGGATAATCTTACTTCGCCGTTTCAGAGCCAGTTCATCCTCGCGCAGTTGTTACCGCTGGCAGCGCTGTATGCACTGGCTGTGTCGGTACAACGCGGGCGCGTCTGGTTTGTGCTCGCTTGCGTACTCGGTGTGCTGGCCTTGGGGGCGATGGCCAATGGTGTGCTGGCCTTGCCCTTGCTGGCGTTGTATGCGCTGTGGCTGCGCCAGAGCGCCTGGCGGGTGGCTGTTTTGGCGCTGCTGGCACTGCTGTGCAGTTGGCTGTATTTTCATGGTTTTTCCGCACCGAGCGATCATAGTTCGCCGCTGCAGACTTTGCTCGCACATCCGCTCGATGCGCTGCATTATGTCTGCCTTTACCTCGGCAGCCCGTTTCATTATCTGGTGTTCAAAGGATACCTCGGTCGTGCCTTCGCCAGTATTATGGGAGCAGTCTTGTTAGGCCTCACACTGCGTTTTACTTGGCAGGCTTGGCGCAGTCGCGCGCCGGCAGCGGTGCCGTTGGCACTGTTGTTTTTCCTTGCTTATGTGTGTGCCAGTGCGGTCGGCACTGCCGGCGGACGCTTGTTATTCGGTGACCAAACTGCACTGTCACAGCGCTATACCACGCCGGTACTGATGGCGTGGGCGGCCATGTGCTTGCTCTGTTTGCCGCAGTGGCGCGCTTGGCTGAGCAGTCGGCAAGGCTGGACGCGCTGCGGTTTGGTGGGCTTGCTGGTGCTGATGTTGGTGGTCCAGTTGTATGCGCTCAAACCCTTGGGCGGAAAAATGTGGCAGCGGCAATTGGCGGTATTGGCCATGGAGTTGGCGGTGCGCGATACCGAGCAGTTGGAACTGCTGTATCCGGAACCGCTGCGCTTGCAAACGGTGATAGAACAAGCGCGCACCCAAAAACTCAGTGTGTTTGCCGATCCTGTGTATGCCGGGGTGCGCGAGCAATTGGGGCAAGTGATATCGCTCAATGCATGGCTTCCGGCAGTCGGGCAAATAGTTGAGCAAAATGTGCTCAAGGACGATGCGCGCTTCGTGCGCGTCTTCGGCAGCTTGGCGTCCGAGCATGGCACGACGCCGGTGCTGGCGCTGGTGGATGAAAATGGGCGCATGCTGGGCTACGCCCTGGTGCATCCCGCTGCCGATTCGAGCGGACAGCACCTGTTTGGCGGCTATTTATTGAGCGGGAACGCGAGTGCGCAACTGCATTTGCTGCGGCGGCCGTGACGGGGTAAGACAGGGGCGAGACAGCCGGCGCATGTGGCTTACCGGAATTGAGCGAAAAACCCTGTCTCCTCAGAGGCTGTCGCAAAAGCCTGATGGACGTTTTTTACACCTGAAACACCGCATACCTCGTCATTCCTGCATGCCACAGCCTCGTCATTCCCGCATGCTTTTGGCGGGAACCCAGCGTCGTTTTTTACACTGAAAATGCCACAATTTCTGGCATTTTCAGTTAAGCACGAACGCCGCTGGGTTCCTGCCAAAAGCGCGCAGGAATGACGTGGCCACCAGTCAGGGTAATGATACCGACTCACTACCCTTTTGCGACAGCCTCTTTAGGGCGGGGAGGATGTCAAAGTACTTTCCCCGGATTCATCAAGTTCTGCGGATCAAGTGCCATTTTTATGGCGCGCATGAGTGCGAGTTCGGTGTCTGACTTGTAGCGTTTGATTTCTTCACGCTTGAGGCTGCCCAGCCCGTGCTCGGCCGAAATCGAACCATGCATGCGGTCGACTTGATCATGCACGAGACGGTTGATAGCGGCTTGCTGGGTCAGCCAATCTTGCTTGTCGACGTGCTCGGGAGCGGAAATATTGTAGTGTAAATTACCATCTCCCATATGGCCGAAACACACCGTGCGGCAGCCCGGATAATGCTGCTCCAAGCACGTTGCCATGTACTCGATGAAGGCGGGAATTTCAGAAATCGGTAAGGAAATATCGTGTTTGATATTTTTTCCTTCCGTACCCTGTGCCAGCGAAATATTTTCGCGCAGCGCCCACAAGTTGCGCGCTTGGGCGATTGAGCTGGCCAGCACGGCATCGGCGATCAATCCTTGTGCCAGCGCTAGTTCGAGCAGCGCTTCGATGGCATGGCCGGCCTGAGGTTGGGCTTGATGGTCGGAGATTTCCAAGAGTACATAGTAAGGGTGGCGTTGTGCAAATGGCGTATGCAGGGAGGGGAAATGTTTTTCCACCAAGGTCAGACAAAAGTCGGCGATCAATTCAAAACCGCTGAGGGTGGCACCGAGCGTGCTGCGCGCCAGATTCAACATGGCCAAGGCGTCGCTTGGGGTGGCCAGTGCCAACAGTACGGTGCTGCTGCTGCGTGCTTGCGGATACAGCTTAAGTACGGCAGCGGTGATGATGCCCAGCGTGCCTTCGGCACCGATGAAGAGGTCGCGCAAGTCATAGCCGGTATTGTCTTTGCGTAAAGCTTTCAGGCCGTGCCAGATGCTGCCGTCGGCATTCACGACTTCCAAACCGAGGCAGAGTTCGCGCGCATTCCCGTAGCGCAGCACGGCAGTGCCGCCGGCGTTGGTGGCGAGGTTGCCGCCTATGGTGCAGTTACCTTGCGATGCCAGTGCCAGCGGATACAGACGTCCGGCCGCGGCCGCGGCTTGCTGCACGTGTTCGAGCAGGCAGCCGGCTTCGACGATCATGGTATTGTTGACGCTATCGATGGCGCGGATCGCGTGCATGCGTTTGAGCGAGAGGATGATGGCGCTGCCGCTTTGGTCGGGGATACTGCCGAGCACCAAACCGGTATTACCACCTTGCGGCACGATGGCAACGCCAAAGCGTCCACATAGGACCACGATGGCAGCCACTTCTGCGGTCGTGGCCGGCAGGATGACCGCCAAGGCTTTGCCGCGTACGCGCTGACGCCATTCGGTTTCATAGGGCAGGACATCGACTTGGTCGCGCAGTAAATAGTTGCTGCCGACTAAAGCACGGCAGGCTGAGAGAAATTCATCCATGTTGTTTCGCCAAGGCTTTGGCAGCCCGTTTCAGTGGCCGTAAATATACCAGTACGCTGCCGAAATACACGAGGGACAAGCCCAGTTCCAGCGCCGCGCACCAGATCGATACCGGCTTGGTATCGCTGTAGCTGCGCACCACACCTTCGATGAAATAGAGCCAAATCAACATCGAGGTCCATTGCATGGTGTAATTGTCTTTTTTGATCACGCCGCGCAAGGGTAGTAACAAGGGCAGGGCTTTGAGTGCCATCCATGAGCCGCCCGGGCGCAGCGGTGCCAGCCATAACTCCCACGCTAAGCACAGTAACAACAGGGTGGCCAAACTGGCGCAAGCGAGCAGGTGGGATCTGTGTTGGCCTTGGCTGATCATCGTTGCGCCGCCGGTTCATGCAGGCGCAGTGCGGTCTGCGCCAAACGTCGACCGAGCGCAATCGCCAATTCGCGGCTGTCGTCGGAAATAACTTCTTTGCCATCCAAGCCGGCCCAGTGGCTGGCACCATAAGGGCTGCCGCCGGTCTTGGTGGTCATCAGGGCGGCTTCGCTGTAGGGGAGGCCGAGCAACATCATACCGTGGTGAAACAGTGGCAGCATCATGCTCAGCAAGGTTGATTCCTGGCCACCATGCATGCTGCCGGTGGAAGTGAAGACACAGGCCGGTTTTCCTGCCAAGGTGGCGCTGAGCCAGTCGGCCGCAGTTCCATCCCAAAAATATTTCATCGCTGCCGCCATATTGCCGAAGCGCGTAGGTGAGCCCAAGGCCAAGCCGGCGCAGTCGCTGAGGTCAGATAACTCGACATACGGCGGGCCGCTCTCGGGTATGGCCGCGGCACTGCCGCCGATCTGACTGGAAACGGCCGGCACGGTGCGCAAGCGGGCTTCGCAGCCAGGTACGCTGTTGATTCCTTGTGCTATCAAATCGGCCATTTTTTGCGTATTGCCGTGGCGTGAGTAGTATAAAACGAGTATCGTCAGTTCAGATCGGGGCATGGAGTGGTGTTTTTTTTCTGGTCAAGCCAAGATTATATGGGGCTTTATTACTCCGCTATCAGTAAAATAGCGTTTGCTACTTTTCAGTGAAGATTTTTATGCATGGCATGTCGTGGAAACATTTACCCAAACTCTTACAATTCGTCTTGCAACGTTTGCGCGACGGCCGCTTACCGCAGGTTGCCGGTAGTTTAACGTTTACCTCGGTGTTGGCGTTGGTGCCGATTTTGACGGTCGCGTTGGCGATTTTTACCGCCTTTCCCTTGTTTAATACCTTCCGCACCTCGCTGGAGGCGTATTTTGTACAGAATCTGATGCCTAAAGGCATAGCTAACACCATACTTGGCTACCTGACGCAATTTGCCACCAAGGCAACGCGCTTGTCCGCCGTCGGTGGCGGTGCCTTGATATTGACGGCGATCGCGACGATGGCGATGATTGATAAATCCTTCAATCAGATTTGGCAAGTCAAGCGCGCCCGGCCACTGTTCCAACGTGTGCTGGTATATTGGGCCATCGTCACGCTCGGGCCGTTTTTGATTGGCGTATCGATTTCGCTGACGTCGTATTTGTTTACTGCTACCAGTGGTGTTGTCGGTGCCGTGCCTTTTCTGGGGGCGGTGTTTTATACCTTGGTGTCGGTTGCCGTTACCACAGGTGCTTTCACGCTATTGTATCTGACTGTGCCGAACCGGCGCATAGACTGGCGCGATGCTGCTTGCGGCGGTTTGTTTGCGGCCACGGCGTTCGAAATTGCCAAGCGTGGCTTTGCTGTTTTTGTCGCGCATTTTCCTACTTATACCATCGTCTATGGAGCTTTGGCGGCGGTGCCGATCTTTCTGCTCTGGATATATTTATCCTGGCTCATTACTTTGGTTGGGGCCGTGCTGGCAGCGGTGTTGCCGATCTTAAAGTTTGAACGTTGGTGGCATGTACCCACGCCCGGTAGTGCCTTCGCCGATGCGATGCGCTTGCTCATTGAGTTGACGCGCGCCCGCACGCGTGCCGGTTCGGCCTTACTCAGCACGGCGCAACTGCGGGCCGCCACGTATTTCGGCCTTGATGAGATTTCTGCTGTGATGCAGCGCATGCTCGAAGCCGGTTGGGTGGTGCAAGCCGAAGCCAGCGGCAGCCACGTGACAGCTTGGTGGGCCAGGGCTGATGAAGGCGGTGATGTTTGGATGTTGAGCGTCAATCCTATGCAGTTACGGCTGGCCGATGTGTATAAATTATTTGTGTTCGAACCGGTTGCCGACAGTCGTCTGTCGGCCGTAGTCGAGCAAACTATCGATGTCGGCTTGCAGCAGAGTTTGCAAGAATTTTATCTCAGTCACGAGGCCAACGATGCGGTATAGCGTGATTTCGGTCGCCGAACTCGACCATGGCGTACGCTCGGCATGGTTGCAGTTATTGAACGAGCAAGCCTTGTACCGCAGTCCGTATTACCATCCCGATTATACCGTCGCGGTCGCCCAGGGCGGCGCGCAGCTGCGCCTGTTACTGATCGAACAGGCCGGTAAGTTGGCGGCGGTCTTACCGTATCAATTGGAGGGCCGCTGGTGTGCCGCACCGGTAGGCGGCGGCTTGACCGATTATCAGGGGCCGATATGTGCCAATGGCTTGCGCTTGTCGCCGTCGGCCATGCTGACTGCCATGCGCGTGCACTACATGGGTTTCAATCATATGCCGCTGGCGCGCACTGAGTTTGCCGCTGGCGCGTGGGAGCATAGCCGCTCGCTCACGCTCGATCTGCGTGGCGGCTTTGCTGCCTATGCCGAGCGTTTGCAAGCGACGCGCGAGGCCTCGCTGTTAAAAAAAATAGAAACGGCCGAACGCAAGTTGGCAAAAAAATTCGGGGCGCTGCGTTTTTGTTTTGATGCTGACAGCGCGACCGATTACACGGCGCTGTTGCGTGGAAAATCTGAGCAATTCGTGCGCACGCTCGGTCCCGCGCATGATTTGTTTGCGCAGCCGGCGATACGCACGGTAATCGATCATTTACATGCGCATCGACAGCCTGAATTTGCTGGTATTTTATCGACCCTGCATGCTGGGGATACCCTGATTGCCGCGCATTTTGGGTTGCGTACCGGCCAGGTTTTACATTACTGGTTTCCTTGGTATGACACCGCGTATGCTGAATTTTCACCGGGTTTGATGTTATTGGCCGGCTGTGCGCGGGCCGCGGCCGAGCGCGGTATCGAAGTGGTCGATCTGGGGCGTGGTGAGCAAGCCTACAAACAGCGCTTTGCCAGTGGCTTTGAACCCTTGTGTGAGGGCGCGGTTTCTGCCCCTGCCATGTTGGCACAAGCGCAGGGACGGTATCGGCAAGCTCGTCATGGTCTGAAACACTCGCCGTTCGGTAGCTGGTTGCGGCGGATCAAGGCGCGCTGAGGCCGGCGCGCTTCAGTAAGCGTTTTTGTCGCCGAATACCACTTTTACGGTGCGCCAGATGATGACGATGTCGAGCCAAATCGACCAGTGCTGCAGGTAATACAGATCATAATCGACCCGTGCCTGCATTTTTTCCAGCGTTTCAGTTTCGCCGCGTAAGCCGTTAACTTGGGCCCAACCGGTGATGCCAGGTTTGATTTTATGCCGGAACATATAGCCATTGACTAATTTGCGGTACAACTCATTGTGCGCGACGGCGTGCGGGCGCGGTCCGACCAAACTCATGTCGCCACTGAGGACATTGAATAGCTGTGGCAATTCATCGAGCGAAGTTTTGCGAATGAAACTGCCGAACTTGGTCACGCGGGTATCGCCAACGGTAGCTTGAATCACCGGCACGTCTTCCGGTTCGATTTTCATGCTGCGAAATTTATACACATTGATCGGTTTGCCGGCGATACCGTAGCGAACTTGGCGGAAAAAAATCGGCCCCGGTGAACTCATACGCACGCCGATGGCGACTGCCAGTAACACCGGGGCGAGCAAGATCAAACCGATGGTGGCACCGATGAAGTCGAGGACGCGCTTGGGAAGTCCGGCCAGACCGATGAACGGCGTTTCTATCGAGGCCAGTACCGGCCGCCCGGCTAATTCGCGCAATTGTATGCCGGGCATGCCGAAGATCAGCGATTCCGGCACAAAATAGGTGGTCACCGTGCTGTCGTAGAGAATTTCGAGGATTTCACCGAGTTCTTCCGGGTCGCGCGTGTTCATGCCGATGAAAACCACGTCAACCTTGATCTTGCCACTTTCCGGGTCAATCATCCATTCGGCCGCATCTTCGAGGTCGCCGAGGCGCGGCAGATTGCTCGGTGGTCGCGAGGTGTTGCGATTATCGAAAAAACCTATCACATCGACCGCCGCCAGCGGTGTATTGCGTAAGGAATTGACTAACTCGGCACAAGCGGAATTCGACCAGATCAGGATGGCTTTACGGCGGCGCGCCGGATTCGAGTAGTACAGGCCGGCGGTAGTCCGTATCAGCAGTGCCGTCAGCATCAGGGAAAACGGCGTCAACAGCAGCCATAGCAGCATCACCTTGCGCGATAATTGTTCTGAGGTTTTTTCTACATAAGCCGTCAGCAGCACGACCATGAAGACGATGAACCAGCGCCAAGTCAGCTTCGGGAATAAAGAAACAACGCGGCTGTCTTGCAGGGAATTGAGCAGGCGATGACTGGAAAAGACAATAATGCTGGTCAAGGCGGCGATCAAAATGCGGCCGCCGAAGACTTCGGCGTCGACATGCTCGACATTGAAAATAATCGCGATCAGCGTCAGGCACACGGCCACGCCGAAGGCCAGACCGGTGAGCACGGAAAGCAAGTGAACCGGCTGGGTGGCGTTACCTGGTGACGGAGAATTGAGCATGGCAGCGGTCTTATTTATCGGTATTTTGGGCGGTGTTTTTGAATAACAAGCGTTTGATTTGATTGAGTTGCCAGCTCTGCAGGTGGGCGCGGAATGGCGCATTCTCATAACGCGGCGCGCGGCGCAGGGCGGCACCACAGTAGCCGGCAATGATCAGCAAGCCGCCGATGATCAGTGGTTTTTCACGCATGCGAAAAATTCCTGAGGCCAAGGCATACAGCGGGTGATAGCCCATGAACCAGATGCCGCGCCCCCAGCGCAGTCGGCCGCGGTAAACGCTGCGGTCGGATGAGCCCATCAAGCGGTGATGTGTCAGGATCGCCTCGGGGTGATGAAAGCTGCGGGTATGCCAGCCCATCATGCGCGCGGTATGGACATCGATACCATCCCACAGCACTTCTTCGACGAAACCGCCGATCATTTCGAAAGCGCTGCGGCGGTATAGTTTGAATTGGCCGGCCACATGCTCGTCGATGGTCAATTCTTCCACCGCACCGCCGACTTCGGGCCGAAACACTTTGCCAGAGACGGCGGCGAGCTTGGGATCGGCAGCAAACTGAGCGAACATCAGCTCGAGGTAGCGCGGGCCGAAGGACATGTCGCCATCGAGTTTGGCGATGTATTCATAATCGCTGTGGGTAATTTGTGTGATGCCGAATTTGAAGGCGGCCACCACGCCGCCGCCGACTTTACGAAAGCCGCGGTCCGGGCGTTGCACCAAGCGAATGAAATCATAGCGTTCGGCATATTCCTGCACAATGGCGGCGGTGTCATCGCGCGAGCCATCATCGACGATGATCCATTCGACCGGCCGCACGGTTTGTGCCACCATGGAGTCGAGGGTCAGTCGTATCAGATCCGCTTCATCGCGGACTGGTGCGATGATCACCAGCTTGACGATGGTGATCGGTGCTGCTGTGGTGGCTGTGGTGGCTGTGGTGGGCAGAGGAAGTGTCATGCTGTATCTTTCATTCAATTAGCGCAATGTTAACGTAGCTTGCACTTAGAGACAATTTATTAATAGTGAAGAATTGTTATGTGGCATGATTATGCCCATGCCGTATTAATTTTCTTTGCTGCAGCGGTCGATTTGCCACGTGATTTTCAACAATGCAACTATTCCTCGCGTTTTGTTGGTTCTTGAGATCAAATGTTTGTACATATGACAAAAATTTGCAAATTGTTTAGTCTGCCGCGATAAAATACCTTGTTTCCTTTACTTGTCTGAATTTCAATGAGCGTGAAGCCTTTATGATGTTGACGTCGAAATCCTCTTGCTGGTCCCTGCTGTGGGTGTGCTTGTTTGTGCTGATGTCGCCGGTAATGGCGCAAAACAGTGGCGCCAGCAGTGAACAGGCGTCGACGCACTTGAAGGCCGACAGTCAGCTCATGAAGTTGCCATCGAAACCAAGCGCTGCAGCGGCGGAGTTCGCCGCGGCCGATGCCGGGTTTGATGTCGCCGGCGAAGGGGACCAATTGCTCATCACGGTATTCGGTCAGCCGGATCTTGGCGCAGACGTGGTAGTTGGGACCAATGGCAGTATCAGCCTGCCCTTGGTTGGTACGCTGATGGTGAAAGGGAAAACGGCCAGTGAGATCGCCAATTTGTTTGCCGATCGTCTGTTGCAGGGCCAGTATTTGCTTAATCCTAAAGTCGCCGTCAAACTCGGTCAGCAAATCAGTCGCAGTTTTTCTGTGCTCGGTGAAGTGCTGCGTCCCGGTCGCTTTCCTTTGCAGGGTTCGATCACAGTACTCGATGCCCTGAGCTTGGCTGGCGGGGTATCGCCGCGAGCCGATAAATACTTGCGTATTTTGCGTCGTACCGGTGTCGATGGTCAGACCGAATTGGCGCAATTTGCCAGTATTCGGCTCGATTTTGACGATGAAAAGAACCAAGAACAGTTCATTGCGAAAATTTTACCAAACGATGTGCTTATCGTCGGACAGCAAAAGAATTTTTATGTGTATGGCGAAGTGCGCCGTCCCGGCATGTATCCGATGGAAGACGAGCTCAATGTGATGCGGGTGTTGTCGATTGGCGGCGGCATGACCGAACGCGGCTCGAATTCGCGCATCGTGATTCATCGCAAAGCGCTCGATGGCCAAATCAAAGAGATCTCGGCGCGGATTACCGACGTGGTGTTGCCGGGTGATGTGGTGTTTATTAATGAACGGATTTTTTAAACGTGACGATGCGAAGTTCTTCAAGTGAGTTGATCTTATCTTTCACGCAGATTGGTGCCATGCTGCGGGCGCGGCGCGAACTGATTTTTATGATCACGGCCGGTGCCGTGCTGATCGCCGGCGTGGTCAGTTTGGTTCTGCCTAAAACCTATGTGGCGACGGCCGATATTTTCATCGATTATCGGATGAACGATCCTATCAGTGGCCGCCAGTTTCATCCGCTGCAGGATGAAAGTTATTTGGAAACTCAATTTGATGTGATCAAGAGCGTGCAAGTGGCCGAGCGCGTGATCGATAGTTTGCGCCTGCAAGATAGCGAAGAGAGCCGTCATTTGACGGCACGCTTCGGCGAGCAGCGTGGTTTGCGCGCGCTGGCCGAGTCGATCAGCAAGAATGTCGAAGTCGTGCCGCATAAGAACAGTCGGGTGATTGCGATCCAGTATTCGGCCGCCAACCCGCAGAGTGCCAAAGAGATCGTCAATGCGATCATCAAAGCGTATATCAGTTTGTCGCTGGAAATGATGAATGCGCCGGCACGCGCACGGAAAGATCAATACAATGCCCAGCTTGAATCGCTGAGCCGACAAATCGATGATATTCAAAAGAAACTCACCGCCTACCAGCAGGAATACCAAATCGTCGATCTCGATGAGCGTGTCGATCTGGAATCGCGCCAAATGACGGCCTTGAGCGCGCATTTACTCGATATTCAGATACAGCGCATCGATGCCCAGTCCAAGCAACGTTCGCTCAGTCAGTTGACGCAGCATGGGAATCTGAGCTCGGATTTGCCGGAAGTGGCTGGCATTGGTAATATTTCCGGCCTCAAGGCGGCGCTGATTTCACTCGATGCCCAGATGGCTAATGCCCGTAGTACCTTGGGGGTGCATCATCCGCGTTATCTGGCGATTGAAGAGGAACGACTGGCCTTACAGGCCAAGCTGCAGCGCGAATCGGGTACGGTGCTCAATACCATGCAAGCCGTCGATGGCCGTTTGGCGCAACAAGAAAAAGTGTTGGAGCAATCACTGGCTGGCTATCAGAAAAAAACTTTTGAAAATAAAAAGCACCGCGATGTGATCAGTTCGTATCAACGCCAGCTCGACAGCGTACAGAAAATTTACAATGCCGCGATCCAGAAATTCGATGAATTGTTGATGACCAGTAATGTCTCGATTTCCGATGCCACCGTTATGCAATGGGCCGAATTACCCGAAAAACATGCCAAGCCCTTGCTCAGGAATAATCTTATTTTCGGCTTGTTCGGCGGTTTGCTGTTCGGTTTGAGTGTCGCGTTTTTACTGGAATTATTAAAACGACGGGTGCGCTGTGTGGAAGACTTGGAACGTGAATTCGATGTGCCGGTGATGGCACAGGTCGGCTTCATTGAAACCGGGCCGGTGGCCAGTGTAGCGCGGGCGGGGAGCTCACATGTTTGAGTCGGAAAAATCAGCGCCGTCAGAAAATCCGGCACCGCTCAAAATCGGTCGCTTAGGGGACTTGTTTCTGCAGCGCGGACGCCTCAGTGCGGACCAAGTAGAGCAAATTTTCGCCCAACAGCAGCAAAAGAAAATGCGTTTCGGTGATGCGGCTCTGAGCCTTGGTTTATTGACGCAAACCGAGATCGACGCGGCGCTGGGCGAACAGTTCGGTTTTGGTGGGACTGAATTGTTAACTGGTGTGGCCGATCCCAAGCTGCGCTTTTTTCATGCGCCATTCTCGCGCGAAGCCGAAGAAATTCGCCGCTTGCGCAGCGAGTTGTTGCTCAAATTCAGTGCCAGCGAAAAAATTCGGATTGCCTTGGTGAGTGCCGGTGTTGGCGAAGGCAAGACCTATATGGCAGCCAGTTTGGCGATCGCCTTGTCGCAGCTCGGTCGGCGCACTTTACTGGTCGATGCCGATATGCGCTCGGGTAATTTGCATGAATTGTTTGCCTTACCCACGCCTGATGGCTTGTCATCGGTTCTGGCCGGCCGCATTCCCTTGTCGGCCGCTTTGATTCCTTTGCTGCCGAATTTACAGTTTTTACCGGCCGGCCCACGCGTGCCGAATCCTTTGGAAATTCTGCGGGTACCGCGCATCGGCGAGTTACTGCTAGGCTGTCATGAACAGTTTGATGCCGTAATTTTTGATAGTCACAGTGCCGCGGCGGCTTCGGATGCGCAAATGTTGGCGCATCAAGTGGGGGCAGTACTGTTAGTGGCACAGAAAGACCGCAGCTTGTTCTCTGATTTGCGTGGATTGAAAGAGGAAATGCAGAGTGCTGGTGTGGCGGTGATCGGCACGATTTACAACCAGCATGAAGAAGTGTCGCGCGTGCGCCGCTGGTGGAATTATTTGCCGTTTTTCAGACGCGCTGCCGTGCCAGTGAAGCCGCATGCCTGAGCTCAGTGTGTGCATTTGCACTTATCGAAGGCCGCAGTTGTTGGCGCGCTTACTCACTGCCGTGTTCGCGCAAAACTTGGCAGCGCAGCGCTTCGAAGTGGTGGTGCTCGATAATGATGCGCAACAGTCGGCCGCCTCGGTGTTGGCCGAGTTCGCTGCGCGCTTCCCGCAACGCTTGACCAGTCTCACCCTGAGCGTATCGAATATCTCGTTGGCGCGGAATGCCGTGATCGCCGCCGCCCGTGGCCAATACTTGTGTTTGATCGACGATGATGAGTGTCCGCAGCCGGATTGGCTGGAGCAATTATTGCGAGTACAACAGCAGTATGCGGCCGATGTGGTATTCGCACCGGTAGTGCCGGAGTATCAAGATGGGGTGCCGGAGTGGATACGTCGGGGCGGATATTTTGAGCGCGCGCGTATGCCTAGCGGTACCCGCATTGACGATAAAAATGCCCGCAGCGGTAATGTCTTGCTGCGGCGTGCAGCTCTGGCACCCAGCGTTGATGGTAATGGGCCGTTTGACACGGCGTATGGCAATAGTGGTGGCGAAGATACCATGTTGTTTCGCCGTTTGCTGGCCGCTGGTGCCGGCATGGTCTGGTGCGATGAAGCGGCAGTCAGTGAACAAGTGCCGCTGGAACGCGCCAGCGCGCGCTGGTTATTACAGAGGTCGTTTCGGACTGGGCAATTATTCATGCGCACCGAGCTGGCAATGGCGGCACAGCCGCGTCGCCGCGCCGCGTACCTGGTGCTGCGCGCGCTGCTGCAAGCTGTGTTGGCCGCGCTGTTGGCCCTTGGTTTGCTGGTCTTCAAGCCGCTGCGAGCATTTCATTGGGCGCGCATCGTCGCCTCTCAGTGCGGCAAGCTCAATCACTTCCGCGGTAAAAAACCGCATATTTATGGACAAGCCTGAAGTATCTCTATGCACCCTGTAAATTCCCTGCCGCATGCCGCCCGGCTGCCGGCGCTCGATGGCTTGCGGGCTGTCTCGATCTTGCTGGTCTTGTTTTCCCACGCTTGGCTTGGTCACTTAATACCCGGCGGTTTGGGTGTGACGATCTTTTTCTTTATCAGTGGCTACATCATTACCCGTTTAATGATCAGCGAAACGCGCCAGTACGGGGCGCTGCGGCTGCGGCAATTTTACTTGCGGCGGGTGTTTCGCTTGATGCCAGCCTTGCTGGTATTCGTCGTCGCTGCGCTGCTTGTCATGGCTTGTGCCGGGGTAGTTTGGCAATGGCAGGAGTTGGCTTCGGTATTCTTTTATTTTGCCAATTATTTTGCTATTTTCATCGGTTACAGCGGCGAAGTCTTGCCGCCGCCTTTGTCTATTACTTGGTCGCTGGCAGTGGAAGAACATTTTTACATGGTGTTTCCATTTTTATTCTTGGCCTTGATTGCCAAACCACGCCGTTTTCTTGCCTGCATCCTGAGCTTGTTGGTGCTGGTGCTGGCTTGGCGCGTCTATCTGGTGTATGGGGTCGGGCTCGATCAATTAGTCCATTACCGTATCTATAAAGCCACCGATACAAGGGCCGATTCCATCTTATACGGCACTGCCTTGGCTTTGATTGAAGCATATTTCCCGCGCGTGCAGGGCTATTTGCAGCGGCCCGCGCTGGCGGCCCTTGGTGTGCTGCTGTTGTTGGCCACCTTAGTGTTTCGCGATGAAGCCTTCCGTGAATCGTATCGCTACTCTTTGCAAGGTATCGCTTTGCTGTGCCTGTTTTCTTATGCGGTGCTGCAGCCAACTCGGGTTCAAGCTTGCTTGGCTGCGCCACTGATGCTGTATATCGGTCGCATCAGTTACTCACTCTATCTGTATCACTGGCTGGTGTTCGGCATGATGACGGTGTGGTTGCCGCCTTTGGCGCTGCCGCTGCGGGTAGCAATCATGCTCGCGGCCTCGCTGCTGCTGGCCGATTTATCCTGCCGCTGGGTCGAACAACCTGGGTTGGCTCTGGGTCGGCGTTTGCTGCGCTGAGGCGGCGGTTGACGCAGGTGCTGGCGACGAGTGCGAAGATAAAAAACACGTTTTGAAAACCAAAGCCGCGAAACAGGCTGCTTTCGGTAAAATTGGTCACCACGACCACCAACAACATGGCACTCCAGAAGGCCGCTTGCAAGCGGTCGCCATGCGCCATGATGGCCAGTTGACGCGCTTGCGTGAGTAATACCAGTACGGTTCCACCCAGCCCGATCAAACCTTGTTCATTGAGTATGTCGAGATAACCATTATGCGATTGCAAGGGTATCCAGTTGAGCGCGCTGATCACATATTGCGACAAACTGTCGGGCCCCAGCCAAAATGCACCGTAACCGAGTCCGATGACCCAGTGCCGATGAATTTCCAGCCAAACCAAGTTCCAAATATCGGTGCGACCGGTTAAATCAGAACCTTTGCCAAATAAACTCGCGATCGGTGCCGATACTTCTGGCCAAGTTGGAAAGCGCGATTCTTGCAAATAGAATGCATACAACATCAGCAGGATCAGACACAACAGGCTGAGCAGGATGCGCGTCAGTGAGTAGTCGGAAGAGAGACGGCGTTTTCTGAACAGATGAAACACGGCGCTGGTTGAGAGCGCGATCAACAGGCTGGTCGAACTTTTACTCATGATGAGCATGAAAAAACTGAACAGCAGCGCAGCGCCCAAGAATTTGCTATCGATACGCTCCATGCAAGCCTTGACTTGCCACAGCAAGAGCGCCATCGCTGCAACTTGCCCGAGTTCATTTTTTTGCGATAAGGCACCGCGCCAGGCATTGCCGAGTTCGTAATCGATGCCAATCGAGGGGAAGGCGAGTGCCATTACCAGCGACAGCAGCAGCATGCCCATCAATACCCGCAACAAGGCCGTGACTATCAGATGCAGTGGCTGAGGTGCAAGTTGTATGGATAGGCCGATGAGGACGATGCCATACAGCTGTATGGCACGTTTAAAACTGACGCCGGCCAAGGGCGACCACAGACTCGATAGTAAGCACCACAGCAAGACTAACAGCAGGAAAGGGTTGATCGCACGTAAATCTTGGCGCGCCACCGGTAAATTGCGGTACAGCACATATAGCGCGACCAAGATCAGGCTGCCCCATTCGAGCTTGGTAGTCAGCGAGCCCTCCATGGTCAAGGCCGAGGTGCCGGCATAGTCCCAGGATATGCCGTATGGCAATAATGAGAAGATGGCAAACAACATCACCATGGCTTGTATCAGGTGGATTTCAACTGCTGGTAAGGCTGGGGCTTGTTGTTGAGTAGAAAGAATCTTCATCGGCGCATAGGTTTAGCAATTGTTTGTGAGATATTCTACTGGCTGGCTTTGCTAATGCGATTTATTTCATGAATTATTTTCCAACAATCGGCCGTTTTGTCCTTGCTGCCGGGCTGCTGCT
The DNA here is from genome assembly GCF_034347425.1 of Undibacterium sp. CCC3.4. Classification (GTDB taxonomy): domain Bacteria; phylum Pseudomonadota; class Gammaproteobacteria; order Burkholderiales; family Burkholderiaceae_D; genus Undibacterium. The sequence goes on from NZ_CP133779.1 coordinate 3,472,688, forward strand.
GGGTTCACTGACGGCGTCGGCTGCGACGAATCCCGATTGGTATCGTTTCGATGTCAATCCCGATCAATTTTCCAGTATCACCGATTTCAGTGCGCTCAATCAGCCCCTGACGGCGGCCGACCGGGTGTTTGCCAAGGATGCGCATTTTTACCGCGTCGGTGCCGATGGGAAAGCCAATAGCGCCGACGATACGCGCGTGCGCTTTTTCGGCATCAGTTTGGCTGGTGCAGCCAATTTTCCGACTCCCGAGCAGGCGCTGCAATTGGCGCGACGCTTGCGTAGTCTCGGTTTTAATGCGGTGCGCCTGCATCACCTCGACAGTGTACTCAGTGATAGCAGCGACGATCCGCAAGGCATCTTGGGCAGTGGGGCCTTTCCGAGTTTCAACCCGGTGGCGCTGAGTCGTTTGCGCGGCTTGATCGATGCGCTCAAGCAGGAGGGCCTGTATGTGAATTTGAACTTACATGTGGGATATACATTTCGCTATGCCGTCGATCAAGTGACACCGCTGCCGCCCGGCAGTAGCATGCCCTTTGCCAGTCATCCACTGCATTTGTTTGAGCCACGTATGCTGACTTTGCAGGTTGAGTATGCGCAACAACTGATACGACGCCTGCACTTGAATGAAGATAGTGCCTTGGCGATGATAGAGATCAGCAACGAATCGTCCTTGCTCGGGGCTTGGCAAAGACGTGAACTCGATGCTTTGCCGGGCGAATACCAACGCTTATTGCAACTGCAGTGGCAGCATTGGATAGTGCGGCAATATGGCAGTGTGGAGCAAGCTTGTGCCCGCTGGGATAGTTGCGGACTCAGTCGCAGCGGTGCGCTCTTGCTACAGCAAGAGGAAGCCCGGGTGCTGACCGAAGGCAGCGGATGGCTGGGCCGTGCTGCGCAACTGTTGCGGCGCTGTTTGCGGCGCATAGACTGGCCTTTGCCAGCCTTGCTGGAGACGCAATATGTCGGGGCGGAGCGTGGTGCGCAGCGGCGCGTGCTCGATTTCACTGCATTTCTGGTGGCGATGGATAAGCAGTATCTCGATACCCTGCGTGCGGCAGTGCGCGCCGAGGTCGGGCCCTTGGTACCCTTGAGCGGTACGCAAATGTATTTCGGTGGCATTTTGAATGCCGATGCCCAGCGCGAGCTCGATTATGTCGACGAGCATGTGTATGTCGATCATTATGATTTTCCTCATCAGCCTTGGGATAGACATGACTGGCGCATCCGTGATCAGTCAGCCTTGCGGGAGGGTTGGGAAGTCTTGCTGAAACGGGCGTTTTACCGTGACCGTAACAAGCCTTTCGTCATCAGTGAATATAACCAAGCTTATCCGAATCATCAGAGTGCCGAAATCATACCGGTCATGGCTGCGCTGGCGAGTATGCAGGATTGGGATGGTTTGTTCTTTTTTCATTACGGTGACCTCGCTGCCAGCCGCACTGCACCGGACAGTTTTGCGCTCAAAGGGCAGGGCGGGCAATTGGTCACCAGCGGCAGCGCGGCGGCCTTGTTTCGCTTGTTTCAAATTCCAGCGCTGCCGCAACAGTTGAGCATTGTCGTCCCGAGCGCGGTACGGCATAGCGTGGCGGCGATGGCTGAGGGTGTCAGTTCGGATGCGTATCTCGATTATCTGCGCGTGCGCTATGGTATCACGGTGAAAGATGCGTTTTTCAAACGCATCGCGGTTGATCACCGTGTCGAGCGGGCACCCGCCAGCGTGGCCGTGGCGGCGCTGCCGCAGAGCGATCCTTGGCGCCTCAAGGGGCGCGAGCTGGTGTATCGCCCGCTCGGGCCGAGTCTGCAACTGGCGGGGCGCTTTTCCGCCTTGTTTGCCGGTTTCGGCGACTCGTCTGAACGTACTTGGCTCACGCCAAGTTTCGCGCCGCTGGGACGGCAGTTCGGGGTGTTTTTGCTCAGCAGTCGCGATGCCTTGCCCTTGAACAGTTCGCGCCGTATGTTGTTGACTGTCAGCGCTGCCACCAGTAGCAGTCAACCCGATTCCTTCCCCGAACGAGCCAAAAATCTGATTGCTTACCCCGGCGAGCGCGGCTGGTGGACTCTCGAACCGGATACCAGTCATGCCACGCAAGCCTCGGGGCCGCGGGATGGCAGTGGCTCGATGTGGTTGGAACAGATAGCGGTGAAGTTGTTTGTGCCGCGCAGTGCGCGGCGTGTGGTGGTGTTTCCGCTCAATGAATCCGGTCAACGGCAGCCAGCTTTGCCGGCCCAGCAGGTGCAGGCCGTCGCCGGTGGGGTGCAAATCAGCCTCAATGAGCCGAATCCTTGGTTTGAGTTGTTATTTTTGGATGACTGAGTCAAACATGTTGCTATGTGGGAGCACAATTTCGTATTGTGAAACAAGGGCGGAAATTTGATGCATATCATTTCTCATTGCAAGAAATGTCGTTTCATATCGCGATAAATTGGCGCTAAGACATTGTTTTATATGATTAAAATATTTTTCGGATGTCTTATATAAGACATTGTTGCGATGCAAAAATTCCCCTATGATAGATTCAAAGGTTTTCGATTTGACTATAGGGGAGCACGATGACAGCACACGCTCAACACGCAGCGCAATTACAAACAATGTGGGATGCCAACCCGCGTTGGCAGGGGATTGAACGCCATTACACGGCCGAGCAGGTGTTGGCCCGGCGTGGCGCGCTGCCTCTGATTGTCGGAGCGGCCAAAGATGGTGCTGACAAGTTATGGCAATTATTGACGCAACAGCGCGTCGTGCATGCCTTAAGCGCAGCCAGCGGCCATGAAGCGGTGCAGCAGGTTCAAGCCGGATTGAAAGTCGTTTACTGTGCCGCTCCGGCCGTCCCTCAGTTGGTGGCGGCGATTACCGCCGCGCTCACGCAGGCGCAGCAAATCCCAGTTCTCGAAGGGGCGGGCGCGCAGGACTTTTGCGTGCCGTTGGTGGTCGATGCGGTGGCCAGTGACAGTGCGCAACAGGATGTCTTTGCACAAATGCAAGCCTTGCTGGGCGCCGGTGCGGCCGCGGTGCAGTTCGGCGACCAAGCTGACCGTGCCGGCGGCTTGCTGCCTGTTGCGGAGATGATAGCGCGCCTGCAGGCGGCGCGCTTGGCCGCCGATGTGCTGGGTGTGCCGACGCTGCTGATTGCGCGCACCGATGCCTTATTGGCCGAGCGTCAAGTTAACGGTTGGCGTCCCAGTCGTACTGATGTCGATCAGGCGTTGACGCGCGCGCTCGCGTATGCCGCTTCGGCCGATGTGATCTGGTGCGCCAGCGATAAGCCCGATCTGGCCAATGCCAAAGCTTTTGCCGCAGGTGTGCATGCGGTTTTCCCCGGCAAACTGTTGGCTTATCACTGCTCGCCTACATTTCAGTGGAAGCAGCAGCTTGATGATGTAACCATTGCCAAGTTCCAAAAAGAACTCGCTGCCATGGGTTATCAATTTCAGTTCATCTCACTGGCTGCACTGGCACCGCCGGAGGGGGCGATGTTTGATTTTGCCCAGGCGTATGCGCGCCGGCAAATGCCGGCTTTTGTGGAATGGCAAGAATTGCTGGGCAAGCAGGCGTGTGAGCTGAAGAAAGTAGCTTAGTTGTTTTTTTGTGCGCGCCACTGGCGCAGCGCAATCGGGAAAAACTTCATGCCTTGGACCGTGTAGCGTTGCCACAAGCGGCGCGGCTCACTGGCCAAACGCCACAACCATTCCATGCCTATGCCTTGCATCCACAGCGGTGCCCGGCGTTTCTGGCCGAGCGCGAATTCCATCGCCGCCCCTACACACAATAGCAGCGGCGCATTGTTCTGAGTTTGTTCGCGGCGGTAGCGGAAGGCAAACTGTTCTTGCTTCGGCATGCCCAAGCAAATGAAGACAATTTGCGCCTGAGATGCGCTGATTTTTGCGATGGCCAGATCGGCTTCGGCGCCGTCCGGCGTGAATTGCATCGAGGGGCAAAAGATGCTGACGCGTAAACCCGGATAGCTGTTGGCAAAGCCTTGTAGCAAAGCCTGCTCCTGACCAGGCATGCCACCGAGCACGAAGATCGACCTATTTTCTGTCATGCAATCTTTGCAAAGAGCCACAAACAAATCGGCCCCGGTCACCCGTTCCGGCAGTGCTGCCTTGCCGCCACGACTGACCCACACCAGTGGCATGCCGTCGGCGTAGATGTAATCGGCCGTGGCGTAGAGCGCTTTGAATTCTGCTGTACTTTCCAGTCGCACGATGTGGTCGACATTCGGGGTGACCACGACCCGACTCGGCTGGCCGCGGCTAGCCGCTACCGCCATCAGGCTGTCCCGCGCCTCGGAAAAGCGCTGGCGTTGAATTGTCAGGCCGAACAAGGGCGTAGTCAGAGTTGGGGGCAGAGCTGGCGTCATGGGTGTCGCGGTCGGCGTGCTGGGCGGGAGTGCAGGAGTAGGGTTCATGGCGCTGATTATCTCAGAACTTCTGCTGTTTGATGCTCAAAAGCGCATCGGCGGGCTGCTGTTTCGATCAATTAAGGGTAAGATTGTCGCCTTCCGATCAGCTTTGCCTATCTATGTCCCATCGCACCCGTATTAAAATCTGCGGCCTGACCCGCGCCACCGACGTCGCCTTGGCGGCGGCTGCCGGTGCCGATGCGCTCGGCTTGGTGTTTTATCCGCCCAGTCCGCGTGCCGTGACGGCGACGGGCGCTGCGCGCTTGCTGAAAGATTTGCCGCCGTTCATCGTTTCGGTCGGTTTATTCGTCAATCCCAGCGCTGCCGAGCTCGCCGCGGTGTTGCGCCAAGCGCCGTTACAGCTGCTGCAATTTCATGGTGATGAAACGCCGCAGCAGGCGGGCGACTTAGCTGGCGCGGTTGCGCGACCGTTTTTAAAGGCGTTTCGCGTCAAGCCCGACACCAAAGCCGAAGATTTGATAGAATGTGAACTTGCCTATCGGCGTGCCAGTCCATTTTTCAATGGCTTGCTGCTCGATACCTTCGTGGCAGAATATGGTGGTAGTGGAAAGGTTTTTGATTGGTCTCTCATTCCAAAAGAGCTCGCGCCTCGGGTCGTTTTAAGTGGTGGCTTGAGCGTACACAACGTGACTGGCGCAGTGAGCCAGGTACGACCGTTTGCCGTTGACATCAGCAGTGGTGTCGAAGCGGCAAAAGGCGTGAAGGATGAATCCAAGCTGCGCGCATTCATTGCTGCAGTACGCTTGGCAGACCAGCGACCGGCAGACTGATGGCGCGCATGATGCGTTTGATTCAGTTGCAGGTCCACAAAGAACTCTCAGGACTACTATGAAACCCTTGTCTTCCCTCCCGGTACGCAGCGCCTTAGGCGATGTTGAGCCAACCGCCATTTATCAATCGAGTAATTACCATTTTCCTGATGCCGACGGCCATTTCGGTCGTTACGGCGGCAGCTTCGTCTCTGAAACGCTGACGCACGCCTTGGCCGAGCTGAGCCAAGCGTATGCACGCTATCAGCATGACCGGGAATTTTTGCAAGAATATCGTAACGAACTCAAGTACTTCGTCGGTCGACCTTCGCCGGTCTACCATGCGCGGCGCTGGTCTGAACTCATGGGTGGCGCGCAGATTTACATGAAGCGCGAAGATCTCAATCATACTGGTGCGCATAAAATCAATAACGTGATCGGTCAGGCTTTACTGGCCAAGCGCATGGGTAAGCCACGCGTGATCGCAGAAACCGGTGCCGGTCAGCATGGCGTGGCAACTGCCACGATTTGTGCGCGCTTCGGTTTGGAGTGCGTGATCTACATGGGTTCCGAAGACATCAAGCGGCAAGCGCAGAATGTGTACCGCATGAAGTTGCTGGGAGCGAGTGTGGTGGCGGTGGAGTCGGGTTCGAAGACGCTCAAGGATGCACTCAATGAAGCCATGCGCGATTGGGTCACCAATGTGGAAAATACCTTTTACATCATCGGCACGGTCGCCGGTCCGCACCCCTATCCTATGATGGTGCGCGATTTTCAAGCCGTCATCGGCGAAGAATGCTTGTGGCAAATGCCGGAGCAAACCGGACGTCAGCCTGATTTTGTCGTGGCTTGCGTCGGCGGTGGCTCCAATGCCATGGGGATTTTTTATCCTTACATCGATGAAACGCAGACTGCCTTAATCGGCGTCGAGGCAGCCGGCGAGGGCATCGCCAGTGGCAAGCACTCGGCTTCGCTGACGGCCGGTTCGCCGGGCGTGTTGCATGGTAATCGCACCTATCTGCTGCAGGATGAAAATGGTCAGATCATCGAAACCCATTCGGTCTCGGCCGGGCTCGATTATCCCGGTGTCGGCCCTGAGCATGCCTGGCTGAAAGATTGTGGGCGCGCTCAATATGTGACTATCACCGATGACGAAGCATTACAAGCTTTTCACGATTGCTGCCGCATTGAAGGCATTATTCCGGCGCTGGAATCGAGTCATGCCTTGGCCTATGCAGCAAAATTGGCGGCGACGCTGCAACACGATCAAATCGTGTTGGTCAACTTGTCTGGCCGTGGTGACAAAGATATGCATACCGTCGCCGAGCGCGCCGGTCTGGCACTGTAAAGCGAGGCTTACCATGTCAAGAATTCATACAACTTTGGCGGCTCTGGCTCAACAAGGTAAAAAAGGTTTGATTCCCTTCATGACCGCCGGCGATCCCGCGCCAGCGCTGACGGTGCCGCTGATGCATGCGCTCGTCGCCGGTGGTGCCGACATCATCGAACTCGGGGTGCCGTTTTCTGACCCGATGGCCGATGGTCCGGTGATACAGCGCGCTTCCGAACGGGCGCTCAAGGCCGGAGTCGGTTTGCGCGATGTGCTGGGCTATGTGCGCGAATTCCGTTTGACCGATGCACACACCCCGGTGGTCTTGATGGGTTACGCCAATCCTATCGAACGCATGGGGCAGCAGCAGTTTATCGCTGCCGCGGCGGCGGCCGGAGTGGACGGTGTGCTGGTGGTCGATTATCCACCAGAAGAGTGTCGCGAGTTTGCTGCCGCCATGCGCGCGCAGCAAATGGATGCAATCTTCTTGCTGGCACCAACCTCGAGCGAGGCGCGGATGGCTTTGGTTGGCCAGATCGCCAGCGGTTACGTGTATTATGTCTCACTCAAAGGCGTCACCGGTTCCGGCAGCCTGGATTTATCTGCTGTTGCTGAAATGATACCGCGGATCCGTCAGCATGTCAGTGTGCCGGTTGGGGTCGGCTTCGGGATACGCGATGGTGCCACGGCGCGCGCGATTGCCAATGTCTCTGATGCTGTCGTGATTGGTTCGCGCCTGATCGAAGAATTAGAGCGCACGCCGCATGAAAATGCCGTTGCGGCAGTAAAAAGTTTTATTTCTGGTGTCAGAAAGGCCTTGGACGAGTAAAATACGCGCCGAACACCATCAAACGGCTGCAACGGCTTTTGTATCAGGCCGAGCCAGACGCCACTTGCATCGCTTGCAAGTGGCTGCAAAGAGGAGAAAACATGAGTTGGTTAGAAAAATTGTTACCACCGCGCATACAGCGCTCGGAATCGGCAAATCGTAAATCGATCCCGGAGGGTCTGTGGGTCAAGTGTCCGTCCTGCGAAGCCGTGCTGTACCGTTCGGATTTGGAAGCCAATATCCATGTCTGTCCTAAATGCAGCCATCATATGCGTATCGGTGCGCGTGAGCGTCTTGATGCCTTGCTTGATGCCGGTGGTCGGTATGAAATCGGTCAGGAAATTTTGCCGATTGATACGCTCAAGTTCAAAGATAGTAAAAAATATCCCGATCGTCTCAAAGATGCCTTGGAAACTACCGGTGAAACCGATGCCCTCATTGTGATGGGCGGTTCCATCATGTCGGTGCCAGTTGTGACGGCGTGTTTTGAATTTGAATTCATGGGCGGCTCCATGGGTTCGGTGGTCGGTGAGCGTTTCGTGCGCGGTGCCCAAGCGGCACTCGAGCAAAAAGTGCCGTTTATCTGTATCACGGCAACCGGTGGCGCACGTATGCAAGAAGGTTTGTTATCCTTGATGCAAATGGCGAAAACCACCTCGATGCTGACCAAGTTGTCGGAACAGCGCTTGCCTTTCATTTCGGTGCTGACTGATCCAACCATGGGTGGCGTGTCGGCTTCGTTTGCCTTCCTCGGTGACGTCGTCATGGCCGAACCGAAGGCCTTGATCGGCTTTGCCGGTCCGCGCGTGATCGAAAACACGGTAAGGGAAAAACTGCCGGAAGGTTTCCAGCGTTCCGAATTTTTGTTGCAAAAAGGGGCGATCGACATGATTGTTGATCGTCGCAAGATGCGCGAAGAAATCGCCCGTTTGTTAGCGCTGTTACAGAATCAGCCAGCCGAAGCGGTGGCGTAAAGTCGCGTGCCGCTGACAGCGACGTGTGTGTGTTAATTTTTTTTGAAAAGCCCGACCTCTTTTCGGGCTTTTTTTATTGCTACTATGCCAAATTTGCCCGATAGCTTGCCGACCTGGCTGGCCTTGCTTGAAACTCGCCATGCCAAAGAAATTGACATGGGGCTCGATCGCGTCGCCGCCGTCAAACAAAGCCTGGACATCCGCTTCGCTGTGCCTGTGATTATGGTGGCTGGCACCAATGGTAAAGGCTCGACCTGTGCGATGCTCGAAGCGATCTTGCTCGAAGCCGGTTATCGGGTGGGTTTGTACAGCAAGCCGCATTTCCTCGATTTCAATGAACGTGCGCGTATCAATGGCACGCCGGTGCAAGATCAATTATTCATCGATAGCTTTGCCGCCGTGGAAGCGGCGCGTGGCAGTATTTCGCTGACTTACTTCGAATTCACCACGCTGGCCATTTGCAAGTTGCTGGCCGATGCGCCGCTCGATGTTGTGATCCTCGAAGTTGGTCTTGGCGGTCGTCTCGATGCCGTCAATGTATTCGATGCCGATGTCGCGATTGTGACCAGTGTCGACATCGATCACGTCGATTATCTCGGCGATACGCGGGAAAAAATCGGCTTTGAAAAAGCCGGTATTTTCCGCGCCGGCAAGCCGGCTATTTGCAGTGATCCACAGCCGCCGCAGTCTTTGATCGATCATGCTCAGGCCATCGGTGCCGATTTACGTTTGTTCGGGCGCGACTTCAATTACAACGGCGATAAGCAGCAATGGAATTTCGCCGGGCGCGATCAGCGGCGCAATTCACTTGGTTATCCTAGTCTGCGCGGTGCCAATCAACTCTTGAATGCCTCGGCGGTGCTGGCAGCCTTGGAAGCCTTGCGTCATGTCTTGCCGGTGGGCGCGCAGGAAGTGCGTACCGGCTTGGTGATGGTCGATTTGCCCGGGCGTTTTCAAGTCATGCCGGGGCGGCCGACCGTGGTGCTCGATGTCGCGCATAATCCGCATGCCGCCGCTACCTTGTCGCAAAATCTCGATAATATGGGCTTTCATGCCTATACTTACGCGGTCTTTGGTTCCATGCTCGATAAAGACGTGGCCGGGGTGATCGCGCAACTCAAGCAAAAGATCGATCATTGGCATGTCTGCGATTTACCGCTGCCGCGCGCTGCCTCTGCCGGCGCACTTAAGCAACTGTTACTGGCCGCGGACGTGCTCGATGACGCTGAAAAAAGCATCACTGAGTTCAGTTCGCCCGAAAATGCCTATGCTGATGCGCTCAGTAAGGCGGGTGAAAATGATAGAATAGTGGTCTTCGGTTCCTTTCTGACGGTGGCCGGAGTGATGCGTGCCAGACGAGCGGCACTGCATTGATGCCGCAAATGATCAGATCAATCAAATATTAAGCAGATATTCGCACATGGGTTTGCTCTCGCGCTTTAAAAAAAAGCCAGAAACATCGAATGCTCACGAAAACGGTGAATTTCGCTCACGCTCTGCCGAAGACAGTTTGGAATCGCGCGCGCGTGGTAAAAAAACCGAGGCACCGCGCCGTGGTCAGCTCAGCGACCCTATGCTGCCGGAAAAAAAGCGCGCACGCCGACGTTTGATCGGTGCCGTGGCGCTGGCGCTGGCTGTCATCATCGGTTTGCCGATGTTGCTCGATTCCGAACCCAAGCCCTTGTCCGATGACATCAGTATTCGCATTCCTTCCAAAGATAAGCCTCTGAGTGCCGCTTCGGCGGCGGCGCAATTGCCTGTGCCGGCACGTCAAATCGCTGCTCCGGAGCTTGATGCCAGCGAAGAAATCATCGAGCCGGTGAGCCCGGCGACCAACAAAGTGGCAGCGCTCGTCGCTGCTCCGCAGCCGACTCCGCATGTTGTTGCGGCCGAGATACCGGCGAAACTCGAACGCCTGCCAGAATTGAAGAGCGAGCCTAAGCCGGAAGTTAAACCGCCCAAGCCGAGCAAACCGGTCGAAGCCGAAGTGGCCCTCAAGCCTGAGCATAAGAGTGAGAGCAAAGCCGAGCCTAAGCTGGAGAGCAAGCCAGAGCCTGCGAAAGCGCTCAAGTCCGACGACGATGCGGCGCGCGCGCTGGCCATACTCGAAGGAAAAAGCAGCCCGAAAGCCGCGCCGAAGTCTGCTTATTTGGTACAGGTAGCAGCCTTGGCGGCGCAGGATAAAGTCGATGATTTACAGGCCAAGCTCAAGGCGGCCGGCATCCATTCTTACACCCAGAAAGTGGCGACCTCCTCGGGGGAGAAAATTCGAGTGCGGGTTGGACCTTTCGAGTCGCACGAAGAAGCCGATAGAATGCAAGCCAAGCTCAGCAAACTCGGTGTCGGCGGCACGCTGATTCCGGCTAACTGAGGGCTGCTGTGACGCTGTTCGATTATATCGTTCTGCTGATCTTACTGTGTTCGGTAGTGATCAGCACGATGCGCGGCTTGATCAAAGAAATCCTCTCTCTGGTGAGTTGGATTGTTGCCTTTGTACTGGCCAATGCTTACAGCGAACTGGTGTCGGCCTGGCTGCCGGCCGTGTTTCCAGGGCAGATCGTGCGCTTGATCGTGGCCTTTCTGGCGCTGTTCATCGGCGTGCGCTTGCTCATGGCGCTGGTGATGCGCGCCGTTGACGCCATCATTAAGGCCAGTGGCATGTCTTTGGCCGACAGCGGTTTGGGTGGAATATTTGGACTGGCACGCGGCTGCGTGCTGGTATTGGCGGCGGTATTGGTGTGCGGAATGACCGCCATACCGCAGCAAGCCTTTTGGAAGAATGCTCTCTTGAGTCCCCTGGCGGAAACCGCGGCACAAACAGTGATCCCGTTTTTGCCAGCGTCGATTTCCGGCCACGTCCGGTTTTAATTTGTCTTTTTAGGAGTCCACCATGTGTGGCATCGTCGGTGTAGTTTCAAAAAATCCCGTCAATCAGTTGCTGTATGACGCCTTGCTGCTATTGCAGCATCGCGGTCAAGATGCGGCCGGTATCGCCACCAATCATGGCAATAAATTTGCCATGCACAAGGCCAATGGCTTGGTGCGTGACGTGTTCCGTACTCGTAATATGCGTTCTTTGCCCGGTAATATAGGCATAGGCCAGGTGCGTTATCCCACCGCCGGTTCGACCAGTGAAGAAGAAGCGCAGCCATTTTATGTCAATGCGCCATTCGGTATTGTGTTGGCCCATAACGGCAACCTGACCAATGCCGTTGAACTGAAAATCGAACTGTTTAAAAACGATAGACGTCACCTCAATACCGATTCTGACTCGGAAGTCTTGCTCAATATTCTTGCGCATCAAATCCAGGAAGTCACCAGCGGTTATTCGCTCGATCCTGATGCCTTGTTTCACGCCGTCTCCATGTTGCATCGTCGCGTGCGTGGTTCGTATGCGGTGGTAGCGACCATCGCCGGCTACGGTTTGCTGGCTTTCCGCGACCCCTTCGGCATTCGCCCTCTGTGCATAGGCATCGCCGAAACCGATAGCGGTACCGAATACATGATTGCCAGCGAATCGGTGGCACTCGAAGGTTTGGGTTTCAAATTCCTGCGCGATGTTGAGCCGGGCGAAGCCTTGTTCATCGATCTCGACGGCAACCTCTACAGTCAGCAATGCGCCGATAATCCTACGCTCAATCCCTGCGCATTTGAATATGTCTATTTGGCCCGTCCCGATTCCATCATCGATGGTGCTTCAGTCTATCTGACGCGTTTGAAAATGGGTGAATACCTGGCCGAAAAAGTGCGCCAACAATTCAGCAGCGGTGAGATCGACGTGGTCATGCCGATTCCCGATTCCTCGCGCCCGTCGGCGATGGAATTGGCGTTGAAACTTAATCTCGATTATCGCGAAGGTTTCATTAAGAATCGCTATATCGGTCGTACCTTCATGATGCCGGGTCAAGCCGTGCGAACGAAATCGGTGCGTCAGAAATTGAATGCCATCAGTTCTGAATTCAAAGGTAAGAGTGTGTTGCTGGTCGATGACTCCATCGTGCGCGGTACCACCAGCCGCGAAATCGTACAGATGGCACGCGAATCGGGCGCGAAGCGCGTGATTTTTGCTTCGGCCGCACCACCGGTACAATTTCCTAACGTGTACGGTATCGACATGCCGACGCGCAGTGAATTAATCGCCTACGGTCGTTCCGAGCAAGAAGTCTGCCGCGAAATTACTGCCGACGCCTTGGTTTATCAAGATGTTGCATCAATGAAACGCTCGATTTCGGACGTCAATCCGGCTTTGCGCAGCATTGAAGCCTCGTGCTTTGACGGTCATTACGTGACCGGTGACGTGACGGCTGCCTACCTCGATCGATTGGAAGCGGCACGCAATAATCCACGCGCCGAACCGGAAGACTTACTGCGTTCGCAATTGAACCTCAATTTAGCAGCTCGCGGCGACTAAAGCTGCTGCTGTAAATGTGAATACCAACCCGCCGGTGTGTCAGGCGGGTTTTTTTGTTTGCAATCTTGATCAAAAATCTGACTAGGGTTTGAAACCCCGGCCAAAAGAGGCTGTCGCAAAAGGGTAGTGAGTCGGTATCATTACCCCAACTGGTGGCCACGTCATTCCTGCGCGCTTTTGGCAGGAGCCCAGCGGCGTTCGTGGTTAACTGAAAATGCCAGAAATTGTGGCATTTTCAGTGTAAAAAACGACGCTGGGTTCCCGCCAAAAGCATGCGGGAATGACGAGGCTGTGGCATGCGGGAATGACGAGGCTGTGGCATGCGGGAATGACGAGGTATGCGGTGTTTCAGGTGTGAAAAACGTCCATCAGGCTTTTGCGACAGCCTCTTCAGAATCAGCGCGCTTTTGCGCGGGAACCTGGTGGCGTTCGTGCTTAAAGAATTGGCCGGTGAGCGACGAAGGCGCGACGCGATGGGAGGAGATACAAACCCCTGCCAGAGTCTGTTCCATCGTCGCTTGCGACGATCCATTAAGTTGTTTGTGTGCTGCACTTGTTTCATTTCCATACAAAACTGTTGCATCCTGAACTTTGCCTCGGCGATGGATGTCTCTACAATGGTGTAGTGCACAAAAATTGTCAAAAACACTAATATTTACTTTTTAATACTGATACTTATGCCTATTTCCTCCCGATTTTCTCCTGTGTTCATCGCGGTATTGGCTGTGACGATGTCGGGCGTAGATGCGCAGGTACTGACACCAGCCGAAAACAAGCGGAGCGACAGCGTCGGTAGTGAGTTTAAGCCGCTTAAAAAAACCCCGCCGGTCGAAATTGAGGCAGTGCAGAAAGTGGTCATCGATGGCGGGCGTAATGAAGACGATGTTCGCCGCCAGTCGACTGCGGCCAAAATGATTTTCGGCCGTGAAGAACTCGATCGCAATGGTGATACCAATCTTGCTGATGTGCTCAAACGCTTGCCGGGTGTGAGTATCGGTGGGCGCGCCGGGCGCGGTGGCGATATTCGTATGCGCGGCATGGGCAATGGTTATACCCAGATTTTGATCAACGGCGAGCGCGCCCCGCGTGGCTTTTCCATGGATAGTCTCACGCCTGACCAAGTGGAGCGGATCGAGATCATTCGCGGTGCCGTGGCAGAATTCAGTGCGCAAGCAATCGCCGGCACGATCAATATTGTTTTGCGTGAAGAATACAAACAAAAGAATACCGACCTGAAACTCTCACTGGCTGCCGAGCAAGATCGGCTCGCGCCGAATGTCTCACTCACGTATCCCGGTGAAATCGGCAGCCTCAGCTACACCCTCAGTGCTTCGCTGTTCCAGAATCGGCAAGCCGATACCGGCACTACCGACTCGCACGAGACCGGCAGCGACGGGGCGACCACACTGATTCAAAAGGAAAGCGACCAAAGCCGACGCCGTAGCAGCGGTGGTAATTTTACCCCGCGTTTCAAATACACTTTCAGTAATGGCGACGCCTTGACAGTACAACCATTCCTGATGAGCTCACGCAGTAACTCGGATGGCAGCAGTCAGGTCGATCAAATTTATCGTTCCCCGAGCTTGGTGACCCTGCCACCGTATGCGTTTGCCGCCAACAGCGGCAGTACCGAGTCGACGTTTTTCCGTCTTTTCGGTGATTGGCAGCATAAGTTCGATGACAATGGCAAGTTGGTGGTGAAGTTCGGCGGCGGCTATGGTCAAAACGACTCGGCTTCACTGAGTAATCAGTATGATGGGGCCGGTAAGCTGCAAAATGTGGTCAGCGTGAATAATCACACGCGCGATCAAAGCCTGAAAAATGGCGGCAAGTACAGCTTGCCGATTGGTTCTGGGCAAACCTTTGCCGCCGGTTGGGATGCCGAAATAGGGCGCCGTACCGAGAGCAGTATTTCACTCAATAATGGCCGGCCGCAATTCGACGATTCCGGCGATGATCTGAGTGCCAGCACGCGCCGCTTGGCACTGTTCGTGCAAGATGAATTTGATATTAATGCACAATTCTCCGCCTATGCCGGTTTGCGCTGGGAAGGCATTGCCACCACCAGCAGCTTATCCAATGGCCAGGCGATCGATAATCGCAGTCGGGTCTTGAGTCCGATCTTACACGGCGTCTGGCGCTTGTCCGAGGCCAGCAAAGATCAGATACGCTTGAGCTACGCCACCACTTACCGTGCACCGACACTCAATGATTTGATTGCCGTTCCAAGTATTTCCAATCTCAATAGTCCGACTCGGCCCGATCGCACCGGTAATCCTCTGCTGAAACCGGAACTATCGAAAGGCATAGATTTAGCATTTGAGCATTATCTGACGCGATCGGGTTTGATCAGCGCCAACCTGTTTGTGCGCCAGATCGATGATCTGATGCGTCGCACCACGCAATTGGTGGCTAGCGCCAGCGGTCCGCGCTGGGTGTCGACCCCGCTCAATATCGGATCGGCCACCACCAAAGGCATAGAGTTGGAAGCGAAATTTCAGTTGCAAGAGTTTTTCCCAGAAGGGCCGGCGATTGATGTGCGCAGTAATTACAGCCGTTTCTGGTCGAATGTCGATGATATTCCCGGTCCGAACAATAAAATCGACCAGCAGCCGGGGCAATTGGCCAACTTCGGGCTCGATTACCGGCCACGCGGCCTGCCGCTGACCGTCGGGGCTAACCTGAACTGGACGCCGGCCTATCAAACCCAAAGCAGTTTGACACAACTCAGCAGCACCGGTCGCAAACGCCAACTCGACGTATATGGTTTATGGCGCATCTCACCGTCGCTGCAAGTGCGGCTGTCGGCCAATAATTTACGCCCCGATGAGGCGGTGAGTAGCAGTGAAGTCAATCTCGGCGGCATTGATCACCTCGATAATGTGTTTTCGCAGACTTATACTACTTACAATTTACGAGTGGAAATGAAATTGTAAGTCTCCCTCGATAGGGTAAATTTTGCAGTGCAACACACGACGGCCGGCAGGAGTACAATAGCGACAGCGATTTTGCTATCGAACTGGCGCATCTTGCCCTTATGTCTATGTCTGCTCTCGCTCTTAATGTCGATTTTCACAGTCATTCCACTATTTCCGATGGCGTCTTGACGCCGGCTGCCTTAGCGGCCCGCGCTGCCGCCAACGGTGTCGCGGTGTGGGCCTTGACCGATCATGATGAAGTCAGCGGTGTCGCTGCCGCGCGCGCTGCGGCTGCTGAGCTGGGTATGGGGTTTGTGGCGGGGGTGGAAATTTCCATTACTTGGGCCGCGAGCACGATTCATATTGTCGGCCTCGGTATCGATGAAACCAATCCGGCCCTGTTGCAGGGCTTGTTACGCACCCGTTCCGGCCGCGAACAACGGGCGCGCGAAATGGCCGCCGATTTGGCGGCGCGCGCCGGCATCGATGGCGTATACGAAGGTGCGCTGAAATACGTTGGCAACCCCGACTTGATCTCACGTTCGCATTTCGCCCGTTACCTGACCGAGATCGGTGCCTGTGCTTCGGTTTCCGAAGTCTTTAAAAAATATTTAAGTGAAGGTAAGCCTGGTTATGTGCCGCACCGCTGGGCCAGCCTCAGTGACGCCCTCAGTTGGATACAGGGTGCCGGCGGCGTTGCCGTGGTGGCGCATCCTGGTCGCTATGATTTGAGCGAGGTCGCGCGCGATTGCTTTTTCCGTGAATTCCGCGCACTCGGTGGCAGTGCCATAGAAACCGTGACTGGCAGTCATAGCGTCGATCAATACGAAGAATATACCCGGATTGCCAATCAATATGGCTTTCTGGTGTCGCGCGGTTCAGACTTTCATTCGCCGGATGACGCCGAAGTCGATATCGGGCGCTTGCCGGCCATGCCTAAATTATCCAAACCAGTATGGCAAGATTGGTTCTCCGCTTGAAATCAGCTTGACCGCCCATATCTTCATGCCAGTCTATTTATTTTCCCCAACCGGAGAAATCGCATGAAACGTATCGTCTTATTTCTACTGACCAATCTGGCTGTGATGGTGGTGATGTCGGTGGTCTTGTCCGTATTGGGCGTGAACCGCTTTTTGACCGCCAATGGTTTGCAATTGGGAACGCTGCTGGCGTTCTCGCTGGTGGTTGGCTTTACCGGTGCCTTCTTCTCTTTGTTGATCAGTAAGCCTATGGCGAAATGGTCGACTGGCGCACGCGTAATCAGCGCGCCGAGCTCCTCAACGGAATTGTGGCTAGTCAATACCGTGCGCAACTTGTCTGAACGCGCCGGTATACAAATGCCCGAAGTTGCGGTCTACGATGGTGAGGCCAATGCCTTTGCCACCGGTGCCTTTAAAAATTCCGCCTTGGTTGCCGTTTCGACGGGTTTGCTTGAGAGCATGACCAAGGAAGAAGTGGAAGCCGTACTCGGCCATGAAATCGCCCATATTGCTAACGGTGACATGGTGACGATGACTTTGATACAAGGCGTAGTCAATACTTTCGTGGTATTTTTAGCTCGCGTAGTTGGCTACTTGGTCGATAAAACTTTTTTCCGCAACAATGACAGTGATCGCCCTGGCATTGGTTACATGATCACCGTGTTTGTCTGTGAAATCGTGTTCGGTATCGCCGCCTCGATGATCGTTGCCTGGTTTTCGCGCCAGCGCGAATTCCGCGCCGATGCCGGTTCGGCGCGCTTGCTTGGTAACCGCTTGCCGATGATCCATGCGCTCGCGCGCTTGGGTGGTATGGCACCGGGCGAATTGCCAAAATCGATGGCTGCCGCCGGTATCAGTGATAAACCGGGTTGGAGCGCCTTGTTTTCTTCGCATCCACCGATGGAGCAACGTATCGCTGCATTGCAAAATTTGAAATAATCCTGTTTTTTCACCCTCAGGCGGCGGCTCTGGCTGTCGCCTTGATTCATTTTATGAGCCAATTCTTTCAAATCCATCCTGAGAATCCGCAACTGCGTTTGATCAAACAAGCGGTGCAAATCATTGGTTCCGGCGGCATTGTCGCCGTCCCCACCGATTCTTGCTACGCGCTGGTGTGCCACCTCGACGATAAAGATGCCGTGATGCGTATGCGAAAGATTCGCGGAGTTGATGATAAGCATCACCTGACTTTATTGTGCCGCGACTTATCCGAGATTGCCTTGTATGCCAAGGTTGATAATCGCCAGTATCGCTTGCTCAAGGCCGCCACGCCGGGACCCTACACCATGATTCTGGAAGCGACCAAGGAAGTGCCGCGCCGCTTGAGTCATCCCTCGCGCAAAACGATAGGCTTGCGCGTGCCGCAAAACCTCATTACTCAGGCTTTACTGGCAGAATTAGGGCAACCCTTATTGGCCACCACACTGATCTTGCCGGATCAAGACGAGCCCTTGACCGATGCCGAGCTGATTCGCGCCGAGTTGGAAAAGCGCATAGAACTCATCATCGACGGCGGAGCCTGCAGTCTGGTGCCAACCACGGTGGTCGATCTGAGTGGCGAGACGCCGCAATTGTTACGTCAAGGAAGCGGCGACGTGGCAGTATTTGGCATATGATGAGGCGCACGCAGAGCACACAGCCCTGCAATTGACTTTTTTTAGAAAATCTCCATGAATGATTTAATCCAGACAGTGCTGGTCTATGCCTTGCCGGTGATTTTTGCCATTACCTTGCACGAGGCTGCGCACGGCTATGCGGCCAAACATTTCGGCGATACGACCGCACAAAGTCAAGGGCGACTCAGTCTCAACCCGCTCGTGCATATCGATCCTATCGGCACCATTGTTGTTCCGGTAGTCTTGTACTTGGCCAGCGGCGGGGCTTTTTTGGTCGGTTATGCCAAGCCAGTGCCGGTCAATTTCGGGCATCTGAAAAATCCTAAACGCGACATGGCGTGGGTTGCTTTGGCCGGCCCGGCGGCCAACTTCGTCATGGCATTTTTCTGGTTGCTGTTCGGCATCGTGCTGCAATCGATGCAATTGAGTGAGCCGTATTTTTACAAAATGGCCGAAGCCGGCGTCTTGACCAATTTAGCCCTGTTGGCGTTTAACTTATTTCCTATCCCGCCGCTCGATGGCGGCCGCATCGTCGTCAGTTTGTTGCCCTACAAAATGGCTTACCAATTTGCGCGCATCGAGCCGTATGGCTTTTTCATCTTGCTTGGTTTCATGTTTTTGCACTTGCTGCAATTTTGGATGACGCCACTGATGGTCCTCAGTAACTTGCTGCTGCAATTGCTGGCCTCACCCTTACGTATGTTGCTGGGCGTGTGAAGTCTTGCTGATCAATCCGACAGTGGCTGCGCCGGCGGCTTGGGTGCTGCGCTTCTTACCGCTGCTGCCGGCTGGCTTGGTGCTCGATCTGGCCTGCGGCAGTGGACGGCATACCCGCTGCTTACTCGAGCGTGGTCATGCCGTGCTGGCCTTGGATCGCGATGTTGCCGTGCTCTCAGCGTTGCAGCTCGCTGGTGCGCGGACCATGCAGCATGATCTCGAAGCCGGTGGGCTGGATTGGCCATTCGCTGCCAAGCAATTTGCTGCCATCGTCGTCAGTAATTATCTACATCGGCCCTTGTTTCCGCTGCTGCTCGATAGCTTGCAGGAGGGCGGAGTGTTGATTTATCAAACTTTCGCCATAGGCAACGCGGCCTTCGGCAAGCCCTCGAATCCTGATTTCTTATTGCATCAGGGTGAATTATTGGCACATCTGGCAGCCGATTCTTCCATGCAGGTGATCGCCTACGAACACGGTTACGTGAGTACGCCGAAGCCGGCTGTGGTGCAGCGTATTTGCGCGCGCAAGGGCGGGGATGGGGCGCGACCATCGGCTTTATGTTCATAGTGCAAGTTTGCCGTGCTAAGCATGCTAATAGCACCCCAGAGTTGCTGTCTATCCGCTACAATCGAGGTTTTACTTTTTTAACGCACTAACATGACAAACATACAGGGTAGTCTGGTTGCTATTGTGACCCCTATGCACGCCGATGGCAGTCTTGATTTGCCTTGCTTGCGTAAATTAATCGACTGGCATATTGCCGAAGGCACCGATGGGATCGTGATAGTCGGTACCACCGGCGAGTCGCCGACCGTGTCGGTCGAAGAGCATTGTGAACTCATTCGTGTGGCAGTCGAACATGCCGCCAAGCGCGTGCCGATTATCGCCGGTTCCGGTGGTAATTCGACCGCCGAAGCGATCGCGCTGACCAAGTTCGCCAAACAAGCGGGTGCCGATGCCTCGCTGCAAGTTGTGCCTTACTACAACCGTCCTACTCAGGAAGGCATGTACCAGCACTTCAAAGCCATCGCGCAAGCGGTCGACCTGCCGATTATTCTGTATAACGTGCCGGGACGTACCGTGGCCGATATGGCGAATGAAACCATCGTTCGCTTGGCGCAAATTCCTGGCATTATTGGTGTCAAAGATGCCACCGGCAATATCGCCCGCGGCATCGAATTGCTCAGCCTGGTGCCGGCTGGTTTTGCCGTGTATTCCGGTGATGATGCCACGGCTATGGCCTTGATGTTCTGCGGTGGTCAAGGCAATATTTCCGTCACGGCCAATGTCGCACCACGCGCCATGCACGAATTGTGTGTCGCGGCGATGGCTGGCGATACTGCCAAGGCAATTGCTATTAATAATTCTGTTTTATCCTTGCACAGCAAGTTGTTCATCGAACCTAATCCTTTGCCGGTAAAATGGGCGCTGCAGGAAATGGGTTTGATCCCGTCAGGCTTGCGTTTACCCTTGGTGACGATGGCTGAGCAATATCACGCAACAGTACGCACAGCTTTGCGCGAAGCAGGTATATTAAAATAAGTATCAGCTTGATGCGCCGGCCGGGCCGGCGCACCGCTCCACGTTTTTTCATTGATAACAAATTGGTAGGGACTTTCACATGGCAAAAAGCTTTGTTGCTAAAAACGGCATCATCGGTGTTCTCGCGATCGCGGGACTGAGTGCATGCAGCTCGGTTGGTAATTTGATAGAGCCCAATAAAATCGATTACAAAAGTGCAGCCAAGGCGACCTCTATTTCATTGGATGTTCCCCCTGATTTGACGCAAATCGCGCGCGACAACCGGTTTGCCGTGCCTGATGCAAATAAAAGCAGCGCGACGGCGTCGGGCTACAATCTTGAAAAAGGCAACAAGGTCAGTGTCAGCAGTGCCGTGGTCGCGCCGACTAAAGTCAATGACATGCGTATCGTCCGTTCGGGTTCCGAGCGCTGGTTAGTGGTCAAGCAAACGCCGGAAGCCTTGTGGCCGCAGCTGAAAGATTTTTGGCAAGAACTTGGTTTCCTGGTCAATGTTGAAAATCAGCAAACCGGTGTAATGGAAACCGATTGGGCCGAAAATCGTGCCAAAATCCCACAAGATTTGTTACGTAATACTCTGGGTAAGGTGCTCGATTCGCTGTATTCTACCGGCGAGCGCGATAAATTTCGCACCCGTCTTGAGCGCGGTGAAAACGGCGAAGTTGAAATTTACATCAGCCATCGCGGTGCCGAAGAAGTCTTGACCGGCCCGGCCAAAGACGGTTCGGCCTGGACGCCACGTGCGCCTGATCCAGGGCTGGAAGCAGAATTCTTGGCGCGTCTGATGGCGCGTTTGTCCAGCGACGGCGTCGCATCGCCGTTGGCACCGGCAGCAGTGACAGCGGTCGAACTCAAACCGCATTCGAAGCTGATCAAAACGGCTGACGCCAGTCAAGTTGAAGTCGATGAAGGTTTCGACCGCGCTTGGCGTCGCGTTGGCTTGGCACTCGATCGCGTCGGTTTCACGGTAGAAGATCGCGATCGTTCGCAGGGCTTGTATTTCGTCCGCTACATCGATCAAGATATCGAAGCCAAAACCAAGGGTGCCGGTGATGGTTTCTTCTCCAAACTGTTCTCAAGCAATTCCGACGAAGCGTCTAAAAATGCGCAGAAATATCGCGTCTCGGTCAAAAATGCAGCCAACGGCGAGAGCAGTGTCGTTACCGTACTCAATAACGACGGTAAAGTCGACCGTTCTGTGGTGGCTGAAAAGATCTTGAAATTACTCAACGATCAATTGAAATAAACGATTGTTTGTGGCGAAAAAAAACACGGCCGTGGCCGTGTTTTTTTTCGCCTTGTGCTCCTAGCTCATACCTAAATTCAGCGGCGCAACACGAACCTCAGGGGCAGCGATTTTCAATAAGCGTAGCAAGGCTTGCTCGAATGCTTGGCAGTCTGCGCTGGTATACGCGCGCAGCGGTGCTGTCGGGGGGGGCTTGGTAGCGGCGAGACCAGTTTGTTGTAGTAATCGTTGCAATTGTAAGGCGACTGCCAGACCGGTATCGACCAAGCTGAGGGCAGGGTAGCGCTGACTGGCTATGATGTCATTGATGAGCGTAGTGGCGAACGGGTAGTGGGTGCAGCCGAGCACCAAGGTATCGATGCCTGCAGCCAGTAGCGGCGCCAGATGCGCGCTCAGCAGGGCGCGGGTGGTGGCGGTATGTAGCTGATCTTGCTCGATCATTTCTACCAGGCCGACGCCGGCGCGCAGTTCGAAGCTGACGCCGGAGCTAAGTAATGCTTGTTGCAGATTTTTAAACTTTTCGCTGTGTAAGGTGGCACTGGTCGCCAGCACACCGACGCGTTTATTTTTGCTCAACAAGGCGGCCGGTTTCAAGCCCGGTTCGATGCCGACAATGATTAAGTCCGGGTAGCGCTGGCGTAACACGGTAATCGCCGCTGCCGTGGCAGTATTGCATGCCACGACCAAGGCTTTGATTGCATGACGCTGGAAAAACTCGGCGATCAACAGGCAGCGCGCAGTGATTTGCGCCGCGGTTTTTTCGCCATACGGGGCAAAGGCCGAATCGGCTACATACAGCAGCGTTTCATACGGCAGGGTGCTGCGCACATGCTGCAGCACCGACAAGCCACCGACGCCGGAATCGAAGATGCCTACCGGCGCCGTTGGCTGCTGCTGCATCAGGCTGGATTGAGTGCAATGATGCCGATTTTCGCTTGCCATTCGCGCGGGCCGGTATTGTGTACCGAGGTGCCGTTGGCATCGACCGCTACCGTCACTGGCATGTCGACAACATCAAATTCGTAAATCGCTTCCATGCCGAGATCGGCAAAGCCGACTACGGTAGCCGACTTGATCGCTTTCGATACCAAGTAGGCGGCACCACCGACAGCCATCAGATAGGCAGATTGGTGGCGCTTGATCGATTCGATCGCAACTGGGCCGCGTTCGGCCTTGCCTATCATGGAAATGAGACCGGTTTGCTCGAGCATCATGTCGGTGAATTTATCCATGCGGGTAGCTGTGGTTGGGCCGGCTGGGCCGACCGCTTCATCGCGCACCGGATCGACCGGGCCGACATAGTAAATCACGCGGTTGGTGAAATCGACCGGCAAGCTTTCGCCTTTGGCCAGCATTTCTTGAATACGCTTGTGGGCAGCATCGCGACCGGTCAGCATTTTCCCGTTCAACAGCAAAGTCTGGCCAGGTTTCCATGACGCCACTTCAGCCTTGGTCAAGTTGTTGAGATCAACGCGTTGGGATTTTTCTGTATCGGGCAGCCAATGCACATCAGGCCAGTCGGATAATTTCGGTGGTTCAATATACGTCGGGCCGGAACCATCAAGCACGAAATGTGCGTGGCGGGTGGCGGCGCAATTTGGAATCATCGCGACCGGTTTCGAAGCCGCGTGGGTCGGGTACATATTGATCTTGACGTCGAGCACAGTGGTCAAACCACCCAGGCCTTGGGCACCGATGCCCAAGGCATTCACCTTGTCGCACAATTCTATGCGTAATTCTTCGGTCTTGTTGCGTGGGCCACGTTGTTTGAGTTCATACATGTCGATGTCATCCATCAAGGATTCTTTCGCCATCAGCATGGCTTTTTCGGCTGTGCCGCCTATGCCTATGCCGAGCATGCCCGGTGGACACCAGCCGGCACCCATGGTCGGCACGGTTTTCATGACCCAGTCGATCAAAGAATCGGATGGGTTGAGCATGACGAACTTGCTTTTGTTTTCAGAGCCACCACCCTTGGCCGCTACTTTGACATCGACGGTATTGCCTGGAACTAATTCCATGTGCACCACGGCCGGGGTATTGTCTTGTGTATTTTTACGATCAAACAGCGGGTCGGCAACGATCGATGCGCGCAGTTTATTGTCGGCATTGTTATACGCTTGGCGTACGCCTTCATTGACGGCGTCGGTGATGGAGCCGGTAAAACCTTCGAAACGTACACCCATGCCGATTTTCAGGAAGACATTGACGATGCCGGTATCTTGGCAAATCGGACGACGGCCCTCAGCACACATGCGCGAATTGGTGAGAATCTGGGCAATCGCATCTTTCGCCGCCGGGCTTTGCTCACTCTCATAGGCGCGTGCCAGATGGGCGATATAATCGGCCGGGTGGTAATAGCTGATGTATTGCAGCGCTGCTGCTACGGATTCGATCAGGTCGTCTCGTTTGATGACTGTCATGATTTGGCTCTTGGCTGGTGAAATGAAAAAAGGGGCTCAGTGCTGATTGGCTAATAACTGGGTCTTGGTCATGATCTGATCGCAATACGCAATCGCCAGTGCTGACAGCAAGAAGGCAATATGGATGCCGGTTTGGGCCAGTACGACATGTGGTTCATAGTTGCCGGCATTGATGAAGGTTTTCAGCAGATGGATAGAAGAAATGCCGATGATGGCCATGGCCAGTTTGACCTTCAGCACAGAGGCATTGACATGGGACAGCCATTCCGGTTGATCGGGATGATTGTCCAAGCCGAGTCGGGATACGAAAGTTTCGTAGCCACCAATGATGACCATGATCAGCAGATTGGAAATCATGACCACGTCGATCAAGCCCAGCACAACCAGCATGATGGTGGTTTCGGTCAGTTTGCTTGGGCGTACATTTCCATTCGCGACCGCATCGAGAATATGCTGTAGTGCAGCTTCGTTGCCGAGCGCGGCGCCGATCAGATCGGTCAACTCGACCCAGAAGTGAAATACATACACACATTGGGCGAGGATGAGACCTAAATACAGTGGCACCTGCAGCCAGCGGCTGAAAAAAATGATGTTGGAGAGCGGTGAAAGTTTTGGTGGAGTCGGATTGGTGGGCATGGATAAGGTGCGTGATGAATCACGACGACGAATGCTGAAAACCAGTATTTTACATCTGCAGCACCATGTCGTGTGGCCTGGCATGCCGACGATTGGCATAGAATGCTGAAATTGGGCTGGAGAAATGCGGAAAAATTGCGGCTGCTCCGCTTGCATTTGCCTTGTGGCATGCCGTCCACAAGGCCGATACGAGCGTAAGCCTAGAGTAAGTCTGTCCGATTAAGCTGATTTCATCAGATCGATCGATGAGGCCTGTCGTCAGTAGACGATGTGCAGAGAACGGGACTCATCGTGTTTCGACAGTCTTAATTTTTTACACTATAACAAGTTGGAGACCAGCATGACCGACCTCACCGCGGCACACTCTGAAATAAAAGCCGAATCGCGCGTTTTTCCGCCTCCGGCAGCATTTGCCGCACAGGCGACAATTTCCGGTATGGATGCTTACCATGCCATGTGCAACGCGGCAGAGGCCGATTACACCGGTTTCTGGGGCAAGCTGGCACGTGAGAACTTGCACTGGCATAAGCCGTTTGAAACCGTGCTCGATGAAAGTCAGGCACCGTTTTACAAATGGTTCGAAGATGGCTTGCTCAACGTTTCGTATAATTGTCTCGACGTGAACCTGCAAAACGGCAATGCTGACAAAGTTGCGGTGATTTTTGAAACCGATGGCGGCGAAGTCACACGCACTACTTATCAAGAATTGCACCGTCGCGTTTGCGAATTTGCCAATGGCTTGAAATCGCTCGGCATCGTCAAAGGCGATCGCGTGGTAATTTACATGCCGATGTCGGTGGAAGGCGTCATTGCCATGCAAGCTTGCGCCCGTATCGGTGCCACCCATTCCGTCGTGTTCGGTGGTTTTTCCGCGAAATCGCTGCAGGAACGCATCGTCGACGTCGGTGCCGTGGCCGTGCTTACTGCTGATCAACAAGTTCGCGGTGGTAAGCATTTGCCGCTCAAAGCCATTGTCGATGAAGCGCTGGCCCTTGGCGATTGCGAAAAAGTTAGAAATGTTATCGTTTATCAACGCACCGGTGGTGCCGTGACAATGACGGCCGGCCGCGATCTGTGGATGCACGAATTGGTCGCCACCCAATCGGCGGTCTGTGAGCCGGAATGGGTCAGTGCCGAACATCCGCTGTTCATCCTCTATACCTCAGGTTCGACCGGCAAACCGAAAGGTGTGCAGCATTCATCGGGCGGCTATTTGCTGTGGGCGATATTGACGATGAAGTGGACCTTTGACATCAAACCAGCCGATGTTTTCTGGTGTACCGCCGATATCGGCTGGGTCACTGGTCACACTTACATCACTTACGGCCCCTTGGCAGTCGGCGCGACCGAAATCATTTTCGAAGGCATTCCGACTTTCCCCAACGCCGGCCGGTTCTGGAGCATGATAGAAAAGCATCAGGTCAGCATTTTCTACACGGCACCAACGGCAATTCGCTCGCTGATCAAGGCGGCCGATGCCGATGCTGCGATTCATCCCGATCGCTACGATCTGTCTTCCTTGCGCCTGCTGGGCTCAGTCGGTGAACCGATCAATCCGGAAGCCTGGATGTGGTATCACAAGCATATTGGTCGCGATAACTGTCCTATCGTCGATACCTTCTGGCAAACCGAAACCGGCGGTCATATGATGACACCCTTGCCGGGCGCGACACCATTGGTGCCGGGTTCCTGTACCTTGCCTTTGCCGGGTATCATGGCAGCCATCGTCGATGAAACCGGTCATGATTTACCGAACGGTCAGGGTGGTATTTTAGTGATCAAGCGGCCATGGCCAGCGATGATCAGAACAATCTGGGGCGATCCTGAACGCTTCAAGAAAAGTTATTTCCCGGAAGAATATGGTGGCACCTTGTATCTGGCCGGCGATGGTGCCATCCGTAATAAAGATACCGCTTATTTCACCATCACCGGGCGTATCGATGACGTGCTTAACGTGTCCGGTCATCGTATGGGTACAATGGAAATCGAATCGGCGCTGGTGGCCCATCCATTGGTAGCTGAAGCGGCCGTGGTCGGTCGGCCCGACGATACCACCGGTGAAGCGATTTGTGCCTTTGTTGTACTCAAGCGTAGCCGTCCTATCGGCGAAGAAGCCAAGCAAATTGCGGCGGAATTGCGCAATTGGGTAGCCAAAGAAATCGGACCGATTGCCAAGCCAAAAGAAATTCGTTTCGGTGATAATTTGCCGAAAACACGTTCAGGTAAGATCATGCGCCGTCTACTGCGCGTGCTGGCTAAGGGGGAAGAAATCACGCAAGATATTTCGACGCTTGAAAATCCGGCGATACTCGAGCAGCTCAAGCAGGCGCAATAAGCCGGCCGTCTGCGGTTTACCTGAAACAGCCGCTGCTCGGTTCCGCAGCGGCTGTTTCATATGTGCGTCAAACCACGGCGTATCGCATATTTGGTCAACTCGGCAACCGAATGGATGTCGAGTTTACCCATAATATTGCGGCGGTGAACTTCAACGGTGCTGATGGCAATATGTAACTCACTACCGATCTCGGGAGAACTTTTTCCTTGGCAAATCAGGCGCAGTACTTCACGCTCACGTTTTCCCAAATGTCCTTCCGGGACGTGATTGAGCAAGCTCGATTCGTCGGCACAGGCCAAGGCGACCATCATGGCCGCCGATTCCGGACAAAGATAGACATGGCCTTGCGCCACGCTGGCGATGGCGCGCCTCAATTGTTCGCTGGCAGCCGATTTGACCACATAGGCCAGCGCGCCGGCGCTCATCATCTCGACGATAAATTGTTTGTAGCCAAACGCCGACAGTGCTACCACACCGGTATGCGGTGCCAGACGTAAAATCTTTCGAGTGGCATCGATCCCATTCATATTCGGCATGCTGACATCCATCACCACCACGTCAGGTTGCAACTGCGTGATGACTTCTTCGATGCGACTGCCATCGCCTAACTCGCCGACGACCTCCAAGCCGGTTTCTTTGCTGAGCATGAAGCCTAAGGCTTCGCGCAGCATGGTGTGATCATCGACTAATAACACGCGGGTGCGGCTCATGCGGCGGCTCCAGTTTGGCTCGCCGTGGCGAGCGGGATCGTCAGCGTAGCCGTGGTGCCGTGGCCAAGTTGGCTGGCTACGCTCAGTTGCGCACCGAGAATGTCGAGACGTTCGTAGATGCTGATGAGGCCAAGTCGTTGGCGGCAGTCGGCCGGTAGACGATACGCTGCCGCCAGTTGATATGCTGGAAGTAAATCATTCTTTCCAATAAAAATACCAATTCGCTGAAACCAGAGTGTAGCGGTTTCAAGCGCCAGCACGCTGTAGGAATATTCTGAAAATGTCGCCTTCATACCGGCCCCAAAAAATCATGCTGCTTCAGCGAATATCTACGCGTCTTTGCTCGGTGCTTTGTTTTTTCGGTAATTGCAAACGCAAGACAGCTGCATCGAAACTTGCCTCAGCACGCGTGTCGTCGAGGTCTTGACTCAGATAGAGCGTGCGCGTTAACATGCCGTGGCAACGCTCGCGCCGCACCGCGCGGCCATCAGCATCGCTGCTGTTCTGGTCAGCCTTGATCTCAGCGTGAATGTGTACCTGGTTGCCACAGACGCGGATATCGATATCCTCCTTGTTTACTCCTGGCAAATCGGCGCAGACCACGAAGCGGTCGGCAAGTTCGTCAACATCAAGACGGATATCAAGTGGTTCCAGATCAAGCCAGTTTCGGTTGAACAGAGTTTTGAGCAAGCTGTCGAAAGGCAGCGATAAAGGGGATCCATAATTTGGTAAACGATGCATGATGAAAACCTCGCACAAGTATCAGAGTGGAAAAAATCGCGAACACGCAGGCTATGTGTGCCCTCAGGTTCGTGTGCCACAGCATGGTATGCGCATGAAGCGCGGCCAAACACTGTGCTTGACGAATAATGATTTTTGCGTGCAGCGAGTTTGATCTTTCGCATAAAATCTATTTTTTGAAATACCAAACTGATGAAGGTGAGCCGGCGATATAACGATGGGAAATTTAAAAACTTGTATTTGTTTTTTATTATTGTGCAGTGCCTTGTGCGGGTCGGTGCAGGCCCAAGCCCAAGCCGATTTGTTTCGTATCGATTTTTATTGCGACGCGATGCCGTTTGAGTGCCTGACCGGTGGTGTCGGTGCGGAAGAGCGCGCTGCCATACAGGCACAAGCGAACCGCTATAGCCTGAGGCTGGTGACGGTAGCACGCCAGAGCGGCTGGTACTTGGCGGGGGTGGAAATCACGCTGGAGGCTTTGCATCTCGGCGCGCGACCGGTCCATTTGCTGACGCAAGTGATGGCCGGGCCTTTACTCTATCTTGCTTTGCCTCCCGGGCAATATGCGATCACTGCGCGCTACCGCGGCGACAACGGCATCCTGCAAGAGCAACGTACGCTTACCCAACTACGCAGCGTCGATGAGCATCGTCAATTGTTATTGTATTTTATTGAGGCAGACCAGAACTGAAGAATTATTCTCAGATGTGCGCGTAAAACCTCGGCGTTCAGAAGCTGTCGCAAAAGGGTTTTCAGTCGGCATCATTACCCCAACTGGCAGACACGCCATTCCCGCGCGCTTTTGGCGGGAACCTGACGGCGTTCGTGGTTAACTGAAAATGCCAGAAACGATGGTGTTTTCAGTGCTGAAAACGACACTGGGGTCGCGCCAAAGGCATGCGGGAATGACGAGGTGTGCGGTGTTTCAGGTATGAAAATGTAGTCATGTACAGCCCTGGCGAATCTGATGAAGCTGTTCTAAATAACAGCATAAAAACAGCGCCCTCAACAGCGCAACGGCTCTGGACATCATTTTCCAGCGTTCATTTTGCTCCTTATTTTACAGATGTCGGAGCTGTCGCGACAGCCTCTGAACGTCGAGGTTTTACGCGCACATCTGATAAATTCGCTCAATGCTTCCAGATTCGGAATGCTGATTTCACGGCGCCCTCTTTCCTTAAATTCAATCAATCCTTCACGTTCCAAGCGGCACAAGGCGCGGCTAATCGATTCCAGTCGCAAGCCCAAGTAGTTATAGTGGATCCACATATCCGGACAACAGTTTAAACTAGTGTCTGTCGAAAAGAGACGAGGCAGACCATGAGTGAAAATAAGAGAAAAATATTTAGCGGCGCACAAAAAGCCAAGGTAGCAGTTGAGGCAATCAAAGGCGAAAAGACGATCAATCAGATCGCCCAAGAGTTCGGGGTGCATCCGACGCAGGTTAGCCAGTGGAAGAAAGAATTACTGGAAAATGCAGGCAGTCTGTTTGAAGGTAAGCGCGGTCCGAAACCGGCCAGCACACAGAACGACCCAGACCGTCTCTATGCCAAAATTGGGCAACTGAATATGGAACTCGATTGGCTTAAAAAAAAGTCAGGGATCAGCCTGTAACGGAACGATTGCAGTGGGTAGAGCCGCTCTCTGCCCTTTCAATCGCCACACAATGCCGTCTCGTTTCAGTCACGCGCTCGGTCGTGTACGACAAGAAAAAGCGCTTGCAAGAAGAGATCAATCCGTTTGATAGTTTGCTGTTGCAATTGCTTGACGAGGAATACACCAGACATCCATTTTACGGCACGCGACGCATGACGCATTACTTGCGAGACTGTGGCCATGCAGTGAACCGCAAGCGCGTACAGAGGCTGATGCAGCAACTGGGATTGGCAGGTATGGCCCCAGGCCCCAACACCAGTAAAGCGCATCCGCAGAACAAGATTTACCCGTACTTACTGAGAGGTATCGATGTCACTCGACCAAATATGGTCTGGAGTACAGACATCACATTCATCAGGCTGCCGCGGGGTTTTGTGTATCTGGTGGCGATCGTTGACTGGTATAGCCGGAAGGTGCTGTCTTGGCGGTTGTCGAACACGATGGATGCGGGGTTTTGCGTGGACTGCTTGGAAGAAGCCATAAAATGGTATGGAACGCCGGAGATTTTTAATACCGATCAGGGTGCGCAGTTTACCAGCCAGGCCTTTACTGGGCTGCTGCTTAGAAACGGCATCAAAATCAGTATGGACGGTCGCGGTCGGGCGTTGGATAATATTTTTGTTGAGCGTCTATGGCGCAGTGTGAAATATGAAGAAGTGTATTTGAAAAAGCATGAAAGTATGCCGGAGTTGGTGATCGGCTTGGCGAACTATTTTATGTTCTACAACGCTGAACGTAAACATCAATCATTGGGTTATCAAACGCCGGAAACCGTGTATGGCTCAGGCGTGGGCGGCGGTGCCAAGATCGTAAACAAATTTGGTACTGAACTGCCTGATTCAAAAAAGCTAGAAAAGAAAAGCACGGTAGTGATGTAGTGCGAATAACGGGGCAGCGCCGCGCAGCTGTGGCAGAAACAGGCACTATCTTAAACTCTTTGAATAATTGTCTGGACTTAGGGGGCCACTTTAAGTTACCAATATCGGCCCGACTCAAATGCACATTAAATTGATCAGTACGCAAACCGCGCTCGGCCAGCGCATTGGCCCATTGCAGTAAAAAATCACATACCCGCGCATCCGACGGCAAGGTACCCATCGATAGCATCCAATTGCGATGCTGGCCCAATTGCATGCCCATGGCACGGAATAATAAACGCAGCAGCCGCGGTTCCGACATGCCAATTTGCAGCAGACGTTCGTAATTGACGACCCATACCTCACTGCGATCAAGTGCAACGGCGGAACAGCTATAGCATCCGCCCGAGATGCCGTCAAAACCCAGCCAATCGCCTTTAAAATACAAGCCGATCGCTTGCTCACGTCCATCGACACTCAAATTCATTAATTTGAATAAGCCAGAGCTGACCAAGTACAAGCGTTCAAACCGCTCGCCATAAAGGTATAATTTTTCATCGATTTTAAGCTTGCGACGAGTAAACACCATCTGCGATTCCAATGCGCTGAGCGACTCTTGCCACAATGCTTTATCCAGCTGTTGTTTGGCGGCATAAGCAACCATTGACGGCAAAGATAGTAAGGCAGCGGGCAGGTTCTTCTCAGCATAAGCAGCATCCGAGAACATCAAATCGCGTTCCAAGGCTGATGGCGCATTGAGCAGTGTTTCCATTTCTCCCCCTATGAATGTTTATTGATAGCTGGCACAGATTTGGCGCTACAAGGCAGGAAACTGCGCTGTTCCTGGATCGGGGTCGTCTGTCCCATTGGTCGCAGCCATCTCGTTTGCTCAGTGCCTCAGCTTAAGGAAAAAAATGGCTCTCACGAATACCGGATTACCTTGATAAGGACTACCTGTTTTCAGGTATTTATCAGATCTGAAGAAAGCGCGGCGCTTCAGAGGAGGTCGTAAACGGGTTTTCAATCGGCATTATTAGTCCAGTCGGCCATCACGTCGTTCCTGCGAACTTTTGGCAGGAACCCCGCGGCGTATGTTTGCGGTGGAAAAAGGCGTCCGTCAGGCTTTTGCGACAGCCATCTTCAGGATGGGGAAGAGGTCCAACAAAAAATTAAAAAAATGAGGTAGTCGAGGCAGGGGTAGCGTGGATTGCTCCTGTGCTTGTTTAATATACTCGCTCACAGCCGTGCTGCATGAAGCATATTTGGGTGCAATTATTTGTCAGTTTTTTTTCTTGCTATGAACCTGAATCATTGGGGAAATCATCCTATGGCATGGAGATTGTGCCCTTGGCGATCTATCCACGCAAAAATCACTCTGAGCACATGTCTACTATTTTTAGTGTGCATGTGCTCCTTGTCTTATTATGTTTACGCATTGCTGCACGCTGGATGGTATCGTGGTGGCGGACAGCAAGCAAACCCATGTAGGCGAAAATTATTTGAGCAATACAACCGTCGCGGCAGCCTTGCAGCAGCGTTCGGCCGGCGTCAGTGTGCCGCAGCTGGATTCGCTTAGCAATGAGGCTCAATTCCATTTGGTGGTGCCGGTTTATGATAGGCAGAAAAACGTGATCGGCGCGCTGGCCGGGGTCACTGGGCTGCGTGCACCGAATTTTCTCGATGACTATATCCGTAACCGTTACGGCCGCAGCGGTGGCTATTTACTGATTGCACCACGCGAACGTCTCCTGATTCGTGGCTTGTCGCATAGCCGTTATATGGAAGCCTTGCCGGCGGCCGGCATTAATCCCGGTATCGATCGGTATCTGCAAGGTTATCAGGCTTATGCGGTGATTCATCAAAAATCTGACTAGGGTTTGAAACCCCGGCCTTCAGAGGCTGTCGCAAAAGCCTGATGGACGTTTTTTACACCTGAAACACCGCATGCCGCGTCATTCCCGCATGCTTTTGGCGGGAACCCAGTGTCGTTTTTTACACTGAAAATGCCACAATTTCTGGCATTTTCAGTTAACCACGAACGCCGCTGGGTTCCTGCCAAAAGCGCGCAGGAATGACGTGTCCACCAGTTGGGGTCATGATACCGACTCAATACCCTTTTGCGACAGCCTCTTTTGGCCGGTGAGCGACGAAGGAGCGACGCGATGGGAGGGGATGCAAACCCCTTCCAGAGTCTGTTCCATCGTCGCTTGCGACGATCCATTAAGTTGTTGAGCCGAAGGGCATGGAAATTTTGAGTTCAGCGAAAAATATTCCAGCCGCTGATGCCAGCACGCTCGATAGGATTTCGAGCAATCAAACTGCGCGGCTGCTCGTGCCGGTGAGCAGCGAGGATGAAGTCGCTCAACTGATCCATACATTCAATCGCTTACTTGATACCTTGACGCAAAGAGAATCGGCTTTGAAAAAAAGTGAATTCTTTGCTCGCGCGATGTTTGCTGTGGAAGTCCCGATCTTTATCGCCAGCCGTGCACCGATAAGCGGCCGGGAAACCGAATGATTTGCTCCATACCATTATGATCGACCACGGCGATGCAAGGGCGACGCGGATTGAATTCAAGCGGTTTGCCCGTCGCACCGACAGGGCGTCAGCGATTGGTACGTGACATGAAGATCAAACGTTCGAACAGGTGCACATCTTGTTCATTTTTCAGTAAGGCACCATGCAAGGGTGGCACGATGGCTTTGTTGTCTTTGCTGCGCAAGGCTTCGGCAGGGATGTCTTCTGCCAGCAAGAGTTTGAGCCAATCGATGAATTCTGAGGTGGATGGCTTTTTCTTGAGTCCGGCGACATCGCGTACTTCGTAAAAAGTCTGCAAGGCCTGTGCCAGCAAGTCGGCTTTCAATTGCGGAAAATGCACGTGGACGATTTTTTGCATCGTCTCTTTATCGGGAAACTTGATGTAATGGAAAAAACAGCGGCGCAGAAAAGCATCCGGCAATTCTTTTTCGTTATTCGAGGTGATGATCACCAGCGGTCTGTGCTTGGCGCGTACCATTTCGCGCGTTTCATAGACGTAAAATTCCATGCGATCGAGTTCGCGTAATAAGTCGTTCGGGAATTCGATATCGGCTTTGTCGATTTCATCGATCAACAAGACCACCGGTTCATCGGCGGTAAACGCTTGCCACAACACGCCTTTGACGATGTAATTATGAATATCTTTGACGCGCGCGTCACCGAGCTGGGAATCGCGCAGGCGCGAGACGGCATCGTATTCGTACAAACCTTGCTGAGCTTTGGTGGTGGATTTGATATGCCATTGCATTAAAGGCATATTCAAGGCTGCGGCGACTTCTTCGGCCAGCATGGTTTTGCCGGTACCCGGTTCACCTTTGATCAGTAAGGGGCGTTGCAGCTTCAAGGCAGCATTGACTGCGAGTTTCAAGTCATCGGTGGCGACATAATTGTCGGCACCTTCAAAGCGAAGGGCGGTAGTTTCCTGCGTCATGGCGATGGGCGTTCGTGAGTGAATTGATCGGTGCACAAGTGCAGCAAAGCACGCTTGCAGACGTTATAAGCTCTCGAGTATAAGCCAGAATGTCGAATAATGTGAACGTACGTGCTGATTTCAGTGCAGCTGCGCGATGAGGAAATTTTGAAATGCAAGCAGCAATTTTGCGAATGCTTGGTTTGTATCAGTAAGCAACAAAAAATCTAGTCAAAAAGCAATTTTTGGCAATTCATGTGTGTTTTTTACGCCGATTTGATATTGATCAGATAAAATAAGGATCTATATCAAGGTGTCGTCTTCATCGTACTGTTGGTTATTACTCAATTCGCTCATATGAAAAAACTGTTTGCACTCCTCGCTTTGGCGAGTCTCACTCAGGCTGCCTTGGCAGCCGAAGTTGTTGGCAACGCGAAGGACGCGGCGGATAAGAAAATCGCGATGTGCATCGGTTGCCATGCTATTCCCGGTTATAAAGCGACCTTCCCCGAAGTATATCGGGTGCCGATGATCGGTGGGCAATCGGCCAAATACATCGAGAGCGCGTTGCAGGCTTACCGTAAGGGCGATCGTAAGCATTTGACGATGCGTGGCGTGGCAGGCAGTTTGTCGGATCAGGATATTGCTGATTTGGCCGCCTATTACTCACAACAAAAATAATACAGGAGCTCACATGCATAAAAATATCTGGTTGGCTGCGCTCTTGTCTTTGTCGGCGGCGAGTGCATTTGCCGGTGCGAATATCGCAGCCGGTAAAGCCTTGGTAGAAAAAAGTAATTGCGCATCATGCCATGGTAAGGATTTTAATTCGCCGATTGATCCGACTTATCCGAAATTAGCCGGACAGCATGCTGATTACATCGTGCAGGCTTTAGTCGCTTATCAGCGTGGTAGCACAGGGCCTAACGGTCGCAGCAATGCGATCATGGGTGCGCAGGCGAAAGTCTTGTCGCATACTGACGTGCAAGATATCGCTGCCTACCTGCAAAGCTTGCCGGGCAGCTTGGTGGTGCAAAAATAATTGACCATCATGCTCAAACGAAACCACGCTTAAGCGTGGTTTTTTTTCGGGCCAGAAACGTGGTTTGCTACTCAGCGTACCCGTTTGCGCAAAGCTTCAATGTAGGCCTGGCCATCCGGTGGCAGGCCGCTACGTTGCGCAGTCCAAATCATTTCGCCTAGACATTCCATGATGACATGGTGCGCCTCATGGTCGGAATTGAGCTGGCGGCTCAGTGCCAGAAAGGCCGGTTTGACGCCCTGGGGTTGATCGACTGAAATTTGTTCGGCAATCGACAGATGCATGGACAGGTGCAAAAACGGATTGCTTTGCCCTGCATCGACCGAATAGTCGCTGGCCAGCGCCGTATCGAGGTCACGCAGACTGTGCTCGTACTCGGGGTGCGCACGGATCCAATCGGAGGCGATGGCTTCCAAGGGCGTCAAAATTTCCTGAGCATGAAGTTTGCGGTAAGTTTCGCAGAAGAAACGTCTGACATCGGCCTGGCTGGGGTTGAACATGAGGGTACTCAGTAGTGAAGGGCGCACCGCACGTGGGCGCGTAGCCGCATATTGTAAAAGGATTTGACAGAAATTGCTGCGCTGTTGATGACTGCAGGTATGATATGCGCTTGTTTAAAAAGGAAGAATCATGTTGAATCACACTGTATTGGACGCCTTGTTCTCGACGGCGCGCACGCACAATGCCTGGCAAGATAAGGCGATCAGCGATGAGCAATTGCATCAGTTGTATGATTTGATGAAGTGGGCGCCGACCTCGGCCAACACTTCTCCGGCACGCGTGGTGTTTGTTCGCTCGCCGGCGGAAAAAGAAAAGCTGTTGGCTTGCATGGCTGAGGGGAATCTGGAGAAAACTCGCACTGCCGCGGTAACCGCCATCATCGGCATGGATATGGCGTTCTACGAGCATTTGCCGACGCTGTTTCCGCATGGTGATGCACGTTCTTGGTTTGTCGGTAATGAGGATTTGATCGCCGCCACGGCTTTTCGCAATTCTTCGCTGCAAGGTGCCTATCTGATGCTGGCGGCCCGCTCGCTGGGGATCGATTGCGGCCCTATGTCGGGTTTTGATGCGGAAAAAATCAATGCGACATTTTTCGCCGGTTCGCAGGTGACCGTCAATTTCATTTGTAATCTTGGTTACGGCGATGCCGCCAAATTGTATCCGCGTGCGCCGCGTCTGAGCTTTGATCAGGCTTGCCGGATTGCTTGAGTCAGTTCGGCTGCCGGCACAGCCGCTCAGGCTTGTTCCGGCAGCGGCGTTTTTTTCTTGAAGTCGCACAAATCTGCGATCATGCAATTCCAGCATTTCGGTTTGCGTGCGGTGCAGGTGTAGCGGCCATGTAGTATCAGCCAGTGGTGGGCATCTTGGAGAAATTCAGCGGGGACGAACTTCATCAATTTTTCTTCGACGATGACGACGTTTTTCCCCGGCGCGATGCCGGTACGGTTGCCAACGCGGAAAATATGGGTGTCGACCGCGATGGTCGGTTCGCCAAAGGCGGTGTTCATCACCACATTGGCAGTTTTTCGGCCAACGCCGGGCAGAGCTTCCAAGTCGGCGCGTGTGCGTGGCACTTCGCTGTCATGCTCGGTGAGCAAAATGCGGCAGGTCTCGATCACATTTTTTGCTTTGGTACGGAACAAACCTATGGTTTGTATGTATGGAATCAAGCCATCGACGCCAAGCGCATACATACTCTGCGGCGTAGTGGCGACGGCATACAGTCGCCGAGTAGCTTTATTGACGGCGACATCGGTAGATTGCGCCGAGAGCAGTACGGCGATCAGCAATTCAAACGGGCTGCTGTATTCGAGCTCGGTGGTCGGCGTTGGATTTTGTTTTTGCAGGCGCAGGAAAATTTCTCGGCGTTTTGCGGCATTCATGGTATTTCCTTGGCTTGGTCGGCAGCGATTTTTTTCTGTCGCGCGCGTTCAATCGCGGCGGCAATCACGGCTTTTTTTCGGTCTATCTCTCGCCTTTGTTCCGGGTATGCGTCGGCTTCTTGTTCCAGTGCGTGTAACTTGGCGCTGGCTTTGCGGCCTAAGCGCTCTTCATTTTCTTGTTTTTCGCGTTGCAGCCTTTGTTCCCGCAAAGTATACCGCAGCCGCGCTTGCTCAGCTTGTACCAGGCTCCAGGCCGCCCAGCCGGTGCGCGTAGCGGTAACTGGCAACATGCTGATGCAATCGACCGGGCAAGGCTCGACGCAAAGATCGCAGCCGGTGCAGAGATCGGGCAAGATAAAGTGCATTTGCTTGGGTGCGCCGATAATGGCGTCGACCGGGCAAGCTTGTATGCACAAGGTGCAGCCGATACAGTATTTTTCTTCAATCACGGCGAGGCTGCGCGGGCGCTCGCTGCCATGCACGCTGTTCAAGGGCAAGATTGGTCGCTGCAACACATGCGCCAATCTGACCACGCCTTGCTGCCCGCCTGGTGGGCATTGGTTATGGCTGGCCTCATCGGTGACGATGGCAGTGGCATAGGCGTGGCAAGACGGGTAGCCGCATTTGGTACATTGGGTTTGCGGCAGCAGGGCGTCGATTTGGGCGATGAGTGGAGTGGACACGTCGGTGAGGCAGTAACGGCAAAGTGGCGATTATCCGCCCAATTACGCTGAACAACAAATAAAAAAGCCACCTTTATGGTGGCTTTGCTGCATGTACGCGCTACGATTTAACGGTGTTTTTGAATGAAATCAGCCAGTTGTGGGCAAATCACATCACGCCAGCGTCGGCCGGAGAAAATACCGTAGTGGCCACAGCCTGGCGCGATGAAATCTTGTTTCATATTCGCTGGGATGCTGCTACATAAATCATGGGCGGCTTGCGTCTGACCGGCACCGGAGATATCGTCGAGTTCACCTTCGACCGTCAACAGGGCAACGGTTTTGATATCTTGCGGACGTACCAGCTTGCCTTCAACTTCCCAAGTACCCCTAGGCAGATCAAAGTCTTGAAACACGGTTTTAATGGTATCGAGGTAGTACTCGGCCGGCATATCGAGCACGGCATTGTATTCATCGTAGAATTTGCGATGTTGATCGGCCGATTCGTCGTCGCCTTTGATCAGATGCTGGTAATAATCCCAATGGCTTTGCGCATGGCGATCTGGGTTCATGGCAACGAAACCAGTGTGTTGCAGGAAGCCAGGGTAAACTTTGCGACCGTAGCCGGGGTAATTGGCCGGTACGCTGTAAATCACGGTATTTTCGAACCAAGAGAATTTTTTCTCAGTGGCCAGATTATTGACTTGCGTCGGTGATTTGCGCGGATCGATGGGGCCACCCATCATGGTCATGGTTTTTGGCAATTTCGGATCGTTTTCGCTGGCCATGAGTGCAATGGCTGCCAGTACCGGTACGGTTGGTTGGCAAACGGAAACGACATGCACATCCGGGCCGAGCAAGCGAATGAAGTCTTGCACGTAGTAGATGTAGTCATGTAAATGGAATGGGCCTTCCGAGGCCGCGACCATGCGTGCATCGGTCCAATCGGTGATGTAGACATCATGCTGTGGCAACAAACCGCGTACAGTATCGCGCAATAAAGTCGAATGGTGGCCAGATAATGGCGCGACCAGCAAGACTTTTGCTTGATTAAGCTTAGCAGCATCCTTCTCGCTGATCACTTTGGAAAAGTGCAGCAGTTTGCAGAAGGGTTTGACCACGACTTCGGTCTGTACAATGTCGATGTTCTGTTCGCCGATGCTGACCGAGCTAATGCCGAATTCCGGCTTTTGGTAATTTTTGCCCAAGCGGAACATGAGTTCATAGCCTGCGGCAATGCGCTGTGCATAAGGGGAGTGCGCCAGCGGTGAGACCGGATTGGTAAATAATTTCGACGACGCTTCTGCCCACTTGGTCAGTGGGTTGAGGATGGCGCGGTTGAGTTCATGAAATTGGTAGAGCATGGTGACATCTTTCTGATAGAACGACGGAAAGCCGGCTCGTTTGAATAGCCTACTTTGATAAGAAAGTGACTATTCAGTAAATATTTCCGGGGAGCTTGGGAAGCTGTGTTTTATGTCGTATTGCAATGCATCATAAACCACTTTTCATGATTGTGGGCTTCCTTGCTCATTTGGGTGTGTCTGTAGTGCAAAAGAATGTTAAATAATTGATTAAACAGTAATTATGGCTTATCGTGGGCGATGATTGTGGGCAAATGTTTTCTAAGAGGGGCTGGTCAGTATGAATGAGCACGAATGGTCGGAAACGGAGTGGCGCGAAAGTTGTTTTCTTGCATTCGATTTGATGCGTGATGCACCCGAGCAGGGGCGTGCGATCGCCGCGGCGATGCGACGTCAGGCCTTGGCGCGGCGCTTGCCGGTGTTGGGTACATTTGCGGAGTTATTGTTTGCTTTCGCCGATTTTTTTGAGGGAAAATTGGCCTTGGCTGAGCCGGAATTTGAACGCACGGCAGCAATGTTTGAGCTCGTCGGCGACGAGGAGGGCATCGCGTTTGCCAATCTCGGTACGGTTGCGGTATGGCGTAAGCATGGCATGTCGGAGCAAGCCTATTCGCTTTGTCATTCCAAGATTTTGCCTTTGTTGTCTAGCCGCGATAATCGTTTGTCTGTGATGATTTTCAATATACTCGGCACGCTCTCGCAAGAGTTGGGATTTACCGAAGAAGCAGTGCGGCATTTTTATACCTCGCTAGAACAAGCGCGTCGCCTGAATATCCCGAATCGGGTGTCGCAAGTGCTGGCTAATCTGGGCGAAATTTTTTATCTCAGCGGTAATGCGACCTATGCCGAAGAATTATTGGAAGAGGCGCGTAGACTGGCAGTCAACTCAAATGAACGCTGGTTGGCACCGTTTATCTCCACCATGCTGGCCTTATGTAAATTGGCCTTGGAAAAGTATGAAGAAGCGTATCTGTCGGTGCTGAGCTATGTCGATGAAGACTCAGCGGCGCATCATACCGATAATGCCAGTCGGGCATTTTGTTTTTCCGTGGCCGCGTACACTTTGGCGATGCAGGGACAGTTATCCAAGGCTGACCAGCTCAATGCCGTTGCGATGGACTTGCTTGAGAGTTTTGAAGACCGTCCGCTCAAGCCTTACAGTTGGTGGGTCAGCGGGCATTTGCATCAATGTCATCAGCGCTATCCGGAAGCAATTCACGATTTGCAGCGGGCAATTGAAGAAAACGCCAACAAAGGCTATTGCTACACTTCCTTGTGTGCGATGAAAGCACTGGGCGATTTGTATGCAAGCTTGGGACAATTCGAGGAAGCATATCAGCAACAGCAGTGTTATCTTGAGCTCTATACCAAAATGCAGGGACGTGCGACGCGTTTGCATGTGGAGACGGTGGAATTCAAAAATGCGCTCAAGCAGACTGAGTTAGCGCTTCGCTTGACCGAGAGTGCCTTGCAAGAGCGGCAATTGCTGCAACATCAGTTAGCCAGTCGGTAGGGCCGGCTGGTAATCATAAAAAAAGCGCAAAGAAAATTATCTTTGCGCTTTTTTTTGAGTACTGCTGGTCGCTCAGTCGAATGTCGGGGTATCGACGCCGAGGATTTTGTGCAGCTTAGGTGAAGTAGTGGTGTATTGCATGTGGATTTTCTTATCAGGGAAAATATACGGTGCGGCACCAAACGCAGCGAGCGCCGCTTCGTGAAAACCGGACAGTATCAGTTTTTTCTTGCCAGGATAGGTATTGATATCGCCGACGGCAAAAATACCCGGTACATTGGTTTCGAATTTCTCTGTGCTCACAACCTTCAATTGCTTGCGTTCGATATCGAGGCCCCAATCAGCGATCGGGCCTAGTTTTGGCGACAAGCCGAAGAACACCAATAGTACATCGAGTGGCATGCGACGTGTCACGCCGTCGGCACCGGTCACTTTGATTTCAGACAATTGATCATCTTTGGTTTCTATGCCGGTGATTTGGCCGATGGTCAGTTGCATTTCATAGTTGTCGCACAATTCTTTCATCTTCGCGACCGATGCCGGCGCTGCACGGAAGTCGTCACGGCGATGCAATACCACCACCGATTCGGCTTTACCAACAAAATTCAGGGCCCAGTCGAGCGCAGAGTCGCCACCACCACAGATGACCAAATTCTTACCATGAAATTGCGCCGGGTCTTTGACACGGTAGAATAATTGGCTACCTTCGAAAGCGTCGATGCCTTCCACTTTTAAAGTACGTGGCTGGAACGAACCGACGCCGGCGGCGATGAAAATGGTTTTGGTGATGAAGCGCGTGCCGGTCGAGGTTTCGAGATCGAAACGGCCATCTTCGCGACGCTCTACCAGAGTGACTTCTTGTCCGAGATGGAAAGTTGGTCCGAACGGTTCAATTTGTTTGAGCAAATTGTCGGTCAGTTCCTGGCCAGTACAGACTGGTACCGCAGGAATGTCGTAAATCGGTTTATCAGGATAGAGTTCCACGCACTGACCGCCGACGACTGCCAAAGAATCGATGACATGGGCTTTGATTTCAAGCAGGCCTAATTCAAATACTTGAAACAGTCCTACCGGACCAGCACCGATAATGACGGCATCGGCTTCGATTACGGCGCTGTGGGATGTTGTTTTATTTTCCATACGACAAATAGTTCCTGATATTGCTGAAAAAGATAGAGCCAGAGGCGCGGCGCGAAATCGGCGGCTGCGCCATATGGCTTAACGCACGAGATGCTGCAATTTGCTTTTAACGTCTTTCCATTCATCTGCATCTGGCAATGGTGCGGTCGTTTTGGTAATCGACGGCCATTTCGGTGTCAGTTCAGCATTGATTTTGATGAATTGCAGTTGATCTGCCGGTACATCTTCTTCGGCGTAAATCGCATTGACCGGGCACTCCGCTACGCAAACTGCGCAATCGATGCATTCATCGGGGTCGATGATGAGGAAATTCGGGCCAGCGCGGAAGCAATCTACCGGGCAAACATCGACGCAATCGGTGTAGCGGCAGCGGATGCACGATTCGGTCACAACGTGGGTCATAACAGTCCAATCTTTAAAATTCGGGGTTTTGGCACAACCAGATCGCAGGAAACCCATGCTATGGCTGGAAAGCCTTGTATTTTAAGGCAATTTCACGCTTCTCACAATTACGGCTTGCAGAGATCTTATATAGATTGCGAATAAGCAAATTCAGTGTGAGATGTGTAAGCAGGCAATTAAGTGGGAAAGTCAGGCGCGATTGTAAAGGAATCGGGCCGGCCGTGCTTTGATGTGTATCACCATCGATGAATTTATCAAAAATCTGACTAGGGTTTGAAACCCCGGCCTTCAGAGGCTGTCGCAAAAGCCTGATGGACGTTTTTTACACCTGAAACACCGCATACCTCGTCATTCCCGCATGCCGCAGCCTCGTCATTCCCGCATGCTTTTGGCGGGAACCCAGCGTCGTTTTTTACACTGAAAATGCCACAATTTCTGGCA
Organism: Undibacterium sp. CCC3.4; assembly: GCF_034347425.1. GTDB lineage: Bacteria > Pseudomonadota > Gammaproteobacteria > Burkholderiales > Burkholderiaceae_D > Undibacterium. The sequence goes on from NZ_CP133779.1 coordinate 3,515,679, forward strand.
TTTTCAGTTAACCACGAACGCCGCTGGGTTCCTGCCAAAAGCGCGCAGGAATGACGTGGCCACCAGTCAGGGTAATGATACCGACTCACTACCCTTTTGCGACGATCCATTAAGTTGTTTGCAAGGGGCGCGCTGCCTTGCTGTGTGCGTAGTTTGGAAATGATTCTGGAGGGAAATTGCTTGCGAGTAATTAAGCGCCCGTAAGTGCGCCTAACACGCTTAAATCTCATGCGCTACAATGACTGTCCGCGTGTTCTTGATGCGTATTCAGATCGCGCGTATTAACGGTTTATTTTAATTGAGGTGAGTATGAAGCCTGCCATTCTGGTTGCGCGTGCGGTTTTTCCTGAAGTGTTGGAGCGTTTGCAAGCGCATTTCGAGGTCGAGGCGAATCAAGAGGATGTGATTTTCACGCCCGCTGAGTTGGTCGCCAAGTTACAGGGTAAGGCCGGGGTGCTGACGACATCGAGTGCACGGATCAATGCCGCCTTGCTGCAGCAAGTTCCAGATTTGAAAATGGTCGCCAATATGGCGGTCGGCTACGATAATATCGATTTGGCTGCTTGTGCGGCCCACTCTGTGCAGGCCAGTAATACACCCGATGTACTCAACGAGACCACGGCCGATTTCGGCTGGGCCTTGATGATGGCAACGGCACGGCGCATTACCGAAGCCGAGCAGTGGTTGCGGGCCGGCTTATGGCAAAAATGGCGTTACGATTTGTTTCTCGGCCCCGATTTGCATGGGTCTACGCTGGGTATTTTGGGCATGGGGCGTATCGGTCAAGCGATTGCGCGCCGTTCCACTGGCTTCAATATGCAGGTGATCTATCATAATCGCTCACCCTTGGCCGCTGCCGATGAGGCGCAGGCCAACCATGCGCGCTATGTCAGCAAGGAAGAATTACTGAAAACGGCCGATCATTTGATCTTGGTGCTGCCGTATTCGCCGGCTTCGCATCATGCCATCGGTGCGCCTGAATTGGCGCTGATGAAGCCGACGGCGACGCTGGTGAATCTGGCGCGCGGCGGCATCGTCGACGATCAAGCTTTGATTACGGCCTTGCGGGAAAAACGTCTGGCTGCTGCTGGTTTGGATGTGTTTGAGAATGAACCGGCGTTTGCCGCCGATTTTTTAACACTCAGTAATGTGGTCCTGACCCCGCATATTGCCAGTGCTTCCGGCAATACCCGGCGTGCCATGGCGCATTGTGCGGTCGATAATTTGATCGCCGGGCTCAGTGGCTTGCCGGTGCCGAATTTATTGCGGGTCTGATTATTTCAGGGAGGCGATCAAGTCGATGTATTGCTGCATGGCCGCTTCTTTGCTCGTTCCTTGTAATTTTGCCCATGCATCGAACTTGGCGCGGCCGACAAAGTCGGTCATGCCAGGACGATCGCCGCTGGCGTCGCCAAGACTACCTTGTTTGAACAGTGCATAGATTTGCAACATGGTCATGTTGTCTGGGCGCTCAGGCAAATTCTTGGAATCGATAGAGGCGAGGGTGAATTGTTCTTGCAAGCTCATTGTGGTCTCCGGCTTCGTGTATAAAGTATAAACATAACACGAGTACCAGTGCGGCGACCAGCGTGGGGCTAGAGGCTTTCCTCTGGCGCGGACTGAGATGGCCCGCGCCAGCGGTGTGGAAGCTTTATTTACTCGGCGACCGCTTCGGCACCACAGCAAGTCTTGTATTTCTTGCCGCTGCCGCAAGGGCAGGGATCGTTGCGACCGATTTTCGGGGTGTCGCGTTTAACGGTGGTGACACCGGATTTGCGCAGTGGTGCCCAGAAACGTCGGATCGCTGGAATCGCGGCTTCCAAACTCAGTGCAAGCTCGTGGCATTTTTGCGGACTATCGACGAATTTCAATTCTTCTTCATCAATTTCTTCGGCACCGAGCAGATAGATAGGTTGCAGCAAAGGGCCGATTTCGGCCGAATCCCAGGCCGCTTCCCATTCGTCTTCGCGCAATTGCATGCCTTCCCAGAAGCCCCAGGCCCAGGTTTCGCCATCGATCAATTCTTGGCCATCTTGTTCGAGGATGCAAAACAAGGGTTCGAATTCTTGCGGTGCCACTTCGAAGGTGATTTGGATTTCATTCATGAAGCGCGCGATCAGGTGCGTGACGCGCTGCATTTCTTTGTCATTTTTGAAGGCTGGTTCTGCGCCATCGGCCAAGCCCCAGACCAGTGGCAGCCATTCGGTCATGGCAATCATTTCAGGGCCGAGTGCGATGGCGGTCAGGTAGCCGTGCAAGGCGTCCATGGTCATGCCATCGTCGCCGACGCGGTCGGACATGAGGAATTTGTCGAGTTCGTTGAATTCTTTATCGCTGAGCGGTTCGTCGAGTTGCATGGTGGAGCCTGAAGAGAAGAGGGAAATACCGGCAGTGTAGCGCTTTGCGGCGGGTGTGTAACGCGTTTTACGGATTTTTCCGCGCATTATCAGCGTATCGCCGTGCGCAGACTGGGCTGGTGCACGTACAATCTGGCCATGACAGAACACATTCTCCCGACTTCCTTTGCGGAACTCTCCCCCTTGCTGGTGCTTGATGCCGTCGATAGCTGCGGCTATCGCACGGACGGCCGCATCTTAGCGCTCAATAGTTATGAAAATCGCGTCTACCAAGTAGAACTCGATGATGCCGCACCGGTGATCGCAAAATTTTATCGCCCGCAGCGCTGGAGCGATGCGGCCATCATGGAAGAGCATCAGTTTGTTGAGGAATTGCTAGCGCAAGAAATTCCGGTGGTGCCGGCGCTGTGTGGCAGCGATGGCGCGAGCCTGCGCACGTATCAGGGCTATCGGTTTGCCTTGTTTGCGCGGCAGAGTGGGCGGGCGCCGGAAATCAGTGATGCCGCGACACTGGAATGGCTGGGGCGCTTCATCGGCCGCATCCATGCCGTCGGTGCCGTGCGTCCGTATGCCGAGCGGCCGGCCTTGGATTTACAAAGTTTTGGGGTGGCCCCGCGCGAGTGGTTGTTAGCGCATGATTTTGTGCCGCCAGCGCTGTTGCCGGCCTATCGCAGCGTGAGTCAGCAGGTGCTTGACGGTGTGGCGCGCTGTTATGAACGAGCCGGTGCAATCACGCTGCTGCGCTTGCATGGCGATTGTCATATGGGGAACGTGTTGTGGTTGGAAGCGGGCGCGCAAGCCGGGCCGCATTTTGTCGATTTTGATGATAGTCGCATGGGCCCGGGGATGCAAGATTTATGGATGTTATTGTCCGGTTCGCGCCAAGATATGCAGGCTCAATTGGCCGATATTTTGGCCGGCTATGAAGATTTTTTTGAATTTGAGCCGCGTCAGTTGTATTTGATCGAAGCCTTGCGCAGTCTGCGCTTGCTGCACTATTCGGCGTGGCTGGCGCAGCGCTGGAATGACCCGGCGTTTGTCGCTGCATTTCCATGGTTTAACACCGAACGTTACTGGCAAGATCGGATACTCGAATTGCGTGAGCAGGTGGCGCTGATGGATGAGACGCCCTTGTGGCCGGTATAATAGTGGCAAATTTTTTTCAAATGCTCAAGTGAGATTCTGATGACTCAAGATGAAATGAAACGTGCGGTGGCCCAGGCGGCGATTGCGTATGTGGTGGAAAATGATATCGTCGGGGTCGGTACCGGTTCGACGGCGAATTTCTTCATCGATGAACTGGCTAAAATCAAACATAAAATCAAAGCTGCGGTGGCCTCTTCGGAAGCGACGGCTGCGCGTTTGCTCGGCCATGGTATTACCGTACTTGATTTGAATGAGATTACGCGCATGCCGGTGTATATCGATGGTGCCGATGAAATCACCCATGAGGGGGCGATGATCAAGGGCGGTGGTGCCGCCTTGACGCGGGAAAAAATTGTCGCCTCGGTGGCCGAGCGCTTCATTTGCATCGCCGACGGCTCTAAGTTGGTACAACGTTTGGGGCGTTTTCCGCTGCCGGTGGAAGTGATCCCGATGGCGCATGCAGCGGTAACGCGTGCGCTCAATGCGCTGGGCGGCCAAGCGCAGCTGCGCTTGAAAGATGCTCAGCCTGTGCTCACCGATAACGGCAATGTGATCATCGATGTGCATGGTCTGCAGATCGCCGACCCAGCGGCGCTGGAGCAGGAAATCAATAATATCGTCGGAGTCGTGACGGTGGGTTTGTTTGCGCGGCAGGGTGCGAATGTTTGCTTGCTCGGTACGCCTGAAGGGGTGACGCAACTGACATTCTGAGGTTTGCGCTAAAAAAGAGCAGCATGCCAGCTAAGGCATGCTGCTCTTTTTTCGTTCCGGAAGCGCGGATTGAATTCAGTCGACCGGCGGCACGTAGCCGGCAGCGGCATCGGCACCATCACCGAAGAAATGGTTTTCCATTTGGGTGGCGAGGTATTTACGTGCGCGTGTATCGGCCAAGTTGAGACGATTCTCATTGACCAACATGGTTTGGTGCTTCATCCAGCCGGCCCATGCTTCTTTGGAGACGCTGTCGTAAATGCGTTTGCCCAGTTCGCCCGGATACGGGGCGAAATCCAAGCCATCGGCTTCTTTGTCGAGTTTGATGCAGTGAACTGTACGGGCCATGGTAATACTCCTTGTGTGATACCGGTATACAAAAACAGACCGAATTATAATGGAAACCTCGTCGTGCAGCCGCGCTGACTGCAGCGCCGAGGCCGACGCGCTTACAATTGCTTGATCAGCACCAGTGATTTGCGCTGCCAGTTATACATTTTCTGGCGGTCTTTCGGCAAATCGTCGAATGAGGCGTTGACGAAACCACGTTTCAAGAACCAGTGGGCGGTGCGGGTGGTGAGTACGAAGAGCGAATGAAAGCCGGCGCGGCGCGCGCGTTTTTCCATATGCTTGAGAATGCGTTCGCCATCGCCCTGACTTTGGACATCGGGATTGACAGTCAGGCAAGCCATTTCCGCCATTTTTTCAAATGGGAAGGGATACAAGGCAGCACAGCCGAAGATGACGCCGTCATGCTCGATGACGGAGAAGTAATTGATTTCGCGTTCGATCAGTTCGCGACCGCGTTTCACTAGAGTGCCATCGGCTTCGAGTGGTTCGATCAGCTTGATGATGCCGCCAACGTCTTCAATCGTCGCTTCGCGCAGACTCTCCAGATTTTCCGACGACACCATGGTGCCGACGCCATCATGGGTAAATAATTCCAGCAAGGCCGAACCATCCATCGCATACGGCACGATATGTATCCGCGCCACGCCGCCGCGCGAGGCTTTGACGGCATGTTCGAGGTAAAACGCGGAATCGGCCGGCAAATAATCGGCCTTGAGTTCGTGTTCGGCCTGGCTGAAGGAGAGCTCACGAATTTCATCGCCATCGCGATCAACCATCATCGGCGTTTCCGAGATGAAGATCAATTTGTCAGCGCGCAGGGCAGTGGCGGCCGAGACGGCGACATCTTCCATCGTCAGATTGAAGGCTTCACCGGTAGGGGAGAAACCCAGTGGGCCGAGCAGCACCAAGTTACCGCCCTCCAGAACGCGGTGTATAGTGTCGTAAGCGACTTTACGGGCGATGCCGGTGAGGCCGAAGTCGACGCCGCCGACGATGCCGATCGGTTTCGCGGTGACGAAATTGCCGGAAATGATGCGGATGGCGGCGTGCGCCATCGGCGTATTCGGTAAGCCCTGACTGAAGGCGGCCTCTATATCGAGACGCAATTCACCGGCCGCTTCTTTCGAACATTCGAGCGCAGCGGTGTCGGTGATGCGTATGCCGTTATGGAAATTACCTTCGACATTACGCAGCGCCAGTTGTTCAGCAACTTGTGGTCGCGAACCGTGGGCGATGACGATCTTAATGCCGAGCGCATGCAGCAGCGATAAATCTTGTGCCAACACCGGCAAGGCACCAGCCATCACCAGTTCGCCGGGAAAGGCGACGACGAAGGTTTTGCCGCGGAAGGCGTGAATATAGGGAGCGACTGAACGCAGCCAGTCGACGAATTGAACGGGATTTTCCATGGCGACATTATAATCTGAGACTTCGCCGGCAATGTGGCTTCTGCATGTGGCTGGCTCAAATTGGGCATTTTTTTTTGCTCTGCGATCAGCCTGCCCCAGTCTGGCGCAGTAGTGCGCCGCAAAGAGTTTTCAAAGTGGCATGTCCAAGCGCTTCAGTTCTTGCTGAAAAGTCGACAATCGCAGCGTTTCGCCCAATTTCCTGTGCCCTTACTCACCGATGCGGAAAAAATCTGGGATAATGCGCACCGATATGTCTTCTACTTTGCCCCCTAAAAATTCTACCGAAAAAATTCGGCCCGACGGCTTGGCCGGACTGCGCGAGTTGCGCGGACAATTGCGTGCGGCTGCGCCTGCACCCGAAGCGGGGAAAGCCGCCAAGCCGCACGCTGCTGCTGCTCGGCGCGGCGCGCCAGCAGCGAAGGTGCCGCCGACACAGCCTGTACCGCCGTCGCTGCCATTCCGTAATCCACCGCCGCGTATCAGTTTTCCCGAAGAATTGCCGGTGTCGGGCCGGCGTGCCGATATTGCTGCTGCCATCTCGGCCAACCAAGTTGTCATCGTCTGCGGTGAGACCGGTTCCGGCAAGACTACGCAACTACCAAAAATTTGTCTCGAACTCGGGCGCGGTCAAGCCGGTCTGATCGGTCATACCCAGCCGCGTCGGATCGCGGCCTCGTCGACCGCCAAGCGGATCGCACAGGAACTGAATTCTCCGCTCGGCGAGCATGTCGGTTTTAAGGTGCGGTTTACCGATACCCTCACTGCCGGGGCTTCGGTGAAGTTGATGACCGATGGTATTTTGCTGGCCGAAACCCAGGGCGACCCTTTACTACGTCAATACGACACCATCATCATCGATGAGGCGCATGAACGCAGCCTCAATATTGATTTTCTGCTCGGTTACCTCAAGCAGTTGCTGCCCAAGCGTCCTGATCTGAAAGTGATCATTACCTCGGCCACCATCGATGCCCAGCGTTTTGCCAATCACTTTGCCGCCCCTACTGCCGATGGTTTGGGCCGGCCGGCACCGGTGATTGAAGTGTCGGGGCGTTTGTATCCGGTCGAGTTACGCTATCGTCCGGTACAAGATTCGGATAAAGAACGCGACCTGATGGACGCGATTACCGATGCCGTCGATGAATTGTGTCGCATCGGTTCCGGTGATGTGCTGGTGTTTTTGCCGGGGGAACGCGAAATTCGTGATGCGGCCGAAGCCTTGCGCAAGCATCATCCGGCCCATGTGGAAATTTTACCGCTGTTCGCGCGCTTGTCGGCGCAAGAACAAGAGCGCGTGTTTAAAGTATCGAATGCGCGGCGCATCGTGTTGGCTACGAATGTGGCCGAGACCTCGCTGACCGTGCCGGGGATACGCTTTGTGGTCGACACCGGGCTGGCGCGCGTCAAGCGTTACAGTTATCGCAACAAAGTCGAGCAATTGCAGATCGAAGCGATTGCCCAATCGGCGGCCAATCAGCGTGCCGGTCGTTGTGGTCGCGTGGCGGCCGGGGTGTGCATACGCTTATACGAAGAAAGCGATTTCCTGCAACGTGTGAAATTCACCGAGCCGGAAATTCTGCGCTCGTCCTTGGCGGCGGTGATTTTGCGTATGAAGTCGCTGCGTCTGGCCGATGTGGAAGAATTTCCTTTCATCGAGCCGCCGCCTGGTCGCGCGATTGCCGATGGTTACCAATTGCTGCAGGAATTGGGGGCGATGGATGAAGCCAACCAGTTGACCTCGGTGGGGCGACAGTTAGCCAAATTGCCGCTCGATCCGCGCGTCGGTCGGATGATCTTGGCCGCCCGCGATAATCAGGCGCTGCACGAAGTGTTGATCATTGCCGCAGCCTTGTCGGTGCAGGATCCGCGTGATCGGCCGATGGAAGCGCAGGCAGCGGCCGATGCCGCGCATAAAAAATTCGCCGATGAAAAATCCGAATTTCAGTCGTATCTGAAAATCTGGACTTGGTTTGAAGAGGCGATTGCGCATAAAAAAACCAATCGCCAGTTGCAAGATAATTGCCGCGCCAATTTTTTGAATCAGTTGCGCTTGCGCGAATGGCGCGAAGTGCATTCGCAATTGCTGACCATCGTCAAAGAACAGGGCTGGCGCATCAACGAGACACCGGCCACCTATGAGCAATTGCATTTGGCTTTGCTGACCGGTTTGCTTGGCAATATAGGCTACAAAGCGGATGAGGAAGCGCATTACCTCGGCGCGCGCAGCATTAAATTCTTTATCTGGCCCGGTTCTAGCTTGGTGAAGAAAGCCGGACGCTGGATCATGGCGGCCGAGTTGGTCGATACCACACGCCTGTATGGACGTGGCATCGCTCAGATCAACCCGGAGTGGTTGGAGAAGGTCGGCAGTCACTTGCTGCGTAAATCGTATGGCGAACCGCGTTGGGAAAAGCGCGCCGGCCAAGTCTCGGCGTTTGAACGTGCCACCTTATACGGTTTGGTGGTCTATAGCCAGCGACGCACGCAGTATGGTCTGACCCACCCGGTCGAGGCGCGCGAGATCTTTATTCGCGAGGCCTTGGTCGAAGGCGAGTTCGACACGCGCGCGCCGTTTTTCGCCCACAATCAGAAACTGGTGCGTGAAATTGAAAATCTCGAACATAAATCGCGCCGCCTCGATGTCTTGGTTGACCAGGAATTGATCGTCGCCTTTTATGATCAATTGCTGCCGGCCGAGGTGTACAACGCCGTCTTGTTCGAGCAATGGCATCAGGAAGCGGTGAAGGCCGATGCGAAACTGCTGTACTTGAACAAAGATGACTTGATGCGCCATGAAGCGGCCGGCATCACCACCGATTTATTTCCGAAAGCCATGCAGGTATCGGGCGTGGCCTTGCAACTTGCTTACCATTTTGAGCCGGGCAGCCCGCGTGACGGCGTCACCTTGTGTGTGCCGCTGTTTTCGCTCAATCAGGTTTCAGCGGAACGCTGCGAGTGGCTGGTACCGGGCATGTTGAAAGAAAAAATTCATCTGCTGATCAAATCGCTGCCGCAAAAAATCCGCCGCCATTGCGTGCCTTTGCCCGAGTATGCGGCAGGGTTTGCTGAACGCTGCGATTTCGGTAAGGGTAATTTTCTTGATGCCGTGATCGCCGATATCCGCACGCAAAAAGGCTTGCTGTGCATGAGTACGGATTTTAAATTCGAGACGCTGCCGGTGCACTTGACGATGAATTTCAAGGTCATTGATGAGCATGGCCGGCAACTCGAAATGGGCCGCAATCTGAGTACGCTGCGGGTGGAATTCGGTACCCAAGCGCGCGAAAGTTTTCAGCGCATCGCCAGTGCTGATAAATTGGCCCTGCTTGATCGCACTGGCAGCGCTGCGGCGCAGCCTGCAGTGGCCAGCAAAGCCGCCGGCGCGCAGAAGCCGCTCGCTGCGGCCGCGCCGCTGCTGCAACAACAAGAAAAGCTGACGGCCTGGAGCTTCGGTAGTTTACCGGAACTTTTGGAAGTGCAGCAAGGTAAGCAAACCTTGATCGGTTATCCCGCCTTAGTCGACCATTTGACACATTGTCAAATCGAAGTCTTCGATGACCCTGATGAGGCAGCCCGCATTCATCGGCGTGGTTTGCGTCGTTTATTCGCTTTGCAATTGCGCGAGCAAGTCAAATTTCTGGAAAAAAATATTCCCGGTTTGCAGCAAATGGGCATGCAATTCATGGCGCTGGGCTCGCAAGAAGAATTGCGCGAGCAAATCATCGAAACCGCGCTTGAGCGCGCCTGTTTGCAAGCCCCTTTGCCAGCGACGGCAGAACAATTCCAGCGTCGGCGCGAAGAAGGCAAGGCTCGCCTGAATTTGCTGGCGAATGAAATCGCCCGCATGGCCGGGCAAATCCTGGCCGAGTACCACAGCTTGCCGAAGAAGTTACAGGGTATTAAGGCGCATACCGCCGCAGCGGCTGATATGCAAGCGCAACTACAATTACTGATAGGGAAGCGTTTCATCGCCGAGACCGAATTCGCCCAATTGACGCAGTTTCCGCGCTACCTGAAGGCGATTACGGTAAGGATGGAAAAATTGCGCGCCGACCCTGCGCGCGATGGCAAACTGCTGGCCGAGTGGTTGAGCGTGGCGCAGCCTTGGCAGCGCAGCCCGCGCAAATCCGGCACCGAGGGTGACCCGAAGTTGCTGGAATTTCGCTGGTTGTTGGAAGAATTGCGGGTGTCTTTGTTTGCGCAAGAATTACGTACACCGATGCCGGTGTCGGTCAAGCGCTTACAGAAAGTTTGGGACAGCTTACAGCGTTAGCGTTAGCCTGCCGTGTGGCAGGCTAACAGCGCATTACAGCGGTTCGGCCACGCCTATCGGGGCCGGACTGATGTTGACGATGAGTGAAAACAATTGCTCATAGCGGTAGCGTTCACCGGCTTGATCGAGACGCGTGCGGTTTTCCATGAAGGCTAAGTCGACTTCTTGCCAGTCGCTGACATTGAGTACCTGACGCGCGATCGGCATGATCGATTGTTCTTCCACTGCCATATGCGCATAATAAAATGACGCATATTGTTCGACCAAATCACGGAAATTCGGAAACGCCGGTGTGCCGACGAATTCATATTGGAGCAGGGCGTCTTGCAATTGATGTACCAGACGTTCGCCTTGGCTGTGTTGCTCAGTCAATTCTTCCAATGCCGCATCAAGTTGATGCGTACGTTCGCGGATTTTCGTAAACAGATATTGGTCTTCTTTGGGGTGGTGGACTTTTTCCGGGTATTCGGCGATGTAATACAGCATGGCGCGAAATACTTTCAAGTCGGGTGCGGCGCTGCCTTTTTCTATGCCGCGTACAAAATACAGCATACCTTGTATGACGGCCGACAGGTGTTCGTGTTCGTGATGAATGATATCAATCGATACCGGGTGAAAATTTCGTGCGGACATAGTGAGCCTCCGATAGTCTGGCTTCACTTTACAACGCTGCGGCGATGCTACTTTTGATGTGTATCAAAAGTAGCAGAATTCGACTTCAAACAAACCGGCTACCGCCTTGTTCAGCGCTTGGCCAGGATGGCTTCGATTTGATCCATGATGCTGTTCATTCGTTTGAATACCGCCAGATAAGGCGCGGGAGTGGCGAGATCGACGCCGGCGCGTTTAACCAGTTGATACGGATGTTCGGCACCACCGGCTTTGAGGATGGCGAGATAATTGTCGCGCGCACCAGGCTTGCCTTGTAGTATTTCAGCGGCAAATGCCGAGCCGGCAGCGATCGAGGTGGCGTACTGGAACACATAAAAGCGCGTGTAAAAGTGCGGGATATACGCCCATTCGCTGGCATAGACCGGATCGATTTTCATCACGCCTTCGGCATCGCCATGATAGCGTTTGAGGATGTCGCCGTAAATTTTACTCAACGCTTCTCCGGTCAGCGATTCACCTCGATCGACACGGGCGTGGACTTCGCGCTCGAAATCAGCAAACATGGCTTGACGGAAGAAGGTGCCGCGCAGGTTTTCCAATGCCGAACCAAGATAGAGCAGACGCTCATCGTCGCTATTGGCGATGCTGAGCATATGTTCGAGCAAAAACACTTCATTCGTGGTCGAGGCGATTTCGGCGGTAAAAGTTGGATAGCCGGAAGTGATGAAGGCTTGGTTGCGATTAGCTAAGTAGGAATGCATGGCATGACCCCATTCGTGCGCCAGGGTCGAGACCGATTCATAGTCATCATTGTAATTGAGCAGCAAGTAGGGGTGGACATCGTAAGCCGCACCGTTCATATACGCGCCGGAACGTTTGTGCGGGCGTGGATAGACATCCATCCAGCGCGCAGTGCTGGCCGCGCTCATGGCTTTCACATACTCGTCACCGAGCGGTTTGACCGAAGCCAGCATGAGCTGGACGCCTTCCTCAACCGCGTAGTGGTAGTCGCCCGATACCAGCGCCGGATACATATCGTAATAATGCAGGTCGGCGACTCCGAGCATTTTTCCGCGCAACTTGAAGTAGCGATGCAGGGTAGGTAGGTTAGCCTGAGTTTGGGCGATCAAGGTATCGTAGACGGCGCGCGGAATATTATCGGCATCGAGTGCAGCCGAGAGTGAATCGGGATAATTACGTACCTTGGCATAGGCCGAATCTTTTTTCAATTGCTCGTAAAAAGTGACGCCGTAAGTGCGTTCGAATTCTTGCCATTTACCCCAAAAAGCATCGAACACCAGCTTGCGGTCGGCGCGTACCGGTGCGGCGCGGTACTTGGTGTAGGCGGCTTGATCGATGACGATTTCCGTGCCATTCGATAATTTTACTTTCGGCCAAGGCATGTCGGCGTTGGATAGCGTGGTAAATACAGCGGCGGCGGCATTGGTGGCCAGACCGAAGTCGGCGATCAGTTGCTCACCTTTGGCATCGAGCGTATGACTGCGGCCGCGCGCGATGTCCTCGAGCATGAAGCGATACATGCCTAACGAGCGCTCTTGTTTAAGAAAAGCGGCAATTTTCTTCTCGCCCAGTTGCAGTAACTCGGGACGCAGGAAGGCGCTGGCTTGCTCGAATTGACTGCCGAGCAGGTCGGCCGTCTGTGCCACATCTTGCCCGGCATTGGTAGCGGTATCTTGATCGCGGTATTGGCTGGCGTAGCTTTGCAGGCGTGCGTAACGCTTGCTGATGTCGGCATACAGGTCGAGGCAAGTTTTGAATTCGCCGACCGTAGTGCCGAGGTGTTGGCTACAGCGCCCGAGTTGACGCATTTGCTCAGTCATGAAGGCCGCATCTTTGTCCCACAGCGCCCGGTCGGCATACAAATCGCTGAGATTCCATTGGTAGGGTGCGGTATCGTTGATGGCGGCGTTCGCTGGCGCGATGGGAAGAGAAAACGCCAGGGCCAGGACGCTGGCGATCCAAGATTTTTGCATAGTGCTCTCCAGTATTTTTTTTGAGGTAAAAAATATACCGCAAAATACCGCCGTTATTGTTTTGTGAAGTAAGAAAATCATCGGGGAAAGGCGATTTCGATAGAATCTTCGGTTTTCCCCCAAAAAACGGATGCAAGTAGTCTGGAGAGACGCGGATTTAAGCGGTGTCGTATCAGCCGTGCTGCAGTACGTCAGCTGTCCATCATTGTTAACGCCTGCGCTGCCGTCACGATGTGCATGCCTTGATAGACGTGCAGGTTCAACAGATGCTTGTCACCCGAGACGATGGCATTGGCCTGTGCCGCCAGAGCGCACGCAATCAGATGATCGTCATCGGGATCGTCAGGCACAACACACGTTACAAAAAGTGGCGATACGACGCGCGCAAATTCCAGATACAGCGCCACGACAGCATTGGCCGTTGTACCTTGCTCTAGCAATTTCGTCGCCAAATGTGGCCGAGCTAAAACCTCGCCAAACTCCGCCGCCAGTACTGGCGAGGGAAAGAGTTCAACGTCACCTTCTACCGCCCGCTGCAGCAAGCGATAAGGCATACCACACCACAATAACGCTGATACGACGACGTTGGTATCCAAAACCATTCGCATCAGTTCGACGTATTGCCTGCGCGGCGTGCGGCGCGCACAGCGTTGACTTCGGCGACAAGTTCCTCATCGCTCATCGGTGCAAAATTGGCCGTCTGCAGTCGCAGGCCGACCGCCAAGAGGTGCCGGCCTGCGTCACGACGGATGGCATCTTCGAGCAGGGTCCCGATAGCCGCATCAGTCAGCAGACCTGCACTCCGCGCGCGTTGTGCCAGCTCATCAGGCAGAGTCAGTTTCAATGTCGTCATGATGGATTTCCTTTCGCGCTGAAAGCTGTAATTGTTGCTTGGTTGGTAAGGTGTTCCGCAGCGTCTTGACTACGTTCTTGTCTGTAATCTGCGCTTCCCTAAGTACCTTGAATACAAAATACAATAAAGCATGTCTGCTGAACGATCAAGCATCTTTGTTTGATTACAAATATTGACAAGGCTGATAGAAACATGGCGCGTATCACGCCATGTTTCGACTATCCGCCAGATATCCGAAAAGTATTCTGCACACCAAGGCCATCGCGTCGGTCACTAGGGAAGCGCGGATTTAATCGCTGTGGAATTGTCCGTTGCCAATGAGGATGCAATGCAAGGCGCCTTTCACTGTCAATAGCGAGCTATTGACAGTGAAAGGCAACGCAGCAGTGCGCCTCAGTGGCGGCGGACAAACCGCTTGGATTAAATCTGCGCTTCCCTAGGCGTCTGCGAAAAATTACCAAGACATGCGCGCCGTTTCTGATCGATGCTGCCGTGTTCAAATTGTTTTATTTGGCGCGCAACAACATCAGTCAGAAGTGGACCATGCCGATAACAGGGCGGAATGTGGTTTGTTCCGCGCTGTCCTCAGCCTGACAGACGGCACGGCTGCCTGCGTGTCCGACGCAGCCTGCATCAAATCAAACTCGCCACACAGCGCCAATTGCGCTCATGCCTTTCGCGTAAAGGCTGTATCAAAGCGTGCAAACCGTGCGATGCCACGGCTTCGTCGCCGGCATCATCTAACATTTGCAGCAATAAAACGAGTGCCTGATCATTCATACCCATTTCGCGGCGAATCATGTGCAAATCATCAAAAGCGGCGCAGATGGCAGAAAGCTCGTCGAGTAATTGATCAAAAGCTATGACCTTGAGCGTATCGACTTGCATCCCACGCAAGCGTTCCAGCGTGGCTTGCAGTTGATACAAGCGGTGTAGCGCAAAAGAGGGATGGGGTGACGATGCGCACGCAACGGGAGAATGCGTAACCATGATGGCCTCCTATGAAGACCGTAACTTTCGGGCACGGGAAACCGCTGTCAGGGAGGTGTGTTCAGCACCGAGAAAAAGCATACCGCAGGATTTTTAAAATCTCAATATGAGGAGTTCAATTTTGGTCTAGCTTTTTATCCAGTCGCACCGGTCGCCGCCGACCATTGGCACGACGCTCAGCTCGGCGCAGGCGGCTGCCTCGGCGCGGATAATCACCTTAGTGAGGCAAATCGAGTCGCAACGACGACAATTCAGCCGCCACTTGCTTGCGTTCTTTCCAGCCGTCAAAGTTCAAGCTATGTCTGACCATGTGGACGATACACAGTTGCACCGTTGCACCGTGGCTTTCTGGAAGGCCGCCTTGATTGCTTCCGTGGAGGCTTTTAGAACATCGCCGCAGACAATGAAGATATCGCTGACGCCGCGATTACGCAGTTCGGTAAGCACCTGCAGCCGGAATTGGGCCCCTTCGGTCTGGGCCACCCACATGCCGAGAACTTCCTCGATAGCATCCATATTGACGCCGATGGCAAGGTAGCAAGCCTTGACTCTGACAGCGCCGCTATCGCGGACCTTGACATGCATACAGTCCATGTAGACGATTGGATAAAGCGCATTGAGTGGACCTGTTTGCCGAGCCTAGACCTCGTCTGTCACTTGAGGATTGATTATGAAAAATTTTTTGGTCGCAGATAGATGGAAAGGTAGAGGAAATCCGTAGTTCACATGTTACGCTGTCAAGTCAGAACACCGAAATCGCTACGCAACTCGTCATTGGCTTGACACAAGCAACACGTGATCCAAACGCCAACTTGTATTGCTCCTGGAATTGACAGAGGGCGTTCTGCCCTAGCTTGACATTGTGCGCGAATACAGGCTGCCATTTCGTCGCAGGTGTCGATTGCGTTGCGTGCCTGATCGGAAAGGCGATTGCATGAAGTAGCGAAGTTTTTTTAGTTGAACAAATATTTGAAAGGTAATTTTTGTGTTGAATGAATTGGATTCTAAAACTCCCGGAGACTTTGATTTCGTGATTGGCGACTGGGTAGTCAAGCACCGTCGCTTAAAAGAAAGATTGAAAGGCAGCGAAGAATGGGTGGAGTTTGACGGCGTTTCTTCCACGAGGAAAATACTGGGTGGCTTGGGCAATCTGGAAGACAATCACCTGCACTTTCCCGAGGGTTCGTTTCGTGCAGTGGCCTTACGTTCTTATAACGTCGATACGAAAAAATGGTCGATCTGGTGGTTGGACGGGCGCTTTCCAGACAGCTTGGACGTTCCCGTGGTCGGTGATTTTTCCGATGGGGTCGGCGTGTTTTATGCCAGCGACGTGCTCGATGGTGTCCCGATCAAGGTGCGCTTCCAATGGAATTCATTAGCATCGAACGGACCACGCTGGGAGCAGGCCTTCTCGAATGACGACGGGGTAACGTGGGAGACGAATTGGACGATGGATTTCTCTCCCAAGTCCTGATTTTTGATGCCTGCGCGCGCCTGCATCTGGTGCGGTGCGCGGATGTCGCCCAGGCTAGCCTACCACAGGCGCGCCTAGCCCATGTGGCGTGACACGATGGATAGGATGCGCACAATGGCTGGGATGCCCGACCAGCAAACAGCAAGGATAGCAAGGAGCTTGCCAGCTCAGCGCCCCGGTTAGGGGCTACCAAAGCAAACCGTGGGAGTTGGCGGTTTTGAGCGCCGCATCAAAATTTTGCACATCGAACTTGTCTTTGATCATTTGCACGGCATTGTGGATCGTCTTGGGCGACAGCGCCAATTCGGCCGCAATATCGCTGGCCCGATACCCCCTGCTGTGCAATTTGAGAATTGTCAGTTCCCTGTCGGTCAGTGCCAATCTTTGCTTCATTTCCACTTTGATGCTCGGGTATTCTGATGGTCAACGATTGATTTTTTGTGCGGCCTTCGGGTCGCGCTCCTAGTGGTACCCACGGGTATCCGCGGGCGCGGGCGTCGCCATAGGCAGCAAGGCGATGCCGGCGTCCGACCGAGCCGGTTCGCAGCAACACTTCGATTGCGGACAAATGATCGAGGCCCATTTCAATCTACTTCACCGAGATCTATGAACACTTTTACTACGCGACAGGCTGCAACATCGGACCTCGACAAGCTGGCCACGATCCTTGACCAATACCGTCAATTCTATGGACGCACAAGCGATGTTTCTGCCGTACGGGAGTTCCTGCAAGCGCGCTTCCTGTACAAGGAATCGAGCACCTTCGTGGCCATCGATGGCGACCGTATACTCGGGTTTACACAGTTGTATCCATCGTTTTCCACCCTGTCGCTGGAGCGGATATTCATCCTCAATGATCTGTACGTCGACGAGAACAGTCGCCAGCGCGGTGTGGCCAAGCGACTCATCGCAGCTGCCGCCGAGTATGCGACATCGCTTGGCGCGCTGTCGCTGACTTTGTCGACAGCAAAGAGCAACGAAGCGGCCCAAGCGCTCTATAGCGCCACTGGCTGGGTACGGGACGAACACTATTATGAGTACAGTCTCAAGCTAGTGCCCTAAAGTGCAGGAAATCATTGCGTTCTCAAGGCTTTGACCACGGCTTCGTCCAATTCGAGCGTGAACGATGTATAGCACTCGATGAGCGCAACAATGGACTCCCTAGGGCCGTCGCGCCAGTCGCTGCTGCCATAAAACGCATCCTGACTCACCGCACGGTCTGGCAGATCACAATAGGCGCGAATCAAGTAGTAGGCGTTGATGTCATGTGCGGAAGGGCCGTAGTCCACGACATCGACGCCCCAGTTTCGCAGCAGCGGATAGGATGCCTCTTGCACCAAGCGATGGAAGGCGTCGCGGCATTCCGGCTTCAAAATATACGAACGGAATTCAACAAGTTTTTTCATTTTTGGTCACCTAGTTCTACTTTGACACATTCACGTGTCATCTGTTGATATAGGTTCACTGTACAGTCAATGCGGTGCTATTGCCACTCTAATGGTGAAAGCGGCGTCACTACCTCATTTCCAGACCCTCAGGTTTCCCTTAAACGCAGATATTCGTCACCGCTTTATCTGTGCTGCCTGCGCGGTGGAATCCGAAAATGTCACTGATCGCTATGGAGCTGCATTTGGTGCTCGAAGATGATACCTCGCGACCGATTCGTCAGCAATTTTTTACACTTCTGGAAAGTGAACTAACTCAGAACGAACACTTTTGGGGGTTCTTCCACAGAACACCTTATCGTTCGAACGATAAGGAACCGGGGCAGTGCATCGTCGTGTTTGATTATCAGACCGGTCGCGCCGGTGCGAGCGCGCGCGCCTTCTTTTCGGGTTGGTGGGGCTCGCTCATGGTGGACGATTACGTGGGGTATAAAGCGATGTTCGCCGAGGGCGTCACCGCACTGGCCTGCCTGGCCCATGTGCGGCGTAAATTCTTTGATCTGCATGCGGCCAACGCCAGTCCGATCGCCGCAGGGGCGCTACGCTATATCGGCCAGCTCTATGCCATTGAACAGCAAGCCAGTTCGCTCAATACGACGGGGCGTCAACAGCTACGTCAGGAACAAGCCCAACCGTTACTGAGGCAATGGCACGCTTGGCTACTGATCACACAACAGAAATGAGTTATGCAGATAGCCATGCTTACAAGAACGGGTGAGTATACGAGTTGGTTGACAGGCTATTAACTAGCCAAAAACCAGATATGCAATTAACACTCAGATGAACTACCCTACTCGCACCCCATCCGTACTCCGAATAACGACTCGGCTCATCGACCTCCCACTGTTTTGCCAGCTCGGTTTTTTCGATTCGCCCGAAAGAGTGAAAAGAGTAAAGAAAAGAAAGAATAAAAAGAGTGAGTAAGGGTGGTTTCAGAAAGGGGGGGGGGCAGTGGTCGGTCGACCTCATGGCTCTTGTTGGCCACCTGTGGGTTAATTGCATTATTGGTGATCTGAATTAATATTTAATGATTCTATTTAAAGCTGCAAGACCTTGTATATTGCCATAAAAGATTTTATTAAATCTATTACATGATAGTAGTTTGAGTCACTTTGTGCCTCTTTCAAGAAAATTCTGCTAATATAAGAAAAAATACTTATGTGTATAATTAGCTTAATTAAGCCCCTTAAACTAATTTTTATTGTTTAATGACTTCTTTAAAGGCTCATAAATGAATCAACTAAATAACGAGGAACTCGAATCCTTACTCGGTGAGACGATCAAGAGAATTCGCTTACTCAAAAATATCGACCAGCAAACCCTATGCGCTCAAGCAGGTCTCAGCGTCACCGCCCTTAAGAATCTTGAAACTGGCCATGGTGCATCCGTTAAAACCCTCATCAAAGTATTACGTGGACTCGGGAAAACAGAATGGTTGCAATCCCTCTCTCCTATCGCCACGATTAATCCAATGACCTTACTGGCCAACCAAGCGCCACGCCAACGCGCACGCCGCAGCTCGAAGGAATAACTTATGCCCCCGTCGACTAAAAAAAGCCGCTATACGCCGGCAAAAATCATTCAAGTGTCTATTTGGGGGCAGTTGGTTGGTGCCGTAGCGCTCGATCCTATTTATGCTTATTACGTTTTTTCCTACGCCGAAAAGTTCAGACAATCATCGATTGAGCTCTCTCCACTGCAGATGCCTTTGAAATCGACCAGCGAACCGGTGATGTTTTCTGATTTGCCCGAAGCCACCTACAAACGCTTACCGGCGATGTTGGCCGACGCTCTACCCGATGATTTTGGCTCAGCACTCGTCGACCGCTTCATGGCAGAGCGCGGTATTTCCTCATCTCAAATTTCAGCACTTGATCGCCTTGCCTATATGGGATCACGTTCGATGGGGGCGATGGAATTCAAACCGCAACACGGCCCACGGAAAATGTCCTCAAGCGCGATTGTCTTAAGCTCGCTCGTCCAAGAAGCACGTAATGTAGTTTCCGGGACCTTCGGCGATGATGATCATACAAAAGCTGCTTTGCGTAGCATCATCGAAGTCGGCACCTCAGCTGGTGGTGCCAGAGCAAAAGCGGTGATTGCATGGAATCCCGACAGTCAAGAAATCCGTTCAGGTCATGCCAACGTCGACCTAGGCTTCACCCATTGGTTACTGAAATTTGATGGTGTTGGCAAGGATAAGGAGTTTTCTAGCAGCATGGGTTACGGCCGTATCGAGTATGCGTATTACCTTATGGCAAAGGCCGCAGGTGTTGCCATGACTGAATGTCGTCTATTGGAGGAAAACGGTCGCGCTCATTTTATGACGCGCCGCTTCGACCGGGAAGAAAATAATGTCCGTCACCACTTGCAAACGCTCTGTGCTATGGCACACGTCGATTATAAAAAAAAGGCGACCAACAGCTATGCGCAGTTTTTTATGACCATTCGTGATTTAGGCTTAGCACGGGAATCGATGGTACAAGCTTTCAGACGCATGGTATTCAATCTTATGGCGCGGAACTGCGATGACCATTCCAAGAATTTTTCTTTTCTGTTAAAACAAGGATCGCAATGGGAACTCAGCCCCGCCTACGATATGACATTTTCCTATAATCCGCACAGTGAATGGGTTTCGCAGCACCTGATGTCGGTCAACGGAAAATTCAGAGATTTTGAGCTTCAAGATATATTGGTTGAAGCAGATCGATTTGGTATTGGCGAAATACGTTCCATCATTCTTGATGCCCAATCAGCGATATCTCGTTGGCGAGAATTTTCCGCTATTGCAGGCGTTAGTCAGGATGATGTACTGAGCATCGAGAAATTATTCTGGTTTCCGATCTAAGCGCCTCTTTATGCTCCAGGTCTTCTTGTCGCGTGTTCATTTCTGTCACTGCGATACCTCCCACGGATTGATGAGGCTGACTCCCGTAGGCTTGAAATCAGCGACGTTGCGAGTGACCACGGTCATGCCATGCACAAGGGCAGTGGCCGCGATCAGTGCATCACGCTCGCCGCGCTGGTCGGGACAATGCAGTCGGGCGCAGCGTAGTGCCACGGCGGTGTCGACAGGCAGCGTGCGACCGGAAAACTCGGGCAATACGTGCTGTTCCAGCCACGAACGCAGCATGGCGCCTTGGGTCACATCCTTGCGCTCAATCGACAGAACGCCAAGCTCAAGTTCCATGATGGTGATGGCCGATACAAAGAGATCGGCGGCATCAACGCTTTCCGCCCATGCCGTCACGTTCGCATCGGCCTTGCCAAGCCGGACCTTGCGTAGTTCGGACACCACGTTGGTGTCGAGAACAAACATCATGAGAAATCAGCCGGCCGGCTTTGGATGCTCACGCGTGGCGGCGCAAACTCCATGTCGGCGATCCCCGGCATTGCCAGCGCGTCGGCGATATTGCGCCGCTGCTTAGTCAGCCTCTGATAGTCGTCAAAGCTCAACAGGACATGCGCGGGTTTACCTCGGTCGGTGATGAACACCGGCCCATTCTTTGCGGCCCGTTTTGCCTCGCTCGCCCCTTGATTGAACTCGCGGCTTGATAAGGTGGTAATGGTCATGGCGACACCTCACATACATTCAATAATGTAGAGATGTTACTACTGAAATAAAACGGGTGCAAGCGTTTCAAAGTCGGTAAGCAGTCGGTAGCGGGTTGTACGCAGGAACTGTCAGCACAGCGGGCAAATTCCGCCGGTTTGGGCTTACCACCCCTGCATTCTATCCTCATTGGCAACGACCAATTCCACTGCGATTCAATCGGCGCTTCCCTTACTTTTCCAAATCGTCAAACCGATCCATCACTTGTAATTCCGACACTAAATCGCCACGGCGGAATGTCGCCGAGAGTTGCTGCATGGAGATTTCATTGTTGCCGTAAAGACGCTTCAGTGCAATATTGACGTCATGAACGGATTCGTTGAAATAGCGCTCGCCATCATGCTCAATTTTTTCGCGAGCGATGGTGAAATTTTTATGGTCCAGGTCTTCTTGTCGCGTGTTCATTTCTTTAAGTAAGCGTACGCCCATACGCATCGCTATGAAACAAGACGCATAACGAACAAAAATCGGATCATGCTCAGCCGGGCGGCGACGATGATTTTAAGCAATACGATAAATCAATACGGCCGTGATCACTTGAGCGCCGTTCAACTGCGCTGTGAAGATGACATCATAGAGTTTTCCGAAATGTTCTCTGGCGAAAAATTTCGCTTGGCGGGGTGCGTGCCGCCATACCGATAGCAATGCTTCCGCAGCCGTGCCGTGGGTGATGTCGCTTGGCTTGCCTGTTCCATCCGCACGTTTGCGACGATAGACAAAGCCGAAATCCTGAATGTGACTTTCCAACTGTTTTTGTTTTTCATCATTGGACTTCAAATCCTTCAGATCTACCGGATTTTGACTGTTCGTCGCATGCGTAATCTGTAAAAATATGTCTTCATCGTCTTTAGGTAGTTTATACAGGCGAACCAAGACGGATGCATCTTCCGGTAAATGTTGCCCGGAAATTTCAAGTTCTTCGCTGGTCTTCAATATGGTCATACAGGTTTGACCGCCGTTTACAATCTGCAAATTTTCAATTTTCACTTGAAAGTTGCTGTTTTGCAGGGCATTGTATGAAAAATCATTGCAGACTAATGTGATGCCGTTATTAAAAAAATAAAAGTTGGAAGAATAGGGTGATAATAAAGTGTTACGAATGCCTTCGTTCACACGATTGCCATGCAAACTAAGATAACGACGAATGTTGCGCTCAAGCAGCCTTTCTCCATGTGTTTTCATTAAGTTTGCAATCTCGCTGACCGGTACGCGACCGATGCAGACGCGGCTGTAATGCATATCTTCCACGGTCGCTTTGCCGGTCAGTCTCAATGTGGTGTCGATATGTTTGATGCGCTGCAGGATGCTTAATAAAATGTCATGATTGACGTAGTCCCAACTGACTTGGTCGCCGAAGGCGGCCCTGGCAATCGCTTCGTCTGCCGATTTATTCCAGCGTAATCCGTTGTTGCATGCAATGACACGCACTCGCGGAATATGGCCATCGCGAATCATCGAGCGTACTTCTGCTACCTTGACTGCAAGCCGGTCGTTAATGGCCGCCAATCTGGCATGGGGATCAAAAATATATTTGATGGCGTTAATCAGTGAATCGATGCTTCTTTCTTCAAAGTTTGAAGTGGCATCTAATTTGGCCTTGTATTTTGCCTGAAAAAGTGTCACACCAAACTCGCCATCAACAACTTCGGTGATATGCATCGCATCAACACCAAAATCTTGCGAGCGATCTGTGACACAATCGAAGGCTTCATCCGGTTCCAGATCGAGCATCGTACGAACCGAAAAATACACGAACGCCAAGGATTTCAGCTTGGTCTCATCGTGTTGGCAGCCTAATTCTGACTGTGCGCGTTCGCGAATTTCTTCTTTGATGCCATCTACTCTTTGATCGATGATGGAAGCATTGATATTCATAGAGAACTCCAGTTCAGATCCGCTTAACATATTACTGCTTTGCTACCAATCGGGATCGGGTTGACATCCTTCCCGCCCTCAAGAGGCTGTCGCACAAGCCTGATGGACGCTTTTTCACACATGAAACACCGACTACCTCGTCAGTTCCGCATGCTTTTGGCTGGAACACAGTATCGTTTTCAGCACGGAAAACAGCATGATTTCTGGCATTTTTTTTAAGCACGAACGCCGTCAGGTTCTCGCGCAAAAGCGCACTGATCCTTACCCACAAGTCAGGTCGATTGCGTATCCACCCAGCCGCCCAATTCGTCATTGCCGCGCAGGCGCCTTTTATATCTGTGCTGCTCAGGCGCAGCAGGACGTGTTCATTTCACAGAAAAAAAAGTGCCCGTGATCGACCCTCTCACCCTGAAGGCACTGACGTGCCACTGGATTCCCCGCCTGCGCGGGGAATGACGAGTCGAGAGCAGGCCAGGTCGACTACGTATCCACCCAGTCGCCCAATTCGTCATTGCCGCGCAGGCGGCAATCCAGTGGCGCGCACGCGCCTTTTATATCTGTGCGGCTCAGGCGCAGCAGGACGTGTTGATTTAACAGGAAAAAAAAGTGCCCGTGATCGACCCTCTCACCCTGAAGGCACTGTCGTGCCACTGGATTCCCCGCCTGCGCGGGGAATGACGAGGCGAGAGCATGGGGGAATGACATGTCGGCCAGTTGGAGTAATGATACCGACTGAAAACTCTTTTGCGACAGCCTCTGAAGGCCGGGGTTTTACACCCAGGTCAGATTTTTGATGATCGACTAACTCGTAGCTTATTTCATTTCTTTGATGAACTGCGCAACCGCTATGCCTTGAACAGTTACGCATCCCCTTAGGCTCGCAACATTTCTTTACAACACAATATCGCCGTGTCGGGCAGGGCCTTGCAGTACAATGGCATTGATTTACTCCAAATGATTTTAACCATCCTCTCCTATGAAACGACCGCGCTTCCTTCCCGATAATATGACTTTGATGCTGCTGACGGTGGTGCTGATCGCCAGTGTCTTTCCAGCCCGCGGTACGCTGGCGCTGCGCTTTGATGATCTGTCGACCGGTATGATCGGTTTGCTGTTTTTTATGCATGGGGCGAAACTGTCACGCGAGGCAGTGTTGGCCGGCGCGACCCATTGGCGCTTGCATTTGTTGGTGCTGGCGGTGACGTTCGCACTGTTTCCCTTGCTCGGTTTGCTGCTTAAGCCGGCACTGTTGCCCTTGGTGACGCCGGACTTGTATCTCGGTATTTTGTTTTTATGTGTGCTGCCGTCGACCGTGCAGTCGTCGATTGCGTTTACCTCGGTAGCGCGCGGCAATGTGCCGGCGGCCGTCTGCAGTGCTTCGGCCAGTAATTTACTCGGCATCGTGCTCACGCCGCTGTTGGTCAGTGTCGTCATCAAAGCTTCCGGTGACAGTAATTCTTCGCTCGATGCCATGCTCAAGATTGTGTATCAGTTACTGCTGCCGTTTGTAGCCGGGCAGTTGGCGCGTCCGTATTTGCAAGCGTGGATTACGCGTCACATCGTGGTACTTAAAATGGTCGACCAGAGTTCGATTTTGCTGGTGGTGTTCGTGGCTTTCAGTGCGGCGGTGGTGCAGGGCTTGTGGCAGCAAATTCCGACGACGATGTTGTTGAGTCTGCTGCTCATCAGCAGTGTGTTGCTGGCCGTGATCATGGGTGTGACGGTGCTGCTCAGTCGTCGCCTCGGCTTTAGTAAGGAAGATGAGATCACCATCGTGTTTTGTGCTTCGAAAAAAAGTCTGGCCAGCGGGGTGCCGATGGCGAAAGTCTTGTTTTCCAGCGCCAGTGTCGGCATGGTGTTATTGCCACTGATGCTGTTCCACCAATTGCAATTGATGGTGTGTGCCGTGCTGGCGCAACGCTACGCTACGCGCAACGATAAGGAGGCATGATGCCGAAATTTGCCGCCAACCTGAGCATGATGTACGCGGAATTACCGTTCATGGAGCGCTTTGCTGCGGCTGCCAAAGATGGGTTTTCTGCGGTTGAATATTTGTTTCCGTATGAGTATGCTGCGGCCGATCTGGCGGCCCGTTTGGCTGAGTCGGGGCTGCAGCAGGTGCTGTTCAATGCCCCGCCAGGCGACTGGGCGGCCGGTGAGCGTGGCATCGCTGCACAGCCGGGGCGTGAGGATGAATTCAAGCGTGGCTTTGAGCGTGCGCTGGAGTATGCGCGTGTGCTCGGCAATCGGCAGATTCATGTGATGTCCGGTATGATTGCGCCGCAATTCGATATGGCGCGGCAACAGGCGGTGTATTTGAGTAATCTCGCGCATGCTGCCTTGTTGGCTTCGCGCGAAAACATCACGGTATTGATCGAGCCTATCAATACCCGCGACATGCCTGCTTATTTTTTGCAGCGCCAAGAGCAAGCTCAGCGTATTTGTGAAGACATCGGCGTCAGCCACTTGCAAGTGCAATTTGATATCTATCATTGTCAAATCATGGAGGGCGATGTCAGCAGTAAATTGCAACGCGATATGCACCGTCCGCATGCTGGTATTGGGCATGTACAGATTGCCGGTGTACCGGCGCGGCAAGAGCCTGATCGGGGCGAACTGAATTATCCGCACTTGTTTGCCTTGCTCGACGAATTGGATTATCGCGGTTGGGTCGGCTGTGAATATCGGCCGCGTGCCGGTACCTCGGCTGGGCTCGCTTGGTTGCGGCCTTGGTTGGGGTGAGCGCTTGTCGGACTTGTAGGTTGACATGAATTAATTGATGCTCGAGGGCTTGAATGCATGCTGAACCAATTTCCAGCTTTAGGCTCGGATCGAATGTTTTGCGTTTTCTTGTTGCCATGTGTTACTCCTCAGGTGGTGTATTTTCCACCGATTGAGGTGTCCGGGCAAATTAGGCCACAGCACGTCACTCCCGCATGCCCCGGTCCCGTCATTCCCGCATGCTTTTGGCGGGAACCCAGTGTCGTTTTCAGCGCTGAAAACACGATCATATCTGGCATTTTCAGTTAAGCACGAACGCCGCTGGGTTCCTGCCAAAAGCGCGCAGGAATGACGTGGCCACCAGTTGGGGTAATGATACCGACTCAATACCCTTTTGCGACAGCCTCTTTTGGCCGGAGTTTTCAACCCTAGTCGGATTGTTGATGAGCTGATGTGATGACAGCGCTGACAGTACGCAATCTGCCCGACGATCTGCATCGTGCAATGCGGATGTGGGCCGCGCAACATGGACACAAAATTTCTTATGGATATTGCGTACAACGACCGAGTTGCGCGTAATGGATTTGGCGGCGAGCCGTTATCGACTAGTCTTGATGGAGCGAGAAAAATGCGTCATCAAGAATTCGCCAGTATTTGGGATGCGATAGAGGACACGCCCGAAGCAGCGGCAAACATGAAGCTGTGCTCTGGCTGGATGAAGGCATTGAAAGCCCATCTGACCCGCAGCGGCATGAGCCAATCACAAGCGGCCAAGCTGTTCGGGCTCGACGCGTTGTGAGCGGATGGCTTCCCTTGGTGTCTGTCGATATTTCTCTACATTTCCGGGACAAGCTTGCTCGCCCCGGATTGCGATTGCAGGCTGCTGAATTTATTCGCCGCTGACTTGCAGTATCAATTTCCCAAAGTTCTTTCCTTCAAACAGCATGAGCAGGGTGGCGGGGAAATTTTCCAGGCCATCGACGATGTCTTCGCGTGTTTGGAACTGTCCGGCCGCCATCCATTGGCCCATCACCGTGACGGCTTCGGCATAGCGCGCTGCATAGTCAAAGACGACGATCCCTTCCATGCGTGCGCGGTTGACCAGCAGTGATAAGTAATTGGCCGGGCCTTTCACTGCCGTGGTGTTATTGTATTGAGAGATCGCGCCGCAGATGATGATGCGCGCTTTGAGGTTGATACGGGTGAGTACTGTATCGAGTATGTCGCCGCCGACGTTATCGAAATAAATGTCGACGCCGTTCGGACAAAACTCTTTCAAGCCATCGCGTAACGAGCCGGTTTTGTAATCGATGCAGGCATCAAAGCCGAGTTCATTGACGACAAAGTCGCACTTATCTTTGCCGCCGGCGATGCCGACTACGCGACAACCATGCTGTTTGGCGACTTGGCCGACGGTTTGTCCAACCGCACCGGCCGCACCCGACACCACGACGGTTTCGCCAGCCTTGGGTTGGCCGACATCGAGCAAGCCGAAATACGCGGTCATGCCTGGCATGCCGAGGGCATTGAGGTATTTGGGCAGGGGGGCTAAGCTGCGGTCGATTTTATAAAATGCCGCGGTCTTGTCGTTGGCCGGACCACTCCAATATTGCTGCACCCCGGTGCCACCCGAGACGTAATCGCCGATGGCAAAGCGATCTGATTTCGAGGCGATGATCTTGCCGACGCCGCCGGCACGCATGACTTCACCGATCGCTACCGGACGGATGTACGATTTCCCTTCATTCATCCAACCACGCATGGCCGGGTCGAGTGAGAGGTAAATAGTTTGCACCAAGATGTCGCCTTCTTTGAGTTCCGGCAGGGCGTCGGTCACGAATGACCAATCGCTGGTTTTTGGCATGCCGACCGGGCGGGCGGCGAGGCGGTATTGCTGGTTGCTGGATGGGGTCATGGTGTCTCCGTGGTTGTCGGGGTAATCAGAAGAAATCAGCAGCAGTGTCAAACGCTGCGCTGAAAGGATGACTATACATCAATTAGAACGTCCGTGCTTTTTATTCTGATCAGACTCGTATGTGAGGGCTTTGATCAATTTCGCGCTTGATCATGCGACAATAGCGGGTTATTTTATGGCCCTTGCTTTCGGCGGCGGCCATCATCCCCCTTAGGGCGTGCCGGCGAAGGCGCGCAGAATCATTTATGAGCTTGCAACCAGAATATATCCTCACTCTTTCTTGCCCCGATCAACGCGGCATTGTTCATCGTGTTTCGGGTTTTTTGTCCGATCACGCTTGTAATATTATCGATTCGGCTCAGTTCGGCGATGCGCAATCGGCGACTTTTTTCATGCGCGTGCATTTCGCATTGGAAGATGTGAATGTGGCCGATGCGGCCTTGCGCGCGGCCTTCGGGCTGCTCGGCAGCGAGCTGCATATGAATTGGCAATTGCACGATGCGCATCACAAGCCACGTGTGATTTTGATGGTGTCGAAAATCGGCCACTGTCTCAATGATTTGCTGTTCCGTTATAAGAGCGGTTTGCTGCCGGTGGAAATCAAGGCCATCGTCTCTAATCACACTGATTTTTACCAGCTCGCCGCCAGTTACAATATTCCCTTCCATCATTTGCCGCTGGCAGCCGGTGCCGATGCGGCGGCGAAACAAGCGCAGGAACAGAAAATTCTCGCGCTGGTGGCTGAGCATCAGATCGAGTTGGTGGTGTTAGCCAGATACATGCAGATTCTGTCGCCGCAACTGTGTACTGCTTTGGCGGGCAAGGCGATCAATATTCATCATTCTTTCTTGCCTAGTTTTAAAGGGGCCAAGCCGTATTATCAGGCGCATGAACGTGGTGTGAAGTTGATCGGCGCGACGGCCCATTTTGTTACCGGTGACCTGGACGAAGGGCCGATCATCGAACAAGATGTCGAGCGCGTCGATCATTCCATGGGGCCCGATACCTTGACGGCGATTGGTCGTGATGTGGAATGTGTGGTGTTGGCCCGTGCGGTTAAATGTTTTGTTGAGCATCGCATCTTACTCAATGGTCATAAAACGGTGGTATTCAAATAATGGCAATCAAATCCACCATTTATAAGGCCGATCTGAATATCTCGGATATGGATCGCGGCTACTACGCCGACCATAGTTTAACGATCGCGCGTCATCCATCAGAAACCGATGAGCGCATGATGATACGGGTATTGGCGTTTGCGATTCATGCGGCCGAGCGGCTGCAATTCGGGCGCGGCATTTCCGATACGGAAGAGCCGGATGTGATGCTCAAAGATTATACCGAGGCATTTTTGTTGTGGGTAGAAGTAGGTCAGCCCGATGATCGGCGCTTACTTAAAGCTTGCGGCCGTTCCGAGCAGGTGCTGGTCTACAGTTTTGCTAACGCCAGTGATATCTGGTGGCGGCAAATGAATAGCCGACTCGATCGTGCCAAGAATTTGTGTGTGATGAATGTGCCAGCCCAGCAGAGCCAAGAATTGGCCAAGTTGGCGCAACGTTCTATGCAATTACAATGCACGATACAGGATGGGCAAATTTGGATGTCGGCTGGCGACACGCAAGTGCAGATTGATCTGCAGACTTGGAAAGCCTTGGTCTGAGTGAGTCGAGCAGGGGGCACTCTGCTCGGTGTCGTAGCTTAAGCCGGTTGTGCGAAGACGCTGCTGAGCCAGCGGCTGATGTCGGCAATTTCTTCGCCGCAGACCGAATGCGCCATCCGGTATTCATGCCAGGCGACTGGGTAGCCTAAGTCGATCAGCAAATCGCGCGATTGCTCGGCACGTGCCAGCGGAATTACTGTGTCGGCATTGCCGTGGGCCAGATACACGGGCGTCGCTTGATTCACTGGGCTGCGTTCGGCTGCGACCACATCGCGCAGCGGTACGTAGCCGGATAAGCACAAGAAGCCGGCCAGTTTGTGCGGATAGCGCAAGCCGGTTTGTAAGGCCATGGCGCAGCCTTGTGAAAAACCGGCCAAGATAATCCGTTCGGCCGGTATGCCGCGGGCGATTTCACGTTCTATCAATTGTTCTATCGCCAGTTGCGATTGACGCAAGCCGTTTTCATCTTCGCGTTTGGCGATGTCGGTGCCGAGTATGTCGTACCAAGCGCGCATCACGTAGCCGCCATTGATCGTTACCGGGATGCTCGGCGCGTTCGGAAACACAAAGCGTAAAGCTGGGCAAGCACGCAAATCGAGTTCTTTGACGATGGGGACAAAATCATTGGCATCGGCACCGAGGCCGTGCATCCAGATGATGGCGGCGCTCGGGTTGGGCGCACTTTCCAGTTCTATGGTGTCGAGTAATGGGTTCATGGTCGCTTGGTCGAAAGTAGTCAATCAGGCCGGCGGACGTTGCGCCGATTTCGGGCGGAATGCTTGGCACACCGCGGCGTTGGTGCGGCTGTACGGGCCGCCGATGAGGTCGATGCAATACGGAATGGCGGCAAAAATACCGGCGACGAGCTGCTTGCCCTCGCTGTCTTTCAAGCCTTCCAAGGTTTCTTTGATTGCTTTCGGTTGCCCGGGTAAATTCAGAATCAGCGCGGCATGATCGGTAGTTTCACGAATGACGGCCAACTGCCGCGATAAAATCGCCGTCGGTACGAAGTGCAGGCTGATCTGGCGCATTTGTTCGCCGAAGCCCGGCATGGCTTTGCTGGCTACGGCTAAGGTCGCTTCGGGCGTGACGTCGCGGCGGGCCGGGCCAGTACCACCGGTGGTCAGCACCAGATCGCAGTGGGCTTGATCAACCAGTTCGATCAAGGTGGCTTCGATGCTCATGCGGTCATCGGGGATCAGGCGCGTTTCCACTTCCCAAGGGCTGGTCAGTGCGGCAGTTAACCACTGCTGCAAGGCCGGCAAGCCTTGGTCTTGATAAACGCCGGCCGAGGCGCGGTCGGAAATCGACACCAAACCGATGCGCAGGGCGCGTTCGGTCGTGATGGTATCAATAGGCGTCATCGTCCTCGTCCTCAGCATCGGCATCCACCAGTTCGGCATCGCCGGCAGCAGCTTTTTGCAATTGCTTGAGCAATTGGAACACTTCGCGGTAAGCTTTTGGTGGTTTGTTTTCGGCTTGCTCTTTACGGGCATTGCGTATCATGGTGCGCAATTGCTGCACGTCGAGCTCAGGATGTTCGACCATCAGCTCGGTCAGTGCATTGTCATCGCTGAGCAATTTGTCACGGCGACGTTCGAGCGCATGCATGGCGGCGGTCTCGGATTTCGAGGCGCCTTTCCAGCTGTCTATGGTTTTTTGGATCAATGCGACTTCGCTCTCATCGAGCGTGCGCATTCTTTTGCCGACATACTGCATTTGCCGACGCCGACCCTCGTGGCTGGTGATTTGCTGACAAGTCAGGATGGCATCGCGCACGTCTTCCGGCATCGGTACCCGTTTGACGCGATCACGCGGTTGTTCGACCAGTTCTTGGCCGAGTTTTTGCAGCGCGGTCATTTCGCGCTTGAGCTGGGATTTGGAAGGACGGTCGTACTCTTCTTCAAACTCGTTAGACTGGTAGCCACATGAGCCACGATTTGGATTTGGCATAATTCTGCGCCTTTACTATAAACTGAAAGAAACGGCTGCTATGATACCCTCTTTAGGGGGCTCTCTGGCAGGATATCGGCAAAAATCCCGGCTGCAGAGCCTGAAAGTTTAGTGATTTTTCCGTTATGATGTGTGTTTGGTCTACCATGCATTGCGAACCGACCTTCAGCTCAGCATTCTTTGCGTAGTCTTCATTCAGAAATTTACTTCAGAAACCGTGTCCATGAGCAAACCAGTGTTTACCCATTCATCCGAGCAGTTGAAACAAATTGCACAGGATATGTTGCTTTTTGCTAAAGAAAAAGGCGCTTCCGATGCCGCCGTAGAAATCAGTGAGGGCAGCGGTTTATCGATCAGTGTCCGCAAAGGCAAAGTCGAAACGATAGAGCAGAATCGCGATAAGGGCATCGGTATTACCGTGTATATCGGTCAGCGTCGCGGCAATGCCAGCACCTCCGATTTTTCTACCCAAGCCTTGCGTGATACCGTCGATGCGGCCTACAACATTGCGCGCTTCACTGCCGAAGACGACTGTGCCGGTTTGCCCGATGCCGAGCTGCTGGAAATGGCACCGCGCGATCTGGCGCTCTGCTATCCTTGGCTGATTACGGCAGAACAGGCGATCGAACTGGCGCAGCGTACCGAAGCAGCTGCTTTTGATGTGGATCCACGCATCAGCAACAGTGAGGGGGCGGGGGTACACGTTCAACAATCACATTTCATCGCGGCGAACTCGCGCGGTTTTCTCGGTGGTTATCCGATTTCTCGGCACACGATATCGGTCGCGCCTATCGCTGGCAAGGGTGCCAAGATGCAGCGCGACGATTGGTATTCCTCGCACCGCAATCCCAAGCAATTGGCCTCGCCGGAAGCGATCGGGCGTTACGCTGCCGAACGCGCCTTGGCACGCTTGAATGCGCGCAAACTGTCGACGCGTCACTGCGCGGTCTTGTTTGAAGCACCGTTGGCAGCCGGCTTGCTCGGCTCCTTCGTACAAGCCACCTCGGGCGGGGCTTTGTATCGTAAATCCTCGTTTTTGCTCGATTCACTCGGTACGCAAGTTTTTCCGCAGCATATACAGGTGCTGGAAGATCCACATGTGCTCGGTGCGGTCGGTTCTTCTCCGTTCGATGATGAAGGCGTCAAGACCACGCGGCGTACCGTGGTCGATCAAGGGGTGTTGCAAGGATATTTTCTGTCCTGCTATTCGGCGCGTAAGCTGGGTATGCAAACTACCGGTAACGCCGGCGGTTCGCATAATTTGTCGCTGACTTCCAGTCAAACCAAGGCGAGCGATAATTTTGCCGCGATGCTCAAAAAAATGGGTAGCGGTTTGTTAGTGACCGAATTGATGGGGCAGGGCGTCAACTACGTTACTGGTGATTACTCTCGTGGAGCTTCCGGTTTTTGGGTGGAGCATGGGGTGATTCAGTATCCGGTTGAAGAGATCACCATCGCCGGCAATATGCGCGATATGTTTCAACAAATTCTTGCCATCGGTGCCGATACCTTGGTGCGTGGCACCAAGCAAACCGGCTCGATTTTGATCGAGAAAATGATGATCGCTGGCAGTTAATTACTCTGCTTGCCAGCGCTGGAACGACAAATGACAAATGACAAACGGCACCGCAGTGCCGTTTGTCATTTTTTGTCTACCAATGCCACAACACCCCGATTGAAGCAGCGGTGCTGCCGGCATGGCCTTGGCCAGTGCGCTCGAGTCGATCAACATGGCCATACACGCTGAATTGCTGATTCAAGGCCAAGTTAAAGCCGGCACTGAGTTCAAGCGCCGTATAGCCGCTGCTGCTGGCAATATCGGTGCTGGATGGCAAATTGACGAAGCGCGTGATGCTGTTGCCCGAGTTGGCACGATACACATTGACGCTGACATCCGGTTGCAAAACCCCGATTGCGGTGCTGGTCTGCCCTTTGAGGCGCAAACCGGCGCGCGTTACCCAGCCGGCGGCATTGTGTTGCTCGACCGTGGCACCGGAAATCGCGGCATCATCGAAACGCACATCTTGGTGGATCAACTGCAATTGCGGCTCCAGCGTCATCCCTGCGCTGATTGGTAAGGTCCAGCCAGCTTCTAAAGAAGTGCTGAGGGTACTGCCTTTAGCATTGCTGGCCATGCTGCCGATTGGTGTGATGCTGTAGTGGTGGGTGCCGCTCTGCAGCACGGCATCGAGATAATAATGCGCGGCCGTGTTGGTGTAGGTTAAATATGCACCCTTGTATTCGGAACGAATGTCGGTATTGCCGACCAAACCGGTGGTGCCACCGGCAAAGCCGCTGACGCTGGCGTTGCCGTCAAGCTTGCCGACATAGACGCCACCGCGCAGTTGTTTGTCGGCATACACATCGGTGCCGGCTTGGAAGCCATTCAGGCGACCGGTGCTGCTTTGTTGCACTGCGCCGTCTTGGGCCGAGTTGATCTGCGTGCTGAGCAGACGCCCCCAAGCGTGCCGAGCCTGGGCGTCGAGTGGATCGATCGATTGTGTATGTTGATTGTCGTCGCCATTACGATGACTGCGATTGCCCAACATGCTCAAGTCAGCTTGACGCGTTTGGGCTGCCAGCGCGGCGAACAGCGGCACTTCGATGCGGTAAGTCGTGACTGGGGCGGTTACCGGATCCGATGGAGCTAATGGGTTAGACGGTGCCGGTGCTGTCAATTGCGAGCGCAAATACCAGTCTTGACCAGCGCCGCTGAGGTCACCGGCATACAAGCGGTATTGGTAGGCGCCGGCATCGACGTGAGGGGTAGTCACAGCGGCCAGCACGGCAGCACTGCTGGCGCGCATGGTTCCGGGTACGCTCAACGGTACGGCGGTCGAGCCGGCCAAGGCAAAGGCATCTTTTGACGTTTGTGCCGTGGTGGTGGCCCCATTTTGGGCAGCAATCACTTTAATACCGTTGCCGCTGGTTAATCCACCGAGCCCACCGAGATTGACGATTTGTACCGTGGTTTTGCCGCTGGCACTGGCAGTCGGGCCATTCAAGACCAGCATGTCAGAAACGCCAGCAGCAGAAAGATTGCTGCCCAATTGCAAAGTCCCGCCATTGCCAGTGTAAGCACCGTTGACGGTGAGCGTTGTGCCCGCTACGCTGCCAAGCAGCGAGACCGTGCCGCTGTTGCTTAAGCTCGCCACCGTCTGATTGAATCCGGCCAGATCGAGCTTCGCTTTTGCTGCCACGGTGTAAGCCGAGGCCGGGCTAAGGGTATTTGCTGCACCGGCGAGCAGTGTACCCGCGTTGATGGTGGTGCTGCCACTGTAGCTATTGCTGCCGCTGAGAGTGGTGGTGCCGCTGCCGATTTTATTGATAGCGACCGTGCCAGCGCCATCGGCAATCGAGCCGGCGAAACTGGTCGAGCTGTTGTCGTTACCGAGCTTGAGTTCGGCCGCCGCGGCGGCAGTGTTGGTGATACTGCCGGCGCTGCCGGCGAGCGAGCCGACGTTTTGATTGAAGCCGCACAAATCGACGCTGGCCCCGGCGACAGTGCTGAGCGCTGAATTGTTACCTAGGGCGTTGCTGGCACAAGCTTTGAGCGTGCCGCCGCTGACGGTGGTGGCACCGCTGTAGGTATTGGCACCAGACAGTGTCAGCGTGCCGCTACCGACCTTAGCCAAACCGAGTGCGGCGCTGCCATCGCTGAGAATACCGGAAAAATTACTCGAGCTGTTGTCGCCACCGCTGCTCAGTTGCGCGGCAGTGGCACCGTTATTGGTGACGCTGCCAGTGCCGGCCAGCGAACCGATCAGTTGATTGTAACCACCCAGATCGAGCGTGCTGGTGCTGGTCAGTGTGATGGCAGAATGCGGGCTCAGTGCATTCGCGGCCGTAGCGCTGAGGGTGCCGGCGGTCAGCGTGGTGGCACCGCTGTAGGTGTTGCTGCCAGACAAGCTTAGCGTGCCACTGCCTGCTTTGCTCAAGCCTACCGTGCCGAGGCCATCGATGAGGCTGCCGGCAAAGCTGGTGGAACTGTTATCGGCGCCAGCGCTGAGCACGGCGGCGGTGAGCCCACTGTTGGTGACGTTACCGCCAGTGCCGGCCAAGGAGGCGATGGTTTGATTAAAACCGCCGAGATCGAGGCTGGCCGTGCCGGCGATGCTGACGGCCGAGTTCGGGCTCAAGGCTTGGGCCGCACCGGCGCTGAGCGTGCCGGCAGTCACGTTGGTGGCGCCACTGTAGGTGTTCGTGCCGGCCAGAGTCAGGGTGCCGCTGCCGGTTTTGCTCAAGGCGACCGCGGCCGTGCCATCTTGTATGGTGCCAGCAAAAGCCGTGGAGCTGTTGTCGCCGCCGCTGCTGAGTGTGGCCGGGCTGCTGCCGCTGTTGGTGACGCTGCCGCCGCTGCCAGTGAGCGAGCCGATGGCTTGGTTATAACCGCCCAGATCAAGGCTGGCACCGGCGCCGGTGCTGACGGCCGAGTTGCTGCCGAAAGCATTGACTGCCCCAGCAGCCAAGGTGCCGGCGCTGATGGTGGTTGTTCCGGTATAAGTATTGCTGCCGGACAGAGTTTGGGTGCCGCTACCGGTTTTGCTGAAGGCGACGATGCCGACGCCGTCAGCGATGGTGCCGGCAAAATTACTCGTCGCATTATTGCCGCCGGTAGTCAGCAATGCGGCTGCCGTGCCACTGTTGCTGATATTGCCGCCACTGCCGACCAAAGAACCGATGCTTTGATTATAGCCAGCGAGATCGAGATTGGCACCGGCGGCCGTGCTGACGGCAGAATTGCTACCGAAAGCATTGACGGCTCCGGCCGCCAGGGTACCGCTGCTGACTGTGGTGGCACCACTGTAGGTGTTCGTGCCGGTCAGAGTCAGGGTGCCGCTGCCGGTTTTGCTCAGGGCGACCGCGGCCGTGCCATCTTGTATGGTGCCAGCAAAAATCGTTGAGCTGTTGTCGCCGCCGCTGCTGAGTGTGGCCGGGCTGCTGCCGCTGTTGGTGACGCTGCCGCCGCTGCCGGCGAGCGAACCGACGGTTTGGTTGTAGCCCCCGAGATCAACCGTGGCACCGGCCGCGGTACTCAGCGCAGAGTTGCTGCCAAAGGCATTGACCGCTCCAGCCGCCAGAGTGCCGGCGCTGACGCTGGTGGCACCGGTGTAGCTGTTACTGCCGCTCAGAGTAGTCGTGCCGCTGCCGATCTGACTGACACCGCCGCTGCCGCTGATGGCATTGGCCAAGCTCAAGGCATCGCTGCGATTAAGTGCCAGCGTGCCACTATCGCTGACGGCACCACTGCCTAAGCTGCCGCTATTGCCGCCTGCGCCAACTTGTAAGGTGCCCGTACCGATGGTGGTCGTACCGGTGTAGCTGCTGTTGCCGGCTAACACAGTGGTGCCGGCCGCCGTGTTGGCCACATTGAGTGACACGGGGCCGCCAGCGGCATTGTCGCTGATGATGGAATTAATGCTCAGTACCGCAGTAGGGCTGGCATTACTCAGATTGAGCGTTGATGGCCCGGCAATGCCGGCAGTCAGCACCCCTTGGTTAGGACTTTGGCCTATGGTCAAAGCTTGCGCGCCATTGGCCAAGGCAATCGTGCCGGTGGTGCTGTTACTG
This sequence comes from Undibacterium sp. CCC3.4, assembly GCF_034347425.1. Classification (GTDB taxonomy): domain Bacteria; phylum Pseudomonadota; class Gammaproteobacteria; order Burkholderiales; family Burkholderiaceae_D; genus Undibacterium. The sequence goes on from NZ_CP133779.1 coordinate 3,552,599, forward strand.
GTATTGCTACCGATGACCAAGCTGTCATTGGGCGAATTGTGGTTCATCGCCAGCACCGTCGGTGCCGTACTCTGTGACATCAGTAAGGATTGTATCGTCGTTGTGCTGCTGGCTAAATAATTCTGCCCTGAGGCACTGCCGCCATTGACTAACTGCACCACCGCGTTTCCGGCCGGAATATTTGGTATCGCCACGGGACCGGCGGCTGGATCGGAATACACGTTTTGTGCAGCGGTTTGCAGAGCCACGACGTAATTGATGCCAGCGACGTTTTGAATGGATGCAAAATTCACGCCATTCCAGAGGGAACCTCCACCGATTTGAGTCTGTGCGTCATTGGCCCCGGCACTGCTGCTGGTGATGAAACGCGCACCAATTGTGGCGCCGGTCGCGCCGACAAAATTGGTCGTGCTGTTGGTGGCGAGCGCGCCGAGGTTGAGATCGATATCAAGGGCGCCATTTTGATTGAATTTCAGCGTACCGGCACCGATACTGTTGGTGGTGCTGCTCAATGTTTGTATGACGCCATTGTTTTGGCCTGCGCGTCCGGTGACCAGTAAAGTGCCGTCCTGCAAAATCAAGGCCGAGCCGGCCGCTAAAATATTTGTCAGCGGTGCACCAGCGGCGGAAAAATCCAAGTTCAGTGTGCCGGCTTGTATCGTCGTCCCGCCGCTGTAGTTATTCGCCGCACTCAGAGTTTGCATGCCGCTGCCGGTTTTCAGCAGCGCCAGACTGGCTGCGCCATCTTGCATGATGCCGGCAAAACTGCCGGAGCTCTGATTGCCACCCAGGCTAAGCACGGCGGCGCTGGCACCACTGTTGGTGACAGTGCCGGCGCTACCAGACAGGGCGGCGATGGCTTGATTAAAGCCACCGAGGTCAAGCGTGCCGCCGGCGGCGGTGCTGACGTGAGAATTGCTGCTCAAGGCATTACTGGCAGCGCCGACCAAGCTGCCGGCGGCGATGGTAGTGGCACCGCTGTAGGTATTGGTACCGGAGAGGGTGAGCTTGCCGCTGCCGGTTTTTGTCAGTGCCAGGGCGGCCGTGCCATCCTGTATGCTTCCGGCAAAGCTACTGGAGTGGTTGTCGCCGCCACTCGTCAAGTTGGCTGCTGTCGTCCCATTGTTGGTAACACTGCCGCCGCTGCCCGACAGAGAGGCGATGGTTTGGTCGTAGCCGCCGACATCGAGGGTCGCACCGGCTTGGGTCGTGACGGCCGAGTTACTGCTCAAGGCATTGAGGGCGGCGGCGGCCAAGCTGCCGCTGATAATCGTGGTAGCCCCGCTGTAGCTACTGTTGCCGGCCAGAGTTTGGATGCCGCTACCGGTTTTAGTCAGACCGACAGCGCTGTTGCCGTCACTGAGCACGCCGGAAAAGCTGGTATTGCTGTTATTACTGCCAGTGATTAACAGTGCGGCATTGCTACCGCTGTTGGTCACCGTACCGCCGCTACCAGCCAGCGAAGCGATGGTTTGCTTATAACCACACAAATCCAAGCTGGTACCACTGCTGGTAGTGAGCGCAGAATTGCTGCCGATTGCATTGAGCGCACAAGCGCTGATCGTGCCGCTGCTAATCGTGGTGGCACCGCTATAGGTATTAGTGGCGCTCAAGGTCAGAGTACCGCTGCCGGTTTTGCTCAGAGCGACTGCAGCCGTGCCATCTTGTATGGTACCGGCGAAGCTGGTGGAGCTATTGTCGCTGCCAATGCTGAGTGTGGCCGCTGCCGTGGCGCTATTGGTGACCGTGCCAGCGCTGCCGGCGAGCGAACCGATGGCTTGGTCATAGCCGCCCACATCGAGGCTGGCACCGGCGACTGTGCTCAGTGCCGAGTTACTACCTAAGACATTCGCGGCCCCGCCGCGCAGTGTGCCGGCGCTGATGGCGGTAGCGCCGCTGTAGCTATTGCTGCCGCTGAGCGTGGTTGTGCCACTACCGATTTGGCTGAGACCACCGCTACCGCTGATGGCATTGGCGAGCGTGATGGCATCGCTGCGATTGAGGGCCAGGGTGGCATCGGTAATGACTGCACCGCTACCGAGGCTGCCGCTGCTGCCGCCGGCCCCGACTTGTAAGGTACCGGACCCTATTCGGGTGGTGCCGGTGTAGTTGTTGTTGCCAGCCAGCACCGTGGTGCCGGCTGCCGAGTTGGCGACATTGAGTGAAACGGGGCCACCAGCGGCATTGTCGCTGATGATGGAATTAATGCTGAGTACAGAAGTATGGCTGGCATTGCTCAGATTGAGCGTTGATGGCCCGGCAATACCTGCAGTCAGCACCCCTTGGTTAGGACTCTGGCCTACGGTCAAGGCTTGTGCGCCATTGGCCAAGGCAATCGTGCCGGTGGCGCTGTTGCTGGTATTGCTACCAAGGACCAAGGTATCACTAGGCGAATTGTGATTCATCGCCACGATTGTCGGCGCTGTGCTCTGTAACATCAGTAAAGATTGAATCGTCGTCGTGCTGCTGGTCAAATAATTCGGCCCCTGACTGGTGCCGCCATTGACTAAGCTGACCAATGCATTGCCGGCGGCAAGATTCGGTATCGCTACTTGGCCGACCGCAGGATCAGAATACACCGTCTGTACCGGGGCTTGCAGCGCCACGACATAATTGATGCCACCGAAACTTTGAATTGATGCAAAAGTTACGCCATTCCACAGTGAGCCACCGCCTAATTGAGTCTGAGCATTGTTGGCCCCGGCACTGGAGCTGGTGATGAAACGTGCACCCACTGTCACGCCAGTCGCGCCGACAAAATTGGTGCTACTGCTGGGATTGAGTGCACCGAGGTTGAGGTCGATATCGAGAGCCCCATTTTGAATAAATTTCAGCGTACCAGCATCGCTACCGGAATTGTTGACGGTACCACTCAAGCTTTGTATGACGCCATTGTTTTGTCCCGCCCGGCCAGTGACGACCAGCGTGCCGTTCTGTAACGTCAAGGCCGAACCCGCCGCCAAGATATTACTTGCCGGTGCGCCGACGGCAGAAAAATCCAAATTCAGCGTGCCGTCTTGTATCGTCGTGCCACCGCTATAAGTATTCGCAGCGCTCAGGCTGAGGGTGCCGCTACCGGTTTTGAGCAACGCCAAGCTGGCCGCGCCATCTTTGATGGTGCCGGCAAAACTGCCGGAGCTGTTATTGCCGCCGGTGTTGAGCACGGCTGCGCTGGCACCGCTATTGGTGACGGTACCGGCACTGCCGGACAGAGCGGCGATAGTTTGATTAAATCCGCCGAGGTCAAGTGTGGCACCGGCGGCGGTGCTGACGACCGAATTATTACTGAAAGCATTGACGGCAGCAGCGGCCAAGGTGCCGCCGCTAATCGTGGTGGCACCACTGTAAGTGTTGGTGCCGGAAAGGCTCAGGGTGGCGCTGCCGACTTTCGTCAACGCGATCGTGCCAGTGCCATCCGTGATATCGCCGGCGAATTGGCTGGCAGTATTATTGCCACCACTCGTGAGTACAACGCTGGCAGCGCCACTATTGGTGACCGTGCCGCCGGTGCCCGACAGCGAGCCCAGCGTTTGATGATAACCACCGAGATCAAGCGTCGTGCCGCTGGCGGTTTGTAGCGCCGAATTATTTCCGAGGGCATTGACGACACCGGCAATCAAGCTACCATGATTCAGAGTGGTGGCCCCGCTGTAAGTATTGTTGCCGGACAGAGTCAAACTGCCTCTGCCGGCTTTAGTCAAGCCAGTCGTCGCCGAGCCATCTTGCAGAATACCGGCGAAAGTGCCGGAACTGTTGTCGCCGCCCATCGTTAAGGCTGCGCCTGTTGCACCAGAGTTGGTGACGCTGCCGCCGCTGCCGACCAGCGAAGCGATGGTTTGGTTAAACCCACCGAGATCGAGAGTGGCACCGGCCACCGTGCTGACGGCCGAATTGCTGCTCCACGCATTGTTGGTCGCGGCGGCCAGCGTGCCAGCGGTAATCGTGGTGGTGCCGCTGTAGGTACTGCTGCCAGAGAGCGTCAGCGTGCCAGTGCCGGTTTTTGTCAAGGCCAGGCTGGCCGTGCCATCCTGTAGTATGCCGGCAAAGTTGCTGGCGGCATTATTTGCACCGCTAGTCAGCACGGCGGCAACGAGGCCATTGTTAGTCACACTGCCACCGCTGCCAGCGAGTGCAGCGACGCTTTGATTGAAGCCGCCCAGGTCGAGGATTGCACCGGATGCAATGTTCAAGGCCGAATTGCTGCTTAAGGTATTGGTGGCTGCAGCGGCCAGGGTGCCGGCGCTAATCGCGGTACTGCCGCTATAGGTATTGCTGCCGGACAGAGTCTGCGTACCGCTGCCAAGCTTGCTCAAAGAAACTTGGCCGACACCGTCGCTGATCACACCAGCAAAATTGTCCGTGCCGTTAGCGCTACCGGTGCTGAGCACGGCGGCAGTGCTACTGCTGTTAGTGACGGTACCGCCACTGCCATTCAAGGACGCGATAGCTTGGTTGAAGCCGGCCAGATCAAAGCTGCCAGCGGTGTTGGTAGTGAGGCCAGAACTGCTGGCAAAGGCATTACTGATGGCGGCGCTCAAGACGCCGCGGCTGAGCGTGGTTGCGCCGGTATAGCTATTGGCCGCCGCGAGGATGAGAGTGCCGCTGCCGTTTTGCGTCAAACTGCCCGTGCCGCTGATATTGTTGTTGAGCGTGATGCTGTCGCTACGATTGAATATCAGGCTGGCGTTATTGATGACGGCACCGCTGCCGAGCGAGCCGGAGCTGCTACCGGTACCGATTTGCAGCGTGCCGGCGTTGATGCTGGTCACACCGCTATAACTGTTGGCAGCAGTTAACGTTTGCGTGCCACTACCCACTTTCGTCAAACCTAGTGCGCCACTACCATTTTGTATCGTGCCGGCGTAAGTGCTGCTGGCATTGTTTGTACCCGTCGTCAGCACGGCCGCAGTCAGCCCGCCGTTCGTCACAATACCGCCGCTGCCGCTGAGCGCGGCGATGCTTTGATTGTAGCCGCCGACATTCAGGGTCGCACCAGCTACCGTGCTGAGCGCCGAACTACTGCTCAAGCTATTGAGAGCGCCGGCGGCCAAAGTGCCGGCGGCAATGGTGGTGTTGCCGCTATAAGTGTTGCTGCCGGACAGGGTCTGCGTGCCACTGCCACTCTTGGTCAGGGCCACACCGCCGCTACCGTCGCTTATCGTGCCGGCAAACGTGCTGGAGGCATTATTGTTACCGGTATTTAAGAGCGCTGAACTCGCGCCACTGTTGCTGACGTTGCCACTGCCGGCCAAGCTGCCGATGTTTTGATTGTAAGCAGCCAGATCGAGCGTCGTTCCGGCGTTGGCAGACAGCGCCGAGTTCGTGCCGAAGGCATTGATGATGTCGGCACGCAGTGTGCCTTGATTGAGTAAGGTAGCACCGCTATAAGTGTTCGCTGCGCTCAGCACTGTCACGCCGCTGCCATTTTGTAGCACAGCCCCGCTGCCGCTGATGGCGTTGGCGACGGTAGCTGTATCGCTGCGATTGAACGCGAGGCTGGCATTATTAGTCACACTGCCGCTGCCAAGTGAACCGCTGCTAGCACCCGCACCGATTTGCAGCGTGCCGGCATTGACTGTGGTCAGCCCAGTATAACTATTGGTCGCGCTCAGGATGCTGGTGCCGCTGCCCGCTTGGGTCAAACTGCCGCTGCCGCCAATGTCATTGGCGTAACTGGCGCTGTCACTGCGATTCAACACCAGGGCGGCGTTATTGGTCACAGCACCGGTACCGAGAGAACCACTGGTGCCGCCAGCACCGACCTGCAGCGTGCCGGCGCTGATCGTTGTCGGGCCACTATAAGTGTTGGGGCTGGTGTTGCTCAGAATGGTGGTGCCGCTGCCATCTTGCAATACACCGCCGCTGCCGCTGATCTGGTTGGCGACGCTCAGGCTGTCGCTGCGATTGAAGGCGAGGCTGCTGTTGTTGACGACATTACCCGTGCCAAGGGTACCGGCAGTGCTGCCAGCACCGACCTGTAGCGTACCGGCGCTGATTGTCGTGATGCCGCTGTAAGTGTTGGCGGCGGTCAAAATGGCGGTGCCAATGCCACTTTGCAGTAAATTGCCGGTGCCGCTGATCTGGTTGGCGACGTTCAGGCTGTCGCTGCGATTGAAAGCGAGGCTGCTATTATTGATGACAGTGCCAGTACCGAGGGTACCGGCAGTGCTGCCAGCGCCAACCTGTAGCGTGCCGGCGCTGATCGTCGTGGTGCCGCTGTAAGTGTTGGCACCGTCCAGTATGGCAGTACCAATTCCGTTTTGCAGTAAATTGCCGGTACCGCTGATCTGGTTGGCGACGTTCAGGCTGTTACTGCGATTGAAGGCGAGGCTGCTATTATTGATGACATTTCCAGTACCGAGGGTACCGGCAGTGCTGCCAGCGCCAACCTGCAAGGTGCCGGCGTTGATCGTCGTGGTGCCGCTGTAAGTGTTGGCACCGTCCAGTATGGCAGTACCAATTCCGTTTTGCAGTAAATTGCCAGTGCCGCTGATTTGGTTGGCCACGCTCAGGCTGTCGCTGCGATTGAAGGCGAGGCTGCTGTTGTTGACGACATTACCCGTGCCAAGGGTACCGGCAGTGCTGCCAGCACCGACCTGTAGTGTACCGGCGCTGATTGTCGTGATGCCGCTGTAAGTGTTGGCGGCGGTCAAAATGGCGGTGCCAATGCCATTTTGCAGTAAATTGCCAGTGCCGCTGATTTGGTTGGCGACGCTCAGGCTGTCGCTGCGATTGAAGGCGAGGCTGCCGTTATCGACGACACTACCAGTACCGAGGGTACCGGCAGTGCTGCCAGCACCGACCTGCAAGGTGCCGGCGCTGATGGTCGTCGTGCCGCTGTAAGTGTTGGCGCTGCTGTTGCTCAGAATGGTGGTGCCGCTACCATTTTGCAGTAAATTGCCGGTGCCGCTGATCTGGTTAGCGACGTTCAGGCTGTCGCTGCGATTGAAAGCGAGGCTGCCGTTATCGACGACACTGCCAGTACCGAGGGTGCCGGTAGTGCTGCCAGCACCGATCTGCAAGGTGCCGGCGCTGATCGTCGTGGTGCCGCTGTAAGTGTTGGCGGCGGTCAAAATGGCGCTGCCAATGCCATTTTGCAGTAAATTGCCAGTGCCGCTGATTTGGTTGGCGACGCTCAGGCTGTCACTGCGATTGAAGGCGAGGCTGCTACTATTGATGACATTGCCAGTACCGAGGGTACCGGCAGTGCTGCCAGCGCCAACCTGCAAGGTGCCGGCGTTGATCGTCGTGGTGCCGCTGTAAGTGTTGGCACCGTCCAATATGGCAGTGCCAATGCCACTTTGCAGTAAATTGCCAGTGCCGCTGATTTGGTTGGCCACGCTCAGGCTGTCGCTGCGATTGAAGGCGAGGCTGCTGTTGTTGACGACATTACCCGTGCCAAGGGTGCCGGCAGTGCTGCCAGCACCGACCTGTAGCGTACCGGCGCTGATTGTCGTGATGCCGCTGTAAGTGTTGGTGGCGGTCAAAATGGCGGTGCCAATGCCATTTTGCAGTAAATTGCCAGTGCTGCTGATCTGGTTGGCGACGCTCAGGCTGTCGCTGCGATTGAAGACAAGGCTGCTGTTGTTGACAACATTACCCGTGCCAAGGGTGCCGGCAGTGCTGCCAGCACCGACCTGCAAGGTGCCGGCGCTGATCGTCGTGGTGCCGCTGTACGTGTTGGCACCTGCCAGTATGGCGGTGCCAATACCATTTTGCAGTAAATTGCCGGTGCCGCTGATCTGGTTGGCGACGTTCAGGCTGTCGCTGCGATTGAAGGCGAGGCTGCTGTTGTTGACGACATTACCTGTGCCAAGGGTGCCGGCAGTGCTGCCAGCACCGACCTGCAAGGTGCCGGCGCTGATCGTCGTGGTGCCGCTGTAAGTGTTGGCGGCGGTCAAAATGGCGCTGCCAATGCCATTTTGCAGTAATTTGCCAGTGCCGCTGATTTGGTTGGCGACGCTCAGGCTGTCGCTGCGATTGAAAGCCAGGCTGCCGTTATCGACGACACTGCCAGTACCGAGGGTGCCGGCAGTGCTGCCAGCGCCAACCTGTAGCGTGCCGGCGCTGATCGTCGTGGTGCCGCTGTAAGTGTTGGCGGCGGTCAAAATGGCGGTGCCAATGCCATTTTGCAGTAATTTGCCAGTGCCGCTAATTTGGTTGGCGACGCTCAGGCTGTCGCTGCGATTGAAAGTGAGGCTGCCGTTATCGACGACACTGCCAGTACCGAGGGTGCCGGCAGTGCTGCCAGCGCCAACCTGCAGCGTGCCGGCGCTGATCGTCGTGGTGCCGCTGTAGGTATTGTTACCGCCCAGGATGGCGGTGCCGCTGCCATTTTGTAGTAAATTGCCAGTGCCGCTGATTTGGTTGGCGACGCTCAGACTGTCGCTGCGATTGAAGACGAGGCTGCTGTTATTGACGACATTGCCCGTGCCAAGGCTACCGATAGTAGTGCCATCGCCAACCTGCAAGGTACCGGCGCTGATTGTCGTGGTGCCGCTGTAAGTGTTGGCGTCAGCCAGAATGGTGGTGCCGCTACCAAGTTGCTTAAAGTCACCTGTGCCAATGATGGGATCGCTAAGCGTCGTGCTGTTATTGAGATTGATCGCCAAAGTCGCATTGTTAGTGACGGTACCGACGCCTAACACACCAGTCGAACCGCCGTTGCCGACTTGCAGCGTACCGCCAGTGATGGTGGTGCCATTATAGTCACCGATGATGTTGGGGGAGGTCAGGGTCGCAATGCCGGTACCGAGTTTGATCAGTGAACCACCGCTATTGCCCATGCCCACATTGATGTCGAGATCGCTGACGGCATCGCTGCCACGCGTGACGTCAAAGGTGATGGCGCTGGACCCATTCATATTGAGGTCGTTGGGCGAGGTGATGCTGTTTTTTGCGCCGCCATTAGTCTTGAAGATGATGCCTCGACCACCTTCGACCCAGTTGAGGGTGGCATTGCCGATGATGCTGCCACCACCATGGCTGTCAAAATTAAACGTGGTACTGAAGTCGTAGCGATTGGCACCACCGAAAGCATTGAGCAGCAAGCTGCTGCCGTTATTAATATTGATGCCGCTGCCGGAATAGTTGTTGACACCGTTGGTGTATAAGCCGAGCGAACCGGCATTGATATTGATCACCCCGGTGTAAGCGCTGGCATTGTTGAGAATGGTCAGGCCACTGCCGTTTTGATTGAGTGTGCCGCCGCCCCTGAGCTGATTGCCCATAGTATAGGTATCGCTACGCGCGAAGTTCAGTGTGCCGTTATTTTGAATGTTGCCGCGACCGAAAGTGCCGGAAGTCGCGTTGTTTCCCACTTGAACAATGCTGCCTGCGCCAATGGTGCTGGCACCGCTGAAGGTATTGGTGCCGCTCAAAATGATGGTCGAGGTTCCAGCGGTAGTCAGTGGGCCGGTGCCAGACAGCACAGAACCTATTGTCAGATTGCCGCCATTGGCGGTGATGAGGGTGCCGCCGGCCGACAGGCCTAAGGTCCCGCCCGTCAGTGTGTACGCCGTGTTGGAAGTTAAATTTCTGATATTGAGGGTGCCCGCCAGGGTGACCGTGTCACCGCCACCCGGCGCGGCGGCGGAAGCATTGAACACCGCATCATCGGTGCCGACATTGCTCCATGGTGCCCAGATGCTGCCGTTATACCATGTTGCCGTCGTGGTATCCCACGTTCCGCTGCCGCCTTGACCAGCGGCGTTGCCACTGGCGTACCAAATCAGCGCAGTGGCATGTACCGTCGGGTACGCCGAGAGTAGCGCGAGACAGGCAATTTTCAGTTGCAAAGTGAAGCGAGATTGCGCTGGCGTCGCAGCGCTCGCCGCCCGTCTGCCTTTGCCATGGGATTTGGTATTTTCAGAAACTGCTACCGAGGTGCCTGTCATTGCATTCCATATCGAGCGAAATATCCGGTTCATACCATATCCTTTTTAAACTGAATGAAATGGCATCGGAGTGTTGCAAGAGCGCTGGCAAAGGTCCGCTGTCACGAAAATTTGAGTTTCTATTTTGGCGTAATGTGTTATCTATTACATACGCACTCGATGGCAAATTCAAGGATGGCCGACACCTCAACTTAATATATTTTTAATATTCTCAAAAAAGCAACATTTTTTTTCCGCACGTCAATTGACTGAAAACAAGTGCGTACATAGGGGAAACTTTCGAGCTGAAATAGTGTTAGAAACCCAATTTTTTTGAGAAACTTTAAGGGAATAACACGCATTCAGCGGCGCCGCCACTGCCGCATTGTGGTTGGCAGTGGCAAGCGTCGGCAGCTTGGATCAGGAGGGGGGAGGGGAGTAACTCAGCCGCCGAGGTAGGCGGCAATCACTTGTGGGTTATTGAGTAAGTTGGCACCGCTATCATGCAAAACAATGGCACCATTTTCCAGCACATACGCTTGGCTGGAAATTTTCAAAGCCTGACGGACATTTTGTTCGACCAGCAAGACCGTCAAACCGGCACGATTGATTTCCCCGATTACCCGGAAAATTTCCTGCACCATCAAGGGTGCCAAGCCCATCGATGGTTCGTCGAGCAGCAATACTTTCGGCCGTGCCATGAGCGCGCGCGCAATCGCCAGCATTTGCTGTTCGCCGCCAGAGAGATTGCCGGCCAAGCCGGTTGCGCGACTCTTGAGTACCGGAAATAAGCTCAGTACCCAATCGAGGTCAGCACTAATGGCCGCCTTATCGTTGCGGGTGTAGGCACCGAGCGCCAAATTTTCACTGACCGTCAGCGTGCCTAAGATTGCTCGTCCTTCTGCCACCTGGACCACGCCGCGCCTGACGATGTGATGTGGCGCGAGCGTGCGCAAATCGCTTTCTTCCAACAGAATGCGTCCGGCCTGGGCGGCGATCAATCCTGAGATCGCCAGCAAGGTGGTGCTCTTGCCAGCCCCATTGGCACCAACCAAGGCGGTGATTTCACCTGGCATGAGCGCAAGTGAAATACCTTTGAGCGCTTCGATCTGACCGTAGGCGACGCGCAGTGCCTCTATGCGCAGTAAGGGCATCATGCCGCATCCTCCCGACCCAGATAGGCTTCAATCACCAGCGGATCAGTGCGTATTTGCGCAGGTGGGCCTTCGGCAATGATTTTGCCGAAATTCAGTACGGCGATGCGATCGCATAATTCCATTACAAAACGCATATCGTGCTCGATCATGAAAATGGCAAAGCCGCGATCCCGGATGTTTCGTATTTCTGTCATCAATTCAGTTTTTTCTGCCGGATTCATGCCCGCTACCGGCTCATCGAGCAACAGCAATTTCGGTTGCGTCGCCAGAGCGCGGGCAAATTCGAGCTTGCGTTGCTCACCATACGACAAATTGTTAGCCAACAGCGCCGCCTTGTGATCGAGCTTGACCCAACTGAGTAATTCTAATGCGCGCTCGCGCGCCTGTCGTTCCGCGGCGCGGAATGAGGGTAGGCTAAACAGGAGACCGGCAACCCCATAATTCAAATGCGCATGCATGCCGACGACGACGTTCTCCAATAAACTCATTTCCTTGAAGATACGGATATTTTGAAATGTCCGAGCAATCCCGAGGCCGGTAATCTGGTGCGGTGCGACCTGGCTCAGATCCTCACCATTGAAACTGATCATTCCGGCAGTCGGCCGCAGCAAGCCGGTGATCAAATTAACGATAGTCGTTTTACCGGCACCGTTGGGCCCGATCAAGCCGTAAATACTACCGACAGGCATGTTGAAACTGACATCTTGCAATACCTGCAAGCCGCCGAAATGTTTGCTGACTGAAGCTAATGCGAGCATTCAAGCTCCCTCTGACAAAGATTTTTTAGTGGCAGCACGCATAGCGCTGCGCCATTGCCGCAAGCGGGCCGGATCCCATATGCCCTTAGGTAAATACAGAATGACAATGATAAGAATGAGGCCGTTAGCAGCGAGCCGGTAATCTTTCAAACCATGCATGAGCTCGGGCAAAATGCTCAAAGTACTGCTGCCAATCAGCGGGCCGAGCAGGCTGGCCGTGCCACCGAACACGGCCATGGTTAAAATATCGACCGCATTTTCAAAACCGTAATTGCCCGGACCTATCGTGAACGTGTAATGGGCATTGAGGCCGCCAGCCAGCCCGGCGATCATGGCCCCGAGTACAAAGGCGAGCAGCTTATACGCGGCCACATTCACCCCCATCAGGCGAGCTGCGATCTCATCTTCTTTAATCGCCTCAAACGCCCGACCGACCTTGGATGCGCGCAAGCGCGCCAACAACAGCAACACCAGCACCAAAGCCAACATGATGTGATACCACTCGGTTTTTAGCTCGATACCGTTCAAACCCATAGGGCCGCCGGTAAAATTCAAGTTGAGCACGATCACTCGCACCACTTCGCCGAAGCCCAAGGTTGCCATCGCCAGATACACGCCCGACAGACGCAAGGTCGGAATACCGATCAGACACGCCACCAGCGCCGGTGCCGCTGCAGCGGCGGCCAGCGCGAGTGGAAATGGCAAGGCCGTCTGCATGGTAATCAGTGCGGCGGTATAGGCACCGATACCCATGAAGGCGGCATTCGCCAGCGACAACAAGCCGCAGGAAAGTGTCAGGTAAATCGACAGCGCCAGCAGAGCATTGATGCCTATGCCGAAAATCACGCTGCTGTAGATTGCCCAAAATCCATCAAACCATTCCGCCATCATCCCGCCTTTCTTTCTGAAGTTTTGCCGAACATGCCGGCTGGCTTGAACAATAAGATTAAAAATAATAAACCGAAGGCGACGGCATCGCGAAAATCGCTGGACAGATACGCCACCGTCATGACTTCGGCAAAGCCGAGGAACAGGCCACCGAGCAAGGCACCACGGATGTCACCCATGCCACCCAAGATGATGACGGCAATGCCCTTATGCAGCATCGGTTGCCCCATGAAGGGAGAAATCGCATTGAAAGACAGCCCGACCAGCACACCGGCCGCCCCACCGAGTGCCGCTGCGGCAAAAGAAGTGAGAAAAAACAAGCCCTCAACATTAATGCCGAGCAAATACGCGGCTTTCGGCGATTCGGCAATCGCCCGCAGCGCCCGCCCCAACTGCGTGCGGCGCATGACGAGCAGTAAGGCCAGCATCAAGACAAAAGAAATCACTACAATCGCCAGTTGCACTGCCGTTAAATGCACATTTCCTAAGCTAAAACTGTCTTCGGGGATCGTGCCGAAGGGGAAGCGTTGATTCTCTGCGCCGAACCAGCCTTGGGAAATATTCGTGATCATGATCGCCACGCCTATGGTCGCAATCATCGGCGCCAAATGCGGTGCCGAGCGCTTGCGTAACGGCCGCAGCACCAGAAAGTCGACCGCTACACCGATGCTGCCACAAGCGAGCATGGCCAACACCATCGCCAACCACAAGGACAGATGAAAATAAGTGATCAGCAACAGCGCGATATAGCTGCCAAGCATGAAAATCGCACCATGCGACAAATTGATCACGCCGAGCACGCCGAAAATAAGAGTGAAGCCGAGCGCGAAGAGCGCGTACACGCTGCCTAGCGAGAGCGCATTGATCAGTTGTTGTTCGAACATGGTGTTCCAGACAGAGTAAGGGCGGACGTTACGCAATGAGCAAAATAATATTCTGCTGCATCATAGATAAACACGAATAATAATCAATAGGCAGCACCAATATACGCGCGAAAAACAACAATTGGGCGATCAGTAAACATTCTTTTCGAGCAGCCGGCGCGTCTCGCTGGCACTCAGTGCGCTGTGTTTTGCCGTGTTTAGTACTAATCCCATTCATGTGATGTAAAAAATCAGACCTGTCTGATTTTCATGGCGATACCAACTGCGTATCGTAGATCAATGATGAAACAATCGAGTCCACGGCATGGATTGTTTTCATGGACGACGGAAAAACTCTAATAGGATCACAAAACAATGACTTTTTTTACCCCCAAAAACCTGCTCAAGCTCACCGCCATCATGGGCTCTGCCAGCTTGCTCGTCGCCTGTGGTGGTGGCGGTGGTGGCAACACCATAGACAGCCGCTTTCCTGTTGGCGAAGCTACCTATAATCTTTTAGATACTTACCAGCAGAAAAATTTGCGGATTACCGGCACGTCTGACCGGAATGGCTACTCGACTGGGCTGTCGGGCTCGGTCAATTGGTCGCAAGATGCGCTGCGTGCGCAATCTTACTTCAACGGCATCCCGGCGTGGGAACAAAGCACCCGAGTCAGCGGCTCTATGTATGAGGGTAATTATTACCAGCAAGTGTATAACAACGTGATTCACTATGTGGATGGGCAACGCAAGCCGCTAGGCTACAGTGACGATAGAAACTATTGCGTAGTAACAAGTTCTGCGCCTATCCCTGAGTATTTACATCCGGGTGAGGGCCTTGTGTATGCAAATTACCGCTGTTACAGCGATGCCAGCATGCGCTATCAGACCGGCACGCTGAGCAGCAGCTATGTACTCGGTGACGGGCCCTCACTGTTCGAAGCCAACTTGGCACATATCGAAACCTTCAACAAAATCGGCCAGGGTGCCCCCGATGTGACGCAAACCAATTACGTGATCAATTTATCTGGCGACACTTACTTCGATTCCGTCACCATCAATCGGCACGAGGATCGTTACAACGCATCGATCGTGTACGCGCCTTGATGGTGAGTCGTAGGGTGGCTGCAGCTTAAGTCCCAGTGCTGCCGAACCAGCAGCACTGGGAATGGTCAATGCTGTAGCCGTACTAAAATTTCGAATATGCAGATTGCACACAAATTTTTATTAAAAATGAAATTCAATTAGACAAGTCCCGTATCGTCACCTATATTTTCTAAGGAGCCCCTGCTTGCATTGAGGTGCGGTCTTGAAACTAAGCTATTTATCCCATGGAGGCGAACATGAAAAAAATGTGGATGTTGTTAACCCTGAGTTTGATGAGTACTCTCGCACTGGCTCAGCACGGTGGCTGGAGTTACGAGGGCGAAACCGGGCCTGAGCATTGGGCCAAGCTGTCGCCAGAGTCGGCCGACTGTGGCGGTAAGAATCAATCACCGGTGGATTTACATGGTTTCGTCAAGGCACAGTTGGTTCCGATCGCCTTCAATTATCATGCTGGCGCGAATGAAATGATCAACAACGGCCATACGATACAAGTCAATTATCTCGAAGGTAGCCAAATAAAAATTGACGACATGAAATTTGCACTCAAGCAATTTCATTTTCATGCACCGGCGGAAAATTTGATCATGGGGAAATCCTACCCACTCGAAGCGCACTTTGTACATGCGGCAGACGATGGTGAACTCGTGGTGATCGCCTTGATGTTTAAGGTGGGCGCTGAAAATGCAGCGCTGAATAAATTGTGGCCATCGATGCCAGCCGAAAAAGGACAAAAAAACACCCTTCCAGCTCTGTTTGCCGCGGCCGATTTAATGCCGAAACAAAAAGACTACTACCGCTTTGAGGGTTCCTTGACCACTCCACCCTGTACCGAAGGAGTGCGCTGGTTAGTGCTCAAACACCCGGTTGAAGCATCGGCCAAGCAAATCGAAAACTTTTCTCGGCATTTGGAGCACGCGAATAATCGGCCTGTGCAGCCAACTAACGCCAGGGTGATTTTGAACTGAGTCGCCTGACGATGCAGTAATGCGGGCTGCAGCCCGCATTACTGATTACTTCAATAAAATGAATTTCCCGCCTTTAGCAATATTTACGATCGCATCCTGCTGTGCATCATAGCCAACTTCTTTGCCATCCTTACTCACCGGGCGACGGAAGGCGAATTTGCCAGTTGCTCCTTCGAATTTCACTGCCGGTAAAGCCAGGCGCAGCGCCAATCTGTCTTTTTCCAAATTGCCACTCAACTTGACTGTCTTGAGTGCTTCGGCCACGATATACATGGCATCGTAAGCTTGGGCGGCGAATTGATCGGGCTCGCTGCCATAACGCGCTTTGTAGGCGGCGATGAACTGGGTATTGGCCGGTGCCGTGTTTTCTGCCGACCACGGACTGCCCATCAAGGTTTGATCGGCCGCGTCTTTGGCAATCTCAAACAGCTTAGGCGAATTGAAGCCGTTGCCGCCGATAAAAACTTGCTTCATGCCGAGTGAACGGGTTTGTAAAATGATGTTGGCCGCTTCTTCTGCCAAACAAGAACAGACGATGGCATCGGGATTCGCTGCCTTAATCTTGGTCAGTTGCGCTTTAAAATCAACATCGCCTTTGGCATAGGTTTCGGTTTCCGTGACCGCTATTTTCTGCTCACTTAACGCAGTTTTGAAGACATCGTAGCCGCTTTTGGTAAAGGCATCATCGTTACCGTAGATGATCGCGACCTTCTTGATATTGAACTGTTTCACCGCTGCTTTCACTGTCACCGGCAAGACATCGGCTTCCATGACCGAGTTGCGGAACACGAAAGGCCCCATGGCCGTGATGCCATCGGCCGTATTGCTGGTGCCGAACACCACGGTTTTGCTGGCATTGGCGATAGGATCGGCAGCGAATGCAGAATTCGATAGGGTAGGGCCGAAGGCCATCAGTACTTTATGCTGAAAAATTAATTTCTTGAAGGCATTAATGGCTTCTTCTTTCTTGCCCTGTTCATCCTCAATCACCAGAATGAGCTTATTGCCATTGACGCCGCCTTTGGCATTGATGCTATCAGCCGCCAGCACGAAGCCATTTTTGATCGCGCTACCGTATTTAGCGGCCGGACCGGATAGGGCTTCGGCGACACCAATTTGGAGGTCGACGGCATGAGAAAGGGTGGCGCAACCGAAAAGGGCGGCGCTCAGTGCAAGATGAAGCTGGCGTGACATGGAATCTCCGTTTTTATCGTTTTTGCTCAATTGGCTCAAAGAGTGTAGGGCCAGACACGGCGGGCGGCAATCAAAAACAGCGATTTTTTTGCCGCCGCGCCAATCAATTGTCGTCTTACTCCAGCGGCAGCAATTTTTGACGTGCTCTGGCGATCGCAGCACGGACTTGCTTAGGTGCTGTGCCACCGACGTGATCGCGCGCGGCTACCGAGCCTTCCAAAGTCAATACCTCGTAAATGTCGGCCTCGACCAAGGCGGAATAGGTTTGCAATTCCGCCAGCGGCATATCACTGAGGTCGCAAGCACGTTCCACGCAGGTACGTACCGCATGCGCAACAGCTTCGTGGGCGTCACGGAACGGCAAGCCTTTTTTGACCAGATAATCGGCCAAGTCGGTTGCCGTGGCATAGCCTTGCAAGGCGGCGGCGCGCATGGCCTCGGGTTTGACGCTGATGCCGCCAGCCATGTCCGCAAAAATACGCAAGGTATCGACCAGCGTATCGACGGTATCGAACAAGGGTTCTTTATCCTCTTGATTATCTTTGTTGTAGGCCAAAGGCTGGCCCTTCATCAGCGTGAGCAGGGCGATCAAATGGCCATTGACGCGGCCGGTTTTGCCGCGCGCCAATTCCGGCACGTCCGGGTTTTTCTTTTGCGGCATGATCGACGAGCCGGTGCAGAAACGGTCGGCGATATCGATGAAGCCTATGCGTGGGCTCATCCAAATGACCAATTCTTCCGACATCCGCGAAATATGCGTCATTACCAAGGCGGCAGCAGCGCAAAATTCAATCGCGAAATCGCGATCTGATACGGCATCGAGTGAATTTTGACAAACCTCATCAAAGCCGAGCGTGCGTGCGACACGTTCGCGGTCGATTGGGAAAGTCGTGCCAGCCAAGGCGGCGGCACCGAGTGGCAAGCGATTGACACGTTTGCGGCAATCTTGCATGCGCTCGGTATCGCGGCCAAACATTTCTACATAGGCCAGAATGTGATGGCCGAAAGTGATCGGTTGTGCCACTTGCATATGGGTAAAGCCAGGCATGATTGTTTCGGCATTTTTTTCCGCCAAATCGAGCAGCGCGCTGCGCAAAGCGGTGAGCAAGACGACGATATTGTCTATGGCGGCGCGCAAGTACAGGCGGATATCGGTGGCCACCTGATCATTGCGCGAACGGCCGGTATGTAAGCGTTTGCCGGCATCACCAACGAGTTCGGTCAGGCGTTTTTCTATGTTCAGATGCACGTCTTCGAGGTCGAGCAGCCATTCGAACTGACCACTGTCAATTTCCGCTTTGATTTGCTGCATGCCGCGGCAAATATCGGCGTAATCCTGGGCCGTGATGATCTGTTGCGCGCTGAGCATTTCGGCGTGCGCCAGCGAGCCTTCGATATCCACAGCGGCCATGCGATTATCGAAAAACACCGAGGCCGTATAGCGCTTGACCAGATCGGACACCGGTTCAGAGAAGCGGGCAGACCATGCCTCGGTTTTTTTTTGGAATTGTGATGTCATGATGAAATAATTAGCGGTTGAGGCGAAAATGGTAATGAATTGACCAGGCGTTTGCAAGGAATTGCCTCGATTATAAAACAATGAACCCTGTTTGCCTTTGTAAATAAAGCCTGTGAAGCGCAATAAGCGGCGCATGGGCCGCGTTTGAGTTTCCTCAAGCCGCCAAGCGGATCTTGATTTATTTTTCTTCACTGAGCGTTTTCTACCGCAAAGGTGAAGCATGACTGTGCCCAGGGTTTTTATCATTGCCAATGTCGTCACGGAGCGGCAAAGCGTGTTTGCCAGATTGGCAGCACTGCCGGCTCAGGGTCGCCATCTCATTGTCGGCGCTGCCCATAGCACCGATATCGGCTTGACAGAAATCCGGCTACTGCGACCGGAAATCGTGGTGGCTGTTGCCAACGTCGCTGCGGTGCAGCGCTTGCATGCACAACTGCGCCACATGATGGCAGTAGTGCCAAACGTGATTGGCTGTCAGGCCGACGGCAGTTGCGTGGTTTTTCCGGCGGCACCCAGCGGCGCGCTGCCATCTGGCCCGGTCAGCATACATCTGCACAATCTGTGTGCTGCCATAATCTATGTGCGAGAACGTGCGCGCGCGAAGGGCGCGCCGGTGCGCGATTTCTTTTCCGTCATTGAGCATCGTCGCCATGTGCTGGTGCCGGTGCGCGAAGTGTTGTTTTTGCAGGCGGGCTTCAAATACGTCAGCATTGCCACGCGGGAGAAGGAATTTCTAACCGAAGAATCGCTCATCACGCTGGAGCGCGAAATGCCCGATCACTTCATTCGCTTGCACAGAAATACTCTGGTAGCACGCAGTGCGGTGCTCGGCATCGAACGCGGCAATCGTTTTTGTGATGTTGGTACGCCGACTGAGCATGTCAGCACATTTTGGCAAGTCGTGGTATCTGGTTCCGAACAACGCTTGCGCGTGTCACGGCGGCGGTGGCAGCAGATCAGCAAGCTGCTGCGCTGAGTGCTTCAACGCCAAATCGGCAAGCCATTGATATCGGTATTCTCGTCATTGATCCAAGCTGGCAAGCCGCTGGTATCGGTCATGCCGAAATCGGCCAACAGATTCAATTGCTCTTGCTTTGCCATTTTCCCATGGCCCGCTTTGCGGGTAGATTTTCTCGTTTCGGCAACGGCAGGGGGCAGGATGTTCAAGCCGGGCAGTTCCAGCGTGGACTTATCTTTATTATCTTTCATCAGTCTCTATGGGGCGAAAATCTCAACGCGAATACGCAAAAAATGTGCGCAATCGAGCGCTGCAAGGCCGTAGATTATACCGGATTCCCCACCCCCGCGGCGCTCGTCCTGCACGATTCAAGCTACAGCGACATCGCCGCTCGTTGTGCCATCAGCGCCCGCCAGCGCTGTACATGCGGGTAGCGTTCATCGGCTTTGAATTTCACCACGCGCGCGAAGTCCACGGCCACCACGGCGGTGATGTCGACCAAACTGAAGCGCTTGGTGGCGATGAACTCGCGGTTTTCCAGGTGAGTGTTGAGGCTAAGGAAAAATTGCTGGATCCGTGCCAAACCGCGTTCGGCCAAGGCGGGAATTTGCTCGTAGTTAACGGGCCCTGGCAAGGCGCGTTGCTTCATCGCTGGGGCACTGTTGCGCAAGGCCTCGGCCACCGCGAGCAAGCCTTCAAATTCCACCCGCCAATTCCAACTGGCAATCTCGGCTTTTTCTTCCGCCGTGATTCCCATCAATGCCGGGGCTGGATAGACGGCTTCCAGATACGCGCTGATGCCGGCATTGTCAGTCAGTATGATGCCGCTTTCGGTTTTCAAAGCCGGCACCGTCGACAGAGGATTGATGAGTTGAAAAGCCGGGCTCAGTTGTTCGCCCTGGCGCAAGTCGACCGCTATCGTCTCGTAGTGCGCGCCTTTTTCGGCCAGTAGAATGCGCGCGCGACGTGGGCTCGGTGCCGTGCTACAGTCGTAAAAAGTCATCATAGTTTGTCCTGCGTCTTGGTATCAAAATCTTTGGCATCGTGGCGCTCGTGTAATTGGCTGGCCGGATCACCAAACACACGATTCACCATGCGTCCACGTTTTACCGCTGGACGCTGAGCGATTTGATCGGTCCAGCGCAGCACATTGGTATAGTCTTGAACTTGCAAGAATTCTCCGGCATCGTACAATTGTCCCTTCGCCAAACTGCCATACCAAGGCCAGATCGCCATATCGGCAATACTGTATTCGTCGCCGGCGATATATTCGGTCTCGGCCAAGCGGCGGTCGAGTACGTCCATTTGCCTTTTTACTTCCATGGCATAACGGTCTATCGCGTAGCCGATTTTCTCCGGCGCATACGCGTAAAAATGTCCAAAACCGCCACCGAGAAATGGCGCGCTACCCATTTGCCAAAACAACCAAGACAGGCACTCGGCCCGCGCCGCGCCGCCGGAGGGTAGAAAAGCAGAAAATTTTTCGGCCAGATACATCAAAATCGCGCCTGACTCAAAGATGCGGACTGGGCTGGAATCGCTGCGGTCAACCAGCACCGGAATTTTTGAATTCGGATTGATCTCCGTGTACCCGCTGCCGAATTGATCGCCCTCACTGATATTGATCAGCCAAGCATCATACTCGGCACCGCTATGCCCAGCCGCCAGCAATTCTTCCAGCAATACCGTTACCTTGACGCCATTTGGTGTGCCGAGCGAATACAGTTGCAGCGGATGTGCGCCCACCGGCAAGATGCGCGTATGTGTGGGGCCGGCAATGGGTCGATTGATATTGGCGAAGCGCCCGGTGGCGAGCTCTGGGGGTGTCCATATTTTTGCCGGGGTGTAAGTCGACGATTGATTCATAGTGTCGCTGCCTTTATGCACGTGAATGATGAGTGATCAGCTTAAATAGCATGCAAGCTGATCTCCGCTGATACCTAATCCCAAGCGAGCTCGGGAATTTCTCCCAAGCCTTTGAATACAGGTTTGGAAAACCAATACCCCTGCATTAAGTCAATCCCAGATGCTCTCAGGAAATCTCTTTCAGGACGCGTTTCTACGCCCTCGGCCAGGATCTGTATGTCTAAAGTCTTGCAAATGCTGACTAAGCCATTGACGATAGCTTGTCTTGGCAGATTATCGTCAATCCCGCGTACTAAATCCATATCAATTTTAATGATATCGGGCTGGTATTCGGATAATAAATTGAGTCCGGCATAACCGGCACCAAAGTCATCAATCGCAGTATGAAAACCAAAGCGTCGGTACTCCCTGAAAATATTCACCAGATGCGGACGATCTTCGATGCGTTCACCTTCAGTGACCTCGAAGATAATCCTCTCTATCGGGAAATTGAACTTGGTCGCCGCTTCAAAGGTAGTGCGAATACACACTTCGGGACGGTAGATCGCATTCGGCAGGAAATTAATTGACAGCAACTCTTGCATATTCAGGCGAGCCGCACCCTCGATTGCTTTTGAGCGGCAAAGTTGATCAAATCGATAGCGATTGCTATCATTAATTTTGGCTAAAACAGACGCCGCCGACTCGCCATTTGGGCCACGCACCAGTGCTTCATGCGCATAGATGCTGCGAGTAGATAACTTAACAATTGGCTGGTAAGCATACTCAAACTCAAAATCGAAGGGTTCACCGTTTTGACAACCAGCGCATGCTTTGGCCAAGCTCGCTTGATCTGGCAAGCTATTCATGTCCCCTCGATATGACAAATCAGGGTGAATTTGAATCATCGCTATGCCTCCATTTCTGTATCAGAATTAAAACCAAGCACCGTTGCAAAATAAGCCAACTGTCACGTCGATAGGTTCATTATTCGTTTTGGCGATTTTATGTATTTCTTGTAGGTCTACGAGAGACAGCTTGCGAGTGGCTTGACTAATACAAATTAATTGTTTTATTGACACGTCTATCCTATAGGGTAGGTTTTTCGGTGCTTTGATGGTACTCCGAAATACCTGGGCGTGTTGAATTTAGGAAATGTTTGATGGGGCAGGTGCGTTTGGCAGGAACGCGGCTACGGGCGCTTGTGGTGATGATCTGGTAAAGGCCGCAAGCGCTCAGCCTGTCGCAGGCGCGCAGCAGCGGCGTGCGAATCATGGAATAATGGCAGCCTAACCACCACCGAGTCGGCAGCGCTGCCGCGCCTGCCCATGCCTTTTCGCTCCCTGTTTTCGCTGTTTGCGTATGCCGCATTCGGTTTCCCTTTAGCCCTTGTGGCGCTGCCGGTGTATGTCTATGTGCCGCAATTTTATGTGCAACGCTATGGCATGTCGCTAGGCTTGATTGGTGCGGCCTTGCTGGTTTCACGCTTGGCCGACGCTTGCTTCGACCCTTGGATCGGCGC
The DNA here is from genome assembly GCF_034347425.1 of Undibacterium sp. CCC3.4. Taxonomy (GTDB): domain Bacteria; phylum Pseudomonadota; class Gammaproteobacteria; order Burkholderiales; family Burkholderiaceae_D; genus Undibacterium. The sequence continues at coordinate 3,575,250 of NZ_CP133779.1, forward strand.
GCAGATCGACCGTCGTGCGGCAGGACATGGCTTCGGGCGCTATATCGTGATCGGTTTACCTTTTTTGGCGGGGGGATTTTTTGCCTTATTTCACCCGCCAGAAGTCAGTATTGGCTTGGTCTATGTCTGGTTTTTTGCCAGTTTGTTACTGGTGTATGCGGGGCTGAGTCTGGCCAGCATCGCCTTTCAAAGCTGGGGTGCGGCCTTGACCCAGGCACCGGGATTGCGCCTGCGCTTGACGGCCGCCCGTGAATTCTGCGGTTTATTTGGTGTAATTTGCGCCGCTGGCTTGGCCCAGCTTGGGGATATCGACTGGCTCAGCGCCGTCTTTTTACTCAGTTTGGGTTTGACTGCCGCACTGCTGTTACGTTATACCCCGACGATAAGCAATGACCAGCGCGCACAAGCAGCTTCACTGACTTGGTCGCAGTTACTGGGCGGGCGCAGCTTTCGCGTCTTGCTGACCGTATTCATTATCAACGGCATTGCTGCTGCCATTCCGGCCACACTGTTTCTGTTTTTTACTAAAGACAAACTGCAGCTCGGTGCGTATGCCGGGTATTTGTTGCTCGCGTATTTTCTTGCCGCAGCACTGTCGATGCCGCTCTGGTTACGCGCTGCTGCGCTCTGGGGGGAGCAGCGTACTTGGCTGATCGCCATGCTGGCCTCGGTGGCCAGTTTCATTTGGGTGTATGGCTTGCAAGCCGGCGACTTGACTGGATTTGTGGTGATTTGCCTGATTTCCGGCATGAGTTTAGGTGCTGATCTGGCTTTACCTCCAGCCTTACTGGCTGCCTTGATTCACCGTGCCGGTCACAGCGGACGATATGAGGGGAGTTATTTCGGTGCCTGGAATTGGGCGGCAAAAATGAATTTAGCCTTGGCCGCCGGGATCTCTTTGCCGCTGCTTGATTACTTCGGTTACCGCCCCGACAGCATGGTGCCGGCGGCCTTACAAATTCTGACGCTCGGCTATGCACTGTTGCCCTGCCTGTTAAAAGGCATTGCTGCGGCGATTCTTTGGCGCATTCCGCTGCACCCAGTGCGCGAATAAACACGGCGTGGCGCGCTATTTCCACAGTATAAGGTAAAAAAAGGTTAAAATAATTTCTTATCATAAATTATATGCCTTAATGCAATGGCTGTAAAGCAAATTATTGATTTTTTTTGCCACTTCGCATATTGCCTTCGCCAACGGAGAAATTGAATGACCCAGCTTGAGTATGAAAAAGTAAATGGTGGAATAGCCCGCGTGCCTGATATGTTTAATCAAATCAATCTGATGAGCATGCCTGAGTTACAGCAGTGGTTGCAAGACGAGACGCACGCAACCCCTTTGATGCGCCAGAATTTGGCGGAAGATTTTGTTGAGGAAGCACGCTTCTTCCATTCTGATGCGAAGAATTTCAGCTTGGTGTTGGGCTTGTTACGTAAAGCCGTGTTGTTGGCGCCGGCGATATTGACCCCTTACTTCTATCTATGGCAATTTTTGGAAGCCGATCAAGTTGCACCGACAGAAATCGAACATATCTTGAGGCGTGTCGTTCGTGATGATGGGCAATCACAGCCACGCTCTATCGCCTACATAGAAGGTTTGCTCAATGGCGTCTATTCTTTTTTGCAGCAATTCAATCATGCTGATGCCGTTGATCAAGTCAGTGAGCGTGCGGTCTTGCATCTGGCGGATGATTTGAGTTATGAAGATATTTTTTACATCGATTCGCTGCAGCAAGTCCATTTCCTCGGACGCATAGATGAGCCGCGCTTGATCTACTCCTCATGGCAGCACAGCAGTTTGTCGCCGGGCGCCCAGACGATTGCCGAAGAAATTATGAAACGCGGCAAAGACAATCGCATTATTCATCACTGTGGCACGGCGCTGACCGTTACTTCGCGCGCGATTTTCGGGCCGGCGATCGATACCCTGTTACTCAATCAAATTATCGTCCATATCGTGCTGAAACACGCGGTGTTTCGTGCCGCCGTCGATACCGCGGTGGAAATTGGCCCTGGCTCGGGGTTTTTGATGTTGACGACGGCGCGTTTGCTGGCCGGTCGAGAGGGGGTACGTTGTTTTGGCTTCGATATTGCTCCTACGGCTTGTCATCACTCGCGCCATGCCAGCAGCTTATTGACCACCGAACTCATCGCAGCCGGACAAATCGCGCCGACCATCAGTATTGTCGAAGATGGTGCCGGCTTGCTGCGCTTTGCCGATGGGGAGGTTGATTTTCTCTACACCAATCCGCCGTATATTCCTCGGCCACCATCCGGTGAGCGCGATGTCTATGGGGCTATTGAGGGGGTCAGTATTTACCAAGAATTGCTGCTGCATGCAGGGCCGCGGGTGCTGAACCGTCAGCGCGGCGTCGCCTTACTGCTGTATTCTTCGCTGACCAACGAGGTGCTACAGGAATTATTACGCAGCACGCCCTTATGTCATGAACTGGTTGGGCCGGAGCTGACGGTGCCACTCGATTTGCATGAAGTGTTGGCAGATCCAGCTTGGTCGGCCGATTTGCGGCGTAACCGCGGCTTGATACGCAACTATACCGGCGACGGTAAAGTGCGGCATCACAGCTTGCGTGTGCTGGCTCTTTACTGGCCCGAGAACGTATTGCGCCAAGAGAATGGGCGGATTTTTTCTTAAACCCGCTTCAGCGCAGGATTTTCTCGGTGAATTCTGGTGCCGCCGCCAGATGCATTTTCAAGAGCGTCGACACGCGCGTGCCATAGTTCTCTGAGACGATGCAAGGTGAGGAGAGCAGGCGTTCCATTTCTATGGAAATGCCGGTATCAGGTAAGCGACAATCAGGTGCTTGCGTGGTATTGCCGAGCATTTCGAAGAAGGCATCGGTCGGTGCCAATTGGCACAACAAGCTGGCGAATTCAGCCTTGGTTCGTATCACTTTATGCCAACAGGTATCGAGCGCGGCATTCGAGACGCCGTAAATGCCCGGTGCCAACGGCACCCCGTTACGCGCGTCATCGCCGTGACGATTGGAAAACCAAATCAACTCCCGGCCGTCACCGAGCAGTAAATTGAATCCATTATGCAAGTCAGGCTGGGTTCGCAAGAGTGCGACATATTCCTGCGCCGTACCGGGAAAATTCAGAAAGTCGACCACCAAATCGCCGCGCGAAGGAGCATTGCTGCGCTTTTCTTCCGGCGCACGAATATTCGTGACGGCCGCGAATTTTTCCGCTGGCAGCGCTGGTGCGGCACTCTGTATGCCTAGCCAAGTGCCACCGGAACGCAGATCACGCCCGGCAAAAATATGCGGGTGATCTTGCCACCAAGCGGCGGGGGCGGCCGGACGCTCGTAAAACTCATCGCGATTCGCAGCGAGCAACAGGGGCGTGCAGGGCAAAATTTTCCAAGCAAAAACAATTAGGCACATACGTCGACATTCAAAAAGTATTCAGCATGACGACCACTGTACTGCAAATCGGGCAAAGCTGTTTGCGCCAACAATTCGGCCAGTTGTATGCTCCAGTCTGGACTGACCTCATGGTAAATTTCCATCCAAGTATGCAGGCCTTCGCTATCGTGCGGCCGGCGCTGCAATTCCATGCTGCGGCCAGTATGCTGCAGCAGCAAACGCTGCAGCAGCGCTTCGGCGGCAAGCACGCGCGCCTCATCGGCCACGCGCGTTTTAAAATAGATATAGCATTCCATTGGTGGCGCTATCCTCAGCGTGTGATGTCGGCAATTTCATACGGCAAACTCAACATCTGTGCCAGTGGGCCGGCCGGACTGCCGCAATGGATCTGGCCCTCTTGTTGGTCGGCCAAAGTCATTTCCAGCAAAGCCAAACTACGGCTGGCATCGAGTGCTTCAACATTGACGATCGCACCGCAGGGCTGATCGGCCGCACCAGCCTTGAATAACTCGTCGCCGGCAGCGAGACCGACCCCGCTGATTTCGGCCAGGATAGTGCGCCGTTTCAGCTTGCCCAGATACTGGCTGCGCGCGACGATTTCTTGTCCCGGGTAGCAGCCTTTTCTGAAGTTGACGCCGCCGATAAGCTCGAAATTCACCATTTGCGGCACGAATTTTTCGCTGGTCAGTGCATTGATCGTGGCGATGCCGGCGCTGATTTCACTTAAATTCCAATCGGCGCTGTTGGTCACCGTCAGCGTCGTTTGCAATGTGCTCCAAGCCGCGTCGGCCAAGGCGAGCGGACACCACCATTGGTAGCGTGCGACGCCAGCGGCATCCGGGCAGCGCAGCAGGGTGCCGTAGTCATTGCTGACGTGCAGATCGCTGGCACTCGGCAAGACTGGAAACCAGTTTTGCAAGGCTGTCGCCGCAGCGCTGCCACCAAGGCCGAAACACACGGTGCTCGCGCTGATATCGGTGAGCTTGGCTTGCGCGCGCATGATGAACATGCTTAAGCGTTTTTGCACGGCAGCGAGCAGCGACTGTGACAGTTGCAGATGGATGAAGTCGCCGACGCGCCAATACACCAAACTGGCTGACATCCGCCCTTTAGGTGTGCAGTAGGCGGCACGCCGCACCGCCGTCGGTGTCAGGTTTTCGACGTCATTACTGAGTTGATTGTGCAGAAATTTGGCCGCATCGGCACCGCTGGCTTGCAGCAAACCGTGCTCGCCGAGCACGCTGACGAAGCCCTCGGCAAAGGACGCCAATCCCCATACTGGAGTGCGCTCAGTGAGTCGGCCGGCTTGGAGTTGCAAATGTTGTTGAGTTAAGAATGCTTGCCACATGATGTGAATTTCTCTCTTTGTTAGCGTCATTTGTGCCGAGCGCCTGCGGGCGTCGACAGCCGATTGTCCGTCAATTATAGTGGTGCTGGCAGAATCGGGTACGCGACAGTGAAATTTAATGCTGCCACAGCGTCGGCCAGTGAGGTTTACTTGCTACACTACGCGGCAATAGCGCCCTCTGCGCTGACTTTTTTTGTTGATGGCACTTATGCGTTTTATTCGAAATATTTTCCTCCTGTTAATCTTCACTGTCGCCGCGCTGGCGGGCGGCGGCTGGTACTGGGCTAATACCGTGATCGATACCGATGGCAAAGCTATCGCGCTGACGATCCGCCCCGGCAGCGGTGCGCGCAGCGCAGGGCGTCAAATTGAACAAGCCGGCATTGCTATCCCAGCCTGGATGTTCGAATTATTGGCACGCGCCAGCGGTCACGAGAGTCGCCTCAAAGCCGGCTCCTACGAACTCGAGCCGGGTAAAACGCCGCTCGACTTGCTGGCTAAAATTGTCAACGGTGAATTCTCGTATGCCTCGGTAGTGATTATCGAAGGCTGGAGCTTTGCGCAAATGCGTAAGCAGATCGATGCCAGCCCCGATCTGCGCCACGAGACCCGCAACTTGTCTGAGCATGAACTCATGATGCGGATAAATTCTATCTATCCGCATGCGGAAGGTATGTTTTTTCCGGACACCTATTTATTTGCCAAAGGCAGTAGCGATCTTTTACTCTACCAACAAGCCCATGCCGCGCAATTGAAATTGCTCGATGAAGCATGGCAGGCGCGTGCCGCCGGCTTGCCCTACGAGAATAAATATCAAGCCCTGATCATGGCCTCGATCATCGAAAAAGAAACCGGGCAAAAATCTGAGCGCGCCATGATTGCCGCCGTATTCACTAACCGACTCAAGACTGGCATGCTGTTGCAAACCGATCCGACCGTGATTTATGGTATGGGTGAGCAGTATCAGGGTAAAATCCGCAAAAAAGATTTACTCACCGATACACCTTACAACACGTATACGCGCGCCGGCTTACCGCCGACGCCGATTTCCTTGGCCGGCTTGGCCTCGCTGACGGCGGCCTTGAGTCCGGCGCGCAGTGCGGCCGTGTATTTTGTCGCGCGCGGCGATGGTACCAGTGTGTTTTCTGAAAGTCTGGAAGAACACAATCGGGCCGTCAATAAGTATCAACGTTGAACTCATTATTTATGAAAAAAACTGGAAAATTCATCAGTTTCGAAGGTATAGACGGGGCCGGGAAATCGACTCACATTGCCTATGTCTCCGAATTATTGCGCGCGCCCTTGGCGGCGCGCGGTGCCGCCGTGGTGTGCACCCGCGAACCCGGTGGTACGGTGCTGGGCGAGGCTTTGCGCGAATTGCTGCTGAAACAAAGCATGCATTTGGAAACCGAAGCCTTACTGATGTTCGCTTCACGGCGCGAACATTTGGCGCAAGTGATAGAGCCGGCGTTGGCACGTGGTGATTGGCTGATTTCCGATCGTTTTACCGATGCCAGCTTCGCCTATCAGGGCGGCGGCCGCCATCTGTCTATCGACAAGCTCAATACTCTCGAACAGTGGGTGCATCCGCATTTGCAGCCCGATCTCACCTTATTATTTGACGTGCCGCTCGAAGTCGCGCGCGCACGGCTCGATGCCAGCCGTGAACTCGATAAATTTGAACGCGAGCAGGCGGACTTTTTTGCCGCTACGCGGGCCGAATATTTACGCCGCGCCGCTGCATTCCCGCAGCGCTTCCGTATCATCGATGCCACCCGCAGCATCAGCGCGATTCGCGCCGACTTACAGCTACTGATCGCCGCATTGCTGGCGACGGAGGCGACATGAACCAAGCTTTATTCAGCTGGCAAGAGCCGGCCTGGGAATATTTCATCTCACTGCGCGAGCGCATGCCACATGCTTTTCTACTGCATGGCCCGCAAGGTATAGGCAAGACCGTGTTGGCTGAACAGATGGCACAATCTTTATTATGCGACGCGCCTGATGCGCGCGGCCATGCTTGCCAACAATGTGGCTCTTGCAATTGGTTTCGTCAATACAGTCATCCCGATTACCGGCGCGTGCGTCCGGAATTGCTCGACGAAGAAGAAGCCTCAGCCGCCGATGTTGAACCCGAAGCCGGCAGCAAAAGTGCTAAGGCCAGCAAAGCGCCATCCAAAGAAATCGTGATCAATCAAATTCGTGCACTGGCTGATTTCATGAATTTGTCTACCCATCGTCAAGGGCGCCGGGTCATCGTCTTGTATCCGGCCGAAGCACTCAATGTTCCGGCGGCGAATGCTTTGTTGAAATCTTTGGAAGAACCGGGTGCCGCCACGGTATTCATTCTGGTTACGCATAGTCCTGATAAATTGCTGCCGACGATACTGTCGCGCTGCCATCAGTTTGCTCTCGGTTTGCCGGCGCCGGCCCAAGCTTTAGCTTGGTTGCAGCAACAAGGCGTCAGCGCAGCCGCTGATTGTCTGGCGCAGCAGGGTGGGGCACCACTGGCGGCCTTGGAATTGGCGCAATCGGAACGCTACACGGAAATCGATGAATTTCTACGCCAATTGTGTAAGCCAGCTATCGATGTGAGCTTGAAATTGGCAGAAAAAATGCAGAAAAGTGAGATGCCAGTCTTGGTCAGCGCCTTGCAACGCTGGCTGTATGATATATTTTCTTTTAAACAAAGCGGCAGAATCCGGTATCATCCACGCTATGAACGAGAATTGAAGGGATTGGCTGCGCGAGTAGACGGCGATGCCTTGCTCAAACTGATAGACAATACCAATGAACGTCAGGCGATTGCTAATCATCCTTTGTCGGCCAAACTGTTTCTAGAAGATATGTTGCTGGAATATTCTGCACTCTTCGCATAAACCACGCGAAAGCATTACGATGTCCGATTTATCAAGCGATTCCGCCATTCCTGCCGTTCCGAACCGTCCTTCGGTGCTGTCTTTGGCGATCAAAGAAAAGGCCGCCTTGTTCGCGGCCTATATGCCGTTCTTAAAGAATGGCGGCATCTTCGTGCCGACCAATCGCAACTATCGTTTGGGCGAAGAAATTTACCTGATTCTCACCTTGCTCGATGATCCGGCTAAATATCCTGTCGCCGGTAAAGTCGCTTGGATCACGCCGGCCGGTGCCGGCAATAACAAGTCGCAAGGAATCGGCGTGCATTTTCCAGAAGATGAAAGCGGCACGCGGATTCGTCTGCGCGTTGAAGAAGCACTGGGGTCTGCACTGCGCTCCAGCCGCGCGACACACACTATTTGATTTACTATGGACCACGTTTTTTCTTATCGCATTGCCCGTTTTGACGACTTGCCTGACATCATCGCGATCTACAACAGTACCGTCGCTTCACGCGAAGTCACCGCCGATACCGAACCGGTCAGTGTTGAATCACGCCATGCTTGGTTTGCCGCGCATGAAGCGAATCGGCGTCCGCTATGGGTTAGTGAACAAGACGGCAAGATTACCGGCTGGTTGTCGTTTTCTGATTTTTACGGTCGCCCGGCCTATGCCGGCACCGCCGAATTGTCGATTTACTTGCATCCGCAAGCGCGGCGTCAAGGTTTGGGGCGGCGTTTCCTCGAACTGGCGATCGCGCATGCTCCCACGGTAGGGGTGCATACCTTGCTCGGCTTTATATTCGGGCACAATATCGCCAGTTTGCGCTTGTTTGAAGTCTACGGTTTCACCACTTGGGCCAATATGCCGCGCGTGGCTACTTTGGATGGCATCGAACGGGATTTGATCATACTCGGCAAGCGCGTGGCCTGACCCGCGCTGTGCCCGCAGCACTTTATTGTGGCAAATGCAGCAGCGAAACGCGGATGACATCCGCGTTTTTCCATCATTTGCCTTTCATTTTTTTATAGGAAATACTCATGCTCAGCTATCGCCATGGCTTCCATGCCGGCAATCACGCCGACGTGCTCAAACACTTTGTCTTGATTCAACTCTTGCAGTACATGAACCAAAAGGATACCGCCTACACCTACATCGACACCCATGCCGGGGCTGGATTGTATGCGCTCGACAGCGGCTATGCCAGCAAAAATGCCGAATTCGAGACCGGTATCGCGCCCTTGTGGGATAAAAAAGATTTACCGCCAGCGCTGGCCGAATATGTCAATTTGGTCAAAGCCATGAACCCGAGCGGTAAAATGCGCCATTATCCGGGCTCGCCGTATTGTGCCGATCAAATCATGCGCGACCAAGATCGTCTGCGTTTGTTTGAGCTGCATTCCAGTGAAATCAAAATCCTCAGTGAAAATTTCCGCAAGCTCGATGCCCACGCGGCCGAGCAGGGCCACCGGCCGACGGTACGCGGCAAACGCGTCATCATTTCCGATGGTGATGGTTTTGAAAGCATGAAGTCATTGTTGCCGCCGCCATCACGCCGTGCCTTGGTGCTGATCGATCCACCGTATGAAGTCAAAGATGATTATCGTCGCGTCAAAGTGGCGCTGGAAGATTCCTTGATCCGTTTCCCTACCGGCACCTATGCGGTCTGGTATCCCGCCTTGAACCGTCAGGATTCGCGCCAGTTGCCGGAAAAATTGAAGCGCTTGGCCAGCAAAGATTGGCTCAATGTTAGCTTATCGATCAGCGGCCCGACTCCGGATGGCTTCGGTCTGCACAGCAGCGGCATGTTCATTCTCAATCCGCCATGGACGCTGGCAGAGACCTTGAAAGAAGTCATGCCCTACTTGGTCAGTGCACTCGGACGCGACCAGGAAGCGGCTTTCGTGATTGAAAGTGGTAAGCCGGTCAGCGGCGCTGGCGTTAATTTACGCCCTAAACGTATTCCGACCCCAAGCACGCGCTGAGTTTCACGGATCGACATTGATTCGTGCTGCGTGCAGCGAATCATTCGGGCCAGGCGGCTGTTACAGCGCCTGGCCCGAATTTTTTTCTCGTAACGTGGTGGATTTCCTACTTTTGCATTCTGTTTTTTGCGCGATGCGGCATGCTGATCAAAGTGCATTGCGGGGCATACATGCTCGAAGTGGCGCAGATCCTTGCTGCAAATGCTGCTACGCAATAGAAATAGTGATTGACGGATTAGTACGGTCGTACAAAAATCACTGATCAGTTGTTTATTACTGTCTATGAAACACCGATCGATCTGTCTTCCGTCACTGTCAGGAGTAACCATGTCTAGCTATCCTATGAGTCCCGTAATGGGGCAAATGATGGATAAACCGATGCTCATTTCCAGCATCATCGAACATGCCGATCGGTATTTCGGGAAAAATGAAATCGTTTCGCGCCGCGTCGAAGGCGATATTCATCGCTATACCTACAGTGATTGCCATCAGCGCGCCAAGAAGCTCGCCAACGTCTTCGCCGGCTTAGGCGTGGTGCTCGGCGATCGCATCGGCACCTTGGCTTGGAACGGCTACCGTCATTTGGAAGCTTACTATGCCGTCTCCGGTTCCGGCGCGGTCCTGCACACCATTAACCCACGTCTGCATCCGGAACAAATTTCCTACATCATCAATCACGCCGAAGATCAGTACCTGCTGTTTGATATCACTTTCTTGCCCATCATCGTAGCCATTGCCGCCCATTGTCCTTCGGTCAAAGGCTATATCATGATGGCCGAGCGCAGTTACTTACCGGCCCAGACCAGCATCCCGAATTTGCTGTGCTATGAAGATTTGCTCGCTGCGCATTCTGATGAATTTGTCTGGCCACTGTTTGATGAAAACTCGGCTTCGAGTCTGTGCTATACCTCGGGTACTACCGGTCACCCCAAAGGGGCGCTGTATTCGCACCGTTCCACTATCCTGCATTCCTATGCCTCGGCCTTACCGGATGGGCTCAATGTATCGGCGCGCGATGCGGTTTTGCCGGTCGTACCGATGTTTCACGTTAATGCCTGGGGCTTGCCGTATTCTGCGCCATTAACCGGTGCCAAACTGGTGTTTCCCGGCCCGCATCTCGATGGTAAATCCTTGTATGAATTATTCGAACAGGAACAAGTCACGTTCTCAGCCGGTGTGCCGACGGTCTGGCTGGGCTTGCTGACCTATGTGGCGCAAAATAATTTACAGTTTTCCAGCTTCAAACGTACCGTCATCGGCGGTTCGGCCTGTCCGCCGGCGATGCTGCGCACGCTGCGTCATACCTATGGTGTCGAAGTGGTACATGCCTGGGGCATGACCGAAATGTCACCGCTGGGAACCGCGAGCACCTTATTGGCGCGCCATCAGGGCTTGGGCGAAGCCGAACTCGAAGCTATTTTGTGCAAACAAGGCCACGTGCTGTATGGCGTGGAAATGAAAATCGTCGATGACCTCGGTACCGAATTGCCTTGGGATGGAAAAACTTACGGCAATCTGTTGGTCAAAGGGCTTTGGGTGATACGCTCGTATTATCGCGAGGAGGGTGGGGCGGTGCTGCAGGATGGCTGGTTTCCGACCGGCGATGTGGCCACCATCGATGCCGATGGCTATATGCAAATCACCGATCGCAGCAAAGATGTCATTAAGTCCGGCGGTGAATGGATAGGCACGATCGACCTTGAAAACGTTGCCGTCTCTCATCCGGCGGTGCTGCAGGCCGCTTGTATCGGCGTGTTTCATCCGAAATGGGATGAACGACCTTTGCTACTGGTGGTAAAAAAACCGGGTGCCGAAGTGAGTAAAGAAACTTTGCTGGCCTATTTCGACGGACGGGTAGCCAAATGGTGGACGCCCGATGATGTGGTGTTCATCGATGCCTTACCGATCGGTGCGACCGGTAAAATTTTAAAAAACAAATTGCGCGACCAATTCAAGGAGCACAAACTGCCAACGATATAAGTCGGGACTTCGTATCAAAAACAGATTTTCATAAGATAAAAAAATTGGAGAGAGACAAATGACATTCCCATTACGCGTATCTTTTGTTGCAGTCGCTTTTGCTTTGCTCGCCCCGCTGTCGCATGCCGACACGGTGAAAATTGCTTATATCGATCCTTTATCGGGCCCGTTTGCCCCGGTCGGTCAAAACATCTTGAACTCATTTCAATTCGTCGCCGATAAAGCGAATGCGGAAAAATGGGCCGGCCCGACGACCACTTTCGAAGTGGTCGGTTTTGATAACAAGGGCAGTCCGCAAGAGTCGCTCAATATCTTGAAAACCGTGATCGACAAAGGTTTTCGCTACATCACCCAGGGCAATGGCTCGGGCGTGGGCTTGGCTTTGCTCGATGCGGTAAATAAATACAACGAACGCAATCCCGGCAAGGAAATCATTTATCTCAATCATGCGGCGGTCGATCCTGACATGACCAATAGTAAATGCAGCTTCTGGCATTTCCGTTTCGACGCCAATTCAGATATGAAGATGGAAGCATTGACTACCTACATGGCGGCCGATAAAAACATCAAAAAAGTCTATGTGATCGGGCAAAATTATTCTTTCGGTCACCAAGTCAGCCGCGCCGCCAAAGAATACATCGCCCGCAAACGTCCAGACATTCAGATCGTCGGTGATGATTTGCATCCTATCGGCCAGGTCAAAGATTTTTCACCGTATATCGCGAAAATCAAAGCCTCGGGTGCCGATACGGTGATTACCGGGAACTGGGGTGCTGATTTGGCCTTGCTGATCAAGGCGGCCAAAGATGCTGATTTGAAAGCGAATTTCTTCACTTACTATGCCTCCACCACCGGCGTACCGACGGCGATGGGCGCCTCCGGCATCGATCGCGTCAAGTACGTAGCGTACTGGAATACCAACAATGAAGGCTATGTCGGGAAAGACATCGTCGAGGGTTTCAAGACCCGTTATAAAGACGATTACTATTCGATGGCGACTTACTCCATCTTGACCGCCATGTCGCAGGCGATCAAACAAGCCAAGTCGATAGAACCGGCCAAGATCGCCTTGGCACTTGAAGGGGCAAACTTCAAAACGCTCAATGGCGAAGTCAGCATGCGCAAGCTCGATCATCAATTGCAGCAGCCGCTGTATATTGCCACTTGGGTCAAAACTAATGACAAAGATGTGCGCTACGATCAGGAAAACACCGGCTTGGGTTGGAAAACCAATCAAAAAATCGATGCATTCGTCGCTGCTCAACCGTCTTCGTGCCAGATGAAACGTCCGCTGTAAACAGTACGGAAAAAGAGGGCCGAGGGGCTCTCTTTTTTATTTTTTAAAAAAATAGAACGACCGTGCATAGAAGTTTTTTGAAAGGGACACACGCTGTGGAATTTACTCTGATCACCCTGCTCAATGGCATAAGCTATGGCTTGTTGCTGTTCATGCTTTCATCTGGCCTGACCCTGATCTTCAGCATGATGGGTGTGCTTAATTTTGCCCATGCCAGTTTCTACATGTTGGGCGCGTATTTTGCCTATATGCTGAGCAGTCGTTTCGGCTTTTGGGTCGCTTTGCCGCTGGCACCACTACTGGTCGGTGTGCTCGGTGCGCTGGTGGAGCGCTATGGCTTGCGCCCGGTGCACAAATACGGACATATCCCGGAACTGTTGTTCACCTTCGGTCTGTCGTATGTGCTGGTGGAAGTGGTGCAACTGATCTGGGGCCGCGCCGGAGTACCGTATGCCATCCCGGCCAGCCTCGATGGCCCTTTATTTACGCTCTACACCACGACCTTCCCGATGTACCGTGCCTTCATGATGTTAGTTGCCTTGCTCATGCTGCTGGCAATCTATTTGCTGCTGACGCGAACCCGCATCGGCCTGGTGATCCAAGCGGCGCTGACCCATCCTGATGCGGTCGAAGCGCTCGGCCATAATGTGCCGCGTGTATTCATGCTGGTGTTTGGCGGTGGCTGTGCTTTGGCTGGCTTGGCTGGCGTAGTTGGCGGGAATGCCTTCGTCACCGAGCCGGGCATGGCGGCCACCTTGGGCAGCATTATTTTCGTCGTCGTCGTGGTCGGTGGCATGGGCTCTTTAGCCGGGGCCTTCATCGCCTCGCTGTTGATCGGTGTGGTGCAAACCTTTGCCGTTGCCATCGATTATTCGCTCTCCAGCATCCTGACACCGCTTGGTCTGCTGGTGCGCGCCGATTCGCCGTGGTATTCGCTGGTCTCACTCAGTGTGGCCCAAGTGGCGCCAGTGATGCCGTATCTGCTATTGGTATTGATACTCATTTTCAGACCGCGTGGCTTGCTTGGCACTCGTGAAGGATAACCCCATGACAAAAATTCTCCATTATCAAGCGCCCAATCTGGCGCGCTGGCTCAGCTGGACCTTGTTCGCCGTCGTGCTCATCGTCGCGCCGTATATTTTCAGCAGCGGTGCCGCCTTGTCGCTGCTCTCGCAGATCGGCACCTTGATGATCTTCGGTCTGTCGTTTAATATGCTGCTCGGTCAAGGTGGTATGCTGTCGTTCGGGCATGCCGTGTATTCCGGGTTGGGGGCATTCTTTGCCATCCATGCGATGAACTTGATTGCGGCCGGCAGTTTGCCGCTGCCTGTGAGTATGATTCCACTGGTCGGCGGTGTGGCCGGCATGGGCTTCGGCGTCTTGTTCGGTTATGTGACCACGAAAAAATCCGGCACCACCTTTTCCATGATTACCTTGGGCATGGTGGAGCTGGTGTTTGCCTGCTCCTTGATGTTCCCGCATTTTTTCGGCGGCGAGGGCGGCATTTCCAGTAACCGCGTCATTGGTGGCGCCGTGATGGGCATTACCTATGGCCCGCAAATCGAAGTCTACTACCTGATCGCTTTTTGGTTGTTCGTCAGTGCCGTCGCCATGTATGCATTTACCGCTACGCCACTGGGACGGATGATCAATGCCGTGCGTGATAATCCGGAACGCGCTGAATTCGTCGGCTACGACACTCAGTGGGTACGCTACATGACCTTGATTTTATCGGCATTTTTTGCCGGTATTTCGGGTGGACTCTCGGCCATCAACTTTGAAATCGTCACGGCCGAGAATGTCAGCGCCATCCGCTCCGGCGCGGTGCTGTTGTTTACTTTTATCGGCGGCATAGGCTTCTTTTTTGGGCCGATGATCGGGGCCGTGATCGGAGTTTTCCTCACCGTCATGCTGTCCGACTTCACCAAGGCCTGGCAATTGTATCTAGGCGTGTTTTTCATTCTCACCGTCATGTACGCACCCGGTGGCTTGGCCAGCATACTCATGCTCAATGTGCGTTTGTTAAAACATGGAAAATTCGCCAAGGTTTGGCCCAGTCTGTGGAAAGTACTGTTGTCGTGTGTCTTGCTGGTGGCCGGCTTGATCATGGCGATAGAAATGCTGTACCAGCGTTCACTTGAAGCCAGTCAAGATCCGATCATCCACGTGCTCGGACTCTCACTCAATTCGGCAGCAGCCAGTGCCTGGCTGCTGGCCGGCGGCTTGGCGGGGCTTGGCGCGCTTGGCTTTATCTTGAGCAAGCAAGGCTTTCGTCTGCAATGGGATCTGGCCAATACAGAAATCGAAGAAATACTGAAGAGGGCGCAAGGATGACTGATTTCTCACTGGAATTAAAAGATGTGCGGAAAAGTTTCGGTCATGCCGAGATCATTCGCGGTGCCAATTTACAGGTGCCACGTGGCGAACGCTTTGCCATCATCGGCCCCAATGGTGCCGGTAAATCGACTTTATTCAATCTGATCTCGGGTCGTTTCGGTATCAGCAGCGGGGCGATTTTGCTTAACGGCAGCAATATTGCAGGTTTGCAGCCGTATCAGATCAATCGTCGCGGTCTCTCGCGCAGTTTTCAGATCACCAATATTTTCCACCGCCTCAGCGTCTATGAAAACTTACGTTGTGCCGTCCTCTGGTCGCTCGGTTATCGCTATTCGTTCTGGCATTGTCTCAATGCCCTGCGTGATGTTCATCAACGTGCCGAAGCGGTACTGGAACAAATCGGTTTGACTCGGCGGCGGCATACCACCGCCGGCTTACTGACTTATGCCGAACAACGTGCACTCGAAATAGGTATCACCATCGCCGGTGGGGCCGAAGTGATTTTGCTCGATGAACCGACTGCCGGCATGAGTCGTTCCGAATCCGATGCCGCGGTCGAATTGATACGCAAGATCAGCGTCGGCAAGACCCTGCTCATGGTCGAGCACGACATGAGCGTGGTGTTTGGACTGGCGGACAAGATAGCGGTGGTGGTCTACGGCGAGGTGATCGCCTGTGACACGCCACAAAACATCCGCAATAATCAACAAGTGAAGGACGCCTATCTGGGCGGCCACGCACCGCAGGAGATCAGCGCATGAGTGCTTTACTCGAAATTCAAGGATTACACGCTTATTATGGCAAAAGCCATGTCTTGCATGGGGTCGACCTGCACGTCAATCACAGTGAGATCGTCAGCCTGTTAGGTCGCAACGGTGTCGGCCGTTCGACCACGGTGAAAGCCGCCATGGGGCAGGTGCAGGCGACTGGCTCGGTACAGTTCAAGGGCGAGCAGATGCTGGGTTTGAAAGCCTTCCAAATCGCCCACAAAGGGCTAGGCTACGTGCCGGAAAATCGCGATATTTTTCCGACTCTGACAGTGGAACAAAATCTTTTACTCGGCGAAAAAAGCAGCGCACGCCGCGCCGGTGCTGCGCCGCCGCGTTGGTGCATCGACGATATGTATCAAATGTTCCCGCGTCTCAAGGAGCGGCGTTCCACCTTGGCCGGCGTGATGTCGGGCGGTGAGCAGCAAATGCTCACGCTATGCCGCACCTTGATGGGTGATCCTGACCTGATCATGATCGATGAACCGACCGAAGGCTTGGCACCGAAAATTGTCGAACTGGTCGCCGAGTACCTGCAAACGCTCAAGCAACGCGGTGTTTCGGTGCTGTTGGTCGAACAAAAATTGGCCATCGCTTTGCAAATTTCACAACGCGTGTATGTGATGGGGCATGGCAGTATCGTGTTTGAAGGGACGCCCGATGAATTGCAGGCGAATCAGCAGATTCGCCGCGAATGGTTGGAGGTCTGAGTTCACGACGCGCTGTTCCAGCCTGGGCGCGTTTCAGTGGCCGGGCGCGATGATCCAGTCTGGCTGTTCGCGCGCCAGAAAATCGAACAGCGCTTGCACTACATCGGGGTCGAACTGCAAACCGCTGCGCTCTTTGATGTAACTGATTACCTCATCCAGTGGCCAAGCTCGTTTGTATGGCCGACTGTGCAGTAATGCATCGAAGACATCGACCACGGCGACAATACGCGCGGCCAGCGGGATGGCATGGCCTTGCAAGCCGCGCGGATAGCCCTTGCCATCAAAATGCTCGTGATGTCCGCCGGCGATCTCGGCACCGATACTCAGACTGCTGACACCACCGATCGAAGTGGCGGCATTGGCCAGCACAGTCTCACCTATCATGGCATGGTTCTCCATGATGGCGCGCTCGTCCGTATCATGTTTGCCAGGCTTGAGCAGAATCGCATCGGGAATTCCGACCTTGCCGACATCATGCAAAATACTGGCGATACCGACAAAGCGCATGAAATTGGTTTCTGTGTCGGCAGGAATTTTTCCAGCGGCCTGCATTTCAGCGGCGATCGCATCGGTTAAACGACAGACCCGGCGAACATGTCCACCAGTATTGGCGTCGCGCGACTCAGCCAAATCAGCCAGCGCGACCACGGTCGCTTCCTGCGTTGTTTTGAGTAATTCAAACATCTGCAAATTATCGAAGGCGGCACCGATGCGATCACAAAAAATATCGAGCAGACTACATTCGAGCGCGCTCAATGGCCGGGTAGGGGAGAAGGCGACGGCAAATTGATGACCGTGCGTGGCAGGAATCGACAACACATTCACCGTTGAGGTGAACAGATTCTTTTTGTCGGCAAAGGTTTGCATGATCGATGCCAGCCATGGATGCGACGCCGATACCAGATCTTCTTCGATCAGTAGGGCGGAACTGCCGGTACTGGCAATTACTCGCGGCAATTCGACATTGCCGGCCACCTTCTTGTGCATCACGCACAGTATTCCTTGTGTTCCGAAATCGAGAATTGCCCCGATTTGTGTCAGTACGCCGGAAGCCAGTTCTTTGAGTGAATTGATCTGGTACAGATTGCTGACTGCCTGCAGTATTTTATCGAGCCCGCGCCGGTTTGCTTCCAAGGCTTTGAGTCCTTCGTAAGCGCGCAGGGAAGCGATCACCGAGGTGAACATTTTTTGGGTTGTCAGTTCCGTCTTGAGCTTGTAATCGTTGATGTCATAATCGACGATGACTTGCTGTTCCGGTGCTTGGCCTGGCTGTCCGGTACGCAAAAT
The DNA here is from genome assembly GCF_034347425.1 of Undibacterium sp. CCC3.4. Lineage (GTDB taxonomy): Bacteria > Pseudomonadota > Gammaproteobacteria > Burkholderiales > Burkholderiaceae_D > Undibacterium. The sequence continues at coordinate 3,593,200 of NZ_CP133779.1, forward strand.
AATTCTGACTAAATCATTGCGCAACTCCTGCCGTATCCGTTGCGCCAAGCGCAGTCCGGCATCTTCGGTTTCCATCACAACGTCGAGCAAGATCATCGCGATATCGGGTTCCTGCTGCAAAATCTGAAACGCTTGCTCGGCTGAGTAAGCTGATAAAATCTCGATTTCCTGCATCTTGAAACGAATATTACTCAAAGCCAGGCGTGTCACCGCATGGATGTCCGGTTCGTCGTCGACCACCAGCAAGCGCCATTTACCAAGCGCTTGCTGTGGCGTCGCATCGCTATCCTCATCGTCCAGCAACCAGCCATCGATTTCATCACTCATTCTTGTCATGCTCGTCTCACTTTATCTGTCGGAATTCAATTGCCGGGTGATGCGAGGCATAGCGATGTGAAAGCTCGCCCCTTGCTGCTCATTATTACTCACGCTGATCGTGCCGCCGAATTGCTTGCTGATGATATTGAAAACAATATTGAGACCAAGACCGGTGCCGCCTTGGCCGCGGCGGGTGGTGAAAAACGGCTCGAAGATCTTACTCAGATGCTCGGCTGGAATACCGCAGCCATCGTCACAAAATGTGAGCAGACATTGTTCTTCAAACTGCTCCAGCGTGAGACGAATGTGCCCCGCTTGTCCGGGACGAAAGCCATGGGTAAGCGCATTCATGGTCAGATTAGTCAATACCTGCGCCAGCAAACCGGGGTAGCCATCCATCAGAATAGCGCTGCTGGTGCGGACCACCTCAATGCTGGCATGGGCCTTGCGCAGAGTCGGCATCAGACTGGTGACCAGTTCATCGACGAATTCATTGAGTTCATAATCGCGCCGTTGTTCGCTGGTTTGGTCCACTGCTACCTGCTTGAAACTTTGAATCAGGTGGGCCGCGCGCTCGGCATTGCTGGCAATGAGACGTGCGCTTTCCGTTGCTGTCTGTAAATAATCTGTCATTTGCGTTTTACGCAGCGCCCCCAGCGCTAAACCTTGACTTACTTGCAGTGTGGCTTCGCTGAGTACTGATGCGCTGGTGATGATCACCCCGACCGGAGTGTTGATTTCGTGGGCGATGCCAGCCACCAGCCCGCCGAGTGCCGCGAGTTTTTCCGCTCGTACCAACTCTTCTTTGGCCAGTTGAAGTGTAGCGAGGGTTTGATTGAGTTCGGCATTGGCAGTTTCAAACTTGGCGGTACGCAGTTGCACGCGTGTTTCCAATTGCTGGTTGATTTCGCGTAGCTCGCGTTCATGGCCTTGCCTGAGTCTGTTCACCTCAAGAAAGGCATTGAACCATTTGACCAATTCACTGATTTCATCGGTACCGGATGGTAGCGGCAGGGCTGCCTGCACCTCGTCCGTATCCGTCGCGTTATTATCTGTGGCATCACGGCGCGCCTGCATGCGGCGAAAGCCGGCCGATACGGCTTGTACCGGCAATACCATATTCCGGTGAAACACATGTCCTGCCAAATAAATAATGCACAAACATACCGCGATCAACAATGCCAGCACCTCACTCAAATGCCGCATCGGTGCCAGCAGGGTTTGCTGCGGAATAATTCCGAATACCTGCCAGCCGACATGCTCAAGCCTTGCCATGCTCAGCACACTGTCGCGGCCATTGAATTGCAGCATACGGCTGCCATTGCCGCTCAAAGTAAGCAAGGGGGGCGTTACCAGTTGACCGATACGGCTGCGATCAGGATGATAGATGATGCGTCCGGCGGCATCGGTGACGATGAGGCTGGCATCGCGTCCGAGATCGACCTGACTGAAGTGTTGATATAAATAATCACTGGAATAATTGATCAACAACATGCCGATCGGCTCACTGCTCTGAGATTGTGGCGAATAGTGGCGCACGATTTTTACCGCCGTCAACACATTGCGTGCACTCGATGCGCTGTTGAGGTTATCGCTTAGTCCCAGCCAGTGCAAAGTCTGCGGTGCTTGCAGGGCCGCTTGGTAAATCTTCGCGCGCAGCGCTTGGTCGACCGGCGTCACCGTCAGGGTGTCTCCGACATAGAAACGGTGGCCTTGCAGGCTGAATAAATCGATCGATACCACGCCCTTCAGGCTGCTGTAAAGGTTAAGGCTTTCGCGAATTTTCGCTTGCGTTGACAAATTATCATAGGCATCCCGACTGACGGCCCCAGCGGCATCGCTTTTCGCCAGCACGATACCGATGTCTTCTATGCTGGCGATGCGATTGGCCAGATTTTCCACTTGATCTAATTGTAATTGCAAATAATCGCGCTGATTGAGCAATAACTGGCTGCTGTATTGGCCCGTCAGGTCAAGAATAGTGCGCCGGACAATATGGTAGGAAGTGACAGCAAACAAAGACAAGGGCAGTACACTGACGATCAGCAGGTAGGCGATGAGCTTATACATCAACTTCATCTGCAATTTCATGGTCGCTCGCGCTGCTTGAGCAGTTCCGCAGTCAGTACTTGGGCCGCCACCGGCAAGCGTGCCGGCAGTGTTTCACCCTTGAGCGCACGCAGGGCCAGCATCACCCCCTGATAGCCTTGCTCATCGGCCGCTTGATCGACGGTCGCCACCATGGCCCCGCTGCGCAGTGCCTGCTTGGCTTCATCGATGGCATCATAGCCGATCACCGCGACCTCAGTGCGACCACTTTCCTGCAGATAGCGCACCGCGCCGAGCGCCATCATATCGTTAGCACAGAACAGCAGGGTGATATGCGGATGTTGGCGAAACAAGTCTTTACTTACGCTATAGGCTTCATCAATCTTCCAGTGCGCCGTCATCGCGGCGACCTTGCTCACGCCATGCTCGCGCAGGGCACGACGCGCGCCGGCGCTGCGCAGGCGGCCATTTTCAGCGCCCGGCATGCCCTCGATCAGCGCCGCCTCCGCAAGCGCCGGCATGTGCGCGAGCACTGCCTTGACCGCCGCATAACTGGCAGCTTCATTGTCGACACTGACAAAGGGAATCGCCTGCATGTGCAGTTGACTCAAACGCGCCGAGTCGAGCGGGTTATCGATATTGATGATCACCATGCCGCGTTGCTGGGCTTTCTGCAGCACCGGCAGCAGGCGTTGCGAGTCGCTAGGGGCAATCACCAAGGCTGGCACTTTGTCTTCAATGAGTTCGTCGACAATCGCGATTTGCTGTTCGATCGCCGTTTCCTGTGCCGCCGTCCGTACTTCGAGTACGACGCCCGACTGCGCCGCGGCACGGCGTGCGCCGCGTTCGATCGCGATGAAAAATGGATTACTCAGGGTTTTTAATACCAAGGCGATGCGTGGTGTTGCCGCTGCGGTTTTTTGTTGTTGCTCAATAGCAACAGCAGTGGAAGCACTGCCTGCGCTACCGGGTTCGGTATTGCCGCATGCGCAAAACAGCGTGCACAGCACGCCCAGTCCTAAGATGCCGGCAAATTTCATCATATTCCCTCGTGCTCGTGACGAGCGCATGATCGTTTTTGCTTCGGTTGGCAGCTGCGCCGCATGGTATTTGTGATTTTCAGTCTGTGGTTTGGCACGCAAATATGTGTTTTCAATCACACCTTTCCAGAAGCTAAAGGAAAAACGCCGTTCTGTCTATAGTTTGATCAAGAAAGTAGTTTGAGCATTTTACTGATGTAAAAAAAACTTTCATTTGAAATAAAACGATCGTACTATTTTGCGGTATAGTGAGAAAAGAATCACCCTCGGTGCCGAATCGCCAGCGCAGCGCCCGCGATTGGCAAACCGGCATAATAAAAGCTGTATTTCAACCTTAGGAAAAGACATGAGTGCAGAATACCAAGTCAATGGCAGCACCGCCATCATTACGCTTCACAATCCGCCGGTTAACGGTTTAGGGCATGCCACGCGCCAAGCCATCGTGGCGGGTATGAAGCAAGCGCAAGATGATGCGACGATCACAGCGATTATCATCACCGGTGCCGGCAAGGCTTTTTCGGGTGGTGCCGACATCAAAGAATTCAATTCCCCTAAGGCCTTTGCCGAACCGGGTCTGCACAGTGTCATCAGTATCATCGAATCATCCGAGAAACCGGTCATCGCGGCCATCCATAGTGTCTGCATGGGCGGCGGGCTGGAACTGGCCTTGGGTTGTCATTACCGTATTGCCAGCCCGGGCGCGCAGATTGCGCTGCCTGAAGTCAAGCTTGGCATCTTACCTGGGGCCGGCGGTACGCAACGCTTGCCGCGCGTGGTAGGGCTGGAATTAGCGCTCAATATGATCGTTTCCGGCACGCCGATTGCCTCCGAAAAACTGGCCAAGACAGGCTTGTTCAGTTCCATCGCTGAAGGCGACCTGATGACGGCCGCGCTGGCGCTGGCCGAACAAGTGGCCGATCAACGTCCCTTGCCACGGGTGCGCGACATCAAAATCGATTACCCCAACTACGAAGCGTACTTACAATTTACGCGCAATACCGTGCGCGCCATGGCTGGCCCGTTCCCGGCACCGCTCAAATGTGTGGAAGCAGTCGCCGCGGCGATGACGCGTAAATTCGACGACGGCATTCAAATCGAGCGCGCACTGTTTCTCGAATTAGTCCAGAGCACCGAATCGAAAGCTCTGCGCCACGCATTTTTCGGCGAACGCGCCGCCAGCAAACTGCCCGACGTACCGGACGACACGCCGCTGCGCAGTATCAAAACCGTGGCCGTCATCGGTGCCGGTACCATGGGCGGTGGGATCGCCATGAATTTTGCCAATGCCGGTATCCCGGTGCAAATTCTGGAAATGAAGCAGGAAGCACTCGACAAGGGTTTGGCGACGATACGCAAAAATTATGAAAATACGCTCAAAAAAGGCAAGCTGACGCAAGAAAAATTCGAGCAACGTGTAGCGCTGATTACTGGCACCTTGTCTTATGAAGCGATCGGTCAGGCTGATTTGGTGATCGAAGCGGTATTCGAAGACATGGGCGTAAAAGAACAAGTATTCCGCAAGCTCGATGAAGTGATGAAGCCCGGTGCGATTCTGGCCTCGAATACCTCGACGCTCGATGTCGATCAAATCGCCGCCTTCACGAAGCGCCCGCAAGACGTGGTCGGTACACATTTCTTCAGCCCGGCGAATGTCATGAAGCTGCTTGAAATTGTACGCGGCAAGCACACCGCCAAGGATGTGTTGGCGACCGTGTTGGCGATTTCGAAAAAAATCAAAAAAACCGGCGTGGTGTCGGGTGTTTGCGACGGCTTCATCGGCAACCGCATGATAGAGCAATACAGCCGCCAAGCCGGATTCTTATTGGAAGAGGGCTGCACGCCGGAGCAAATCGATAAAGCAGTCGAAAAAATGGGCTTTGCGATGGGACCGTTCCGCATGGGCGATTTGGCAGGCAATGATATCGGCTGGTATATCCGCAAACGTCGCTACCTCGAAAAACCACAGATCACTTATTCGAAAACCGCTGATTTGCTGTGTGAAATGGGCCGTTACGGACAAAAAACCGGTGCCGGTTGGTATGACTACAAGGCCGGCGACCGTAAGGCTTACCCATCCGAGTTGGTCAATCAAATGATTATTCAGCACTCGGCCGATATCGGTGTCGTACGCCGCAAAATCAGTGATACTGAAATTATCGAACGCCTGATTTATTCGCTGGTCAACGAAGCCGCCTACATTTTGGAAGAGGGTATCGCTACACGCGCCTCCGATATCGACATGGTCTACCTGACCGGCTACGGTTTCCCGCTGCATACCGGTGGGCCGATGTTCTATGCCGATACGGTCGGCCTTGGGAATGTCGTATTGGCGATGGAGAAATATGCCAAAGGACGCCATGGCGATGCCTGGATTACTGCGCCGTTGCTGGCCACACTCGCAGCACAAGGAAAAACTTTCAACTGAGGCAAGAAACCCGAGTAAGCAAAAAAAAGCGCAGCTCAGGCTGCGCTTTTTGTTACCATAGTAAGCTATGAAAAACACCAGCAATACGCGCCTGTTGAGCAGCTTTCTGCACATCATCAAATGGACCTTGCTGGCCGCGCTGGTGGCCGTCTTGGCTGGTAGTGCATCAGCTTTTTTTCTATTTGCCCTCGAGCGCGCCACGGCGGCTCGCTTAGCGCACCACGCTCTGCTGCTACTCTTGCCGGTGGCTGGTTTTGTGGTTGCTTACTTGTATCTGCATTATGGCCAGCAGGTCGAAGCTGGCAATAATTTGCTCATCGATGAAATTCACAATCCCAAAAAAATCATCCCTTTGCGCATGGTGCCACTGGTACTCGCCGCCACCGTGACTTCGCATCTGTTCGGGGCCTCGGTTGGACGTGAGGGCACCGCCGTCCAAATGGGCGGTGCCTTGGCCGATCAACTGAACCGCGCCATCGGCCTCGCTGCCGAGGACCGGCGCATCATGCTGATGGCCGGCATCAGTGCAGGCTTTGCCTCGGTATTTGGCACACCGCTGGCCGGGGCGATTTTCGGTTTGGAAGTCTTAATCATCGGCCGCTTGCGCTACGAAGCCCTGCTGCCATGCTTGATCGCCGCCGTTCTGGCCGATCAAGTCGGCTTATTTTGGGGGGTACAGCACACACATTACCTGATCACGCAGATCCCGCCGCTGAGCTTGCGCAATTTGCTGATGATGATCATCGCCGGCGCTTGCTTCGGCCTGTGCGCGCGCCTGTTCGCCACCTTCACGCATCGCGGCAGTGCTTGGTTTACAGCGCGTATCGCGTATGCGCCGCTGCGGTCGTTTTTCGGCGGCTGCCTGATTCTTGCCATCGTTTGGTTCGGCGCGGCCGAGCGCTATATCGGACTGGGTATACCGGTCATCGTCGAAGCCTTTGCTCAACCCGTGCCAGTCTACGATTTCGCTGCCAAGGCCATGCTGACCATTGCCTCACTCAGTGCCGGCTTCAAGGGGGGCGAAGTGACTCCCTTGTTTTTTATCGGTGCCACGCTTGGTAATGCGCTGGCACCGCTGTTGCAACTGCCATTCTCACTGTTAGCCGGCATGGGTTTTGTCGCCGTCTTTGCCGGTGCCGCCAATACGCCGCTCGCTTCCACTTTGATGGCCATCGAACTCTTCGGTGCCGATGTCGGGGTTTTTGCGGCCATCGCTTGCGCCGTCAGCTTTCTTTGTTCCGGGCATGCCGGTATTTACCGTGCGCAAGGTCGCGGCGAAAACCAAGTGGGTCCCTAACGAGGAAACTGATTGAATTGATTCAATGTCTAAAAAATAATCTTTATCCCATGGAATTTTTTGGAACTCGGTCGGTCAAATACGACTTACAGCTATCCAATCAAGCTACTGCGAGAAACTCCATGCAAAATTCGTTTACCAAATTACTGGCACTGTGCTGCCTGCTTGTGCTCAGCGGCTGTGGTGCCGGCCTTGCGCGCGCCGAGGGCAGCGCCACACGCTGTTTACAGCAGCGTGATTATCGCCATAGCGAAGTATTGGCTTGCTATGTCGCGGCACAAGCGGAACAAAAACTGGTCTACCTCGACAAGGGCAGTAGTCAAGTCGACGGTGTCGAAAAACGGCGTTACGAATTGACTTCACAAAACTGGTCGCCGGCAGGCATGGTGACCCCAGCGGTCTGGAAACACGATGTCGAGATCTACATTCCCGCAGACGCACTCAACAAGACTGCGCTGCTGGTCAGCAATAACGGCATCAATGTAGCGGCCGGGCAAAATGGGCTGCGACCACTGTCCGATATTCCCGAAGCCATGGCCGTGGCGATCGCCAAAAAGACCAGAACCATCGTGATTTCGGTCAATAACATTCCGAATCAATACCTGACTTTTGCCGATGATGCTCAGGCACGCCGCGAGGATAGTGCCGTCGCCCACAGCTGGAACTTATTCATGCAGGATACAAAAGCACATGCCTTCCTGCCCATGCACCTACCGATGGCGGCAACGCTGGTGAAAGCCATGGATTTGGCGCAACAAGAATTACTGGCTTGGAAAATCGACCGTTTCATTGCCACCGGCGCATCCAAACGCGCCTGGGCTGTCTGGTTGGCCAGCATAGCCGATCCGCGCATCACGGCAATCGTGCCGTTCGTGCTCGATATACTCAATATGGATCGCGTCATGCAGCATACCTATGACAGCTATGGTCAGCAATGGCCGCTTGCCTTCGCCGATTATCAACGTGCCGGCGTTACCAGTGCGCGCCAAAGCACGGCATTTACACAACTGTTGCAGATCGAAGATCCCTTGCGCTATCTCGATAGCCCCTATGCGGCGCGACTCGCCATTCCTAAATATATAGTCAATGCCAGCGGCGACGACTTTTTCGTGCCCGACAACACACAGTTTTTCTATGCCCGTTTGCCGGGCGAAAAAACCTTGCGCAGTGCCCCCAACTCCAGCCACTACGGCATTCGCGATGTGGTCGAAAACTCGCTCGTCAGTTTCATTAATCGGATGCAGCGCGGCCAAGCGCTGCCACAAATTACGATCGAGGCCGCCGGCAATAACAGCAAAGACCCTGGGCAACTCACCGTGCGCTTCTCGCACACTCCGGTGAAAATCACACAATGGAGCGCACACAATCCATTAGCACGTGATTTTCGCTTTGCTTGCGGCATACGCTATACACCGAACAGCTTGGAGCTTGCCAACAGTGTGACTGTCATGCAAGCAATACCGACTGCAGGGTGGAGTGCCAGCTTCGTCGAAGCCGAATTTGCCGATGGTATGGTGGTAACGACGCCAGTGCAAATTCTGCCGCAGCGCTATCCTGAACAGCCGGCGCTTGGTACTGGGCCGGCTTGCCAAACCATAGGCGAGAAAAGCACGACAAAATAGGCCGTCGGCTTTGCCTATCCGTGCGCCTGTCATAAATATTTCCACGGACGGCACTGACAACAAAAGCCAGTCGCAGAGGCGATGTTATAATATACGGTTAATTCATATCATTATTGCAAAAGGTTTTCTGTGCTTTCTACCGCAAATATCACCATGCAGTTCGGCCCCAAGCCGCTGTTTGAAAACATCACCGTCAAATTTGGCGAAGGCAACCGTTATGGTTTGATCGGCGCCAATGGTTGCGGCAAGTCGACTTTTATGAAGATTCTCGGTGGCGATCTCGAACAATCGTCGGGCACAGTCATGCTCGATCAGAACGAACGTCTGGGTAAATTACGCCAAGATCAATTTGCCTTCGAAGACATGCGTGTGCTCGACGTCGTCATGATGGGGCATACCGAAATGTGGGCCGCCATGGCCGAACGCGATGCCATTTACGCCGACCCCGAAGCGACTGACGATGACTACATGAAGGCCGCCGATCTCGAAGCCCGCTTTGCCGAATACGATGGCTACACGGCCGAAGCACGGGCCGGCGAACTGCTGCTCGGTGCCGGTATTCCAACCGATCAGCATCAGGGCAGTATGAGCGCCATTGCGCCGGGATGGAAGTTGCGTGTGCTGTTGGCGCAAGCCTTGTTTTCCAATCCCGATATTCTGTTGCTCGACGAACCGACGAATAACCTCGACATCAATACCATTCGTTGGCTCGAAGATACGCTCAATGAGCGTAATTCGACCATGATCATCATTTCCCATGATCGCCACTTCCTCAACCAAGTGTGCACCCATATGGCCGACATGGATTATGGCACCTTGAAGGTGTATCCCGGCAATTACGATGATTACATGCTCGCTTCGACGCAAGCGCGTGCGCAGCAAATGGCCAACAATACCAAGGCCAAAGAGAAGGTCGCCGAATTACAAGATTTCGTGCGCCGCTTTTCGGCCAATAAATCCAAGGCGCGCCAAGCGACATCGCGCGCCAAACAAATCGACAAGATCAAGATCGAAGAATTCAAGCCTTCCAGCCGTCAGAATCCTTTCGTGCGTTTCGATGGCGAAAAGAAATTGCATCGTTTGGCTGTCGAAACTCAGGGTTTGAGCAAAGCCTACGAGCGTACTTTGTTTAAAAATGTCGATCTGATGGTCGAAGCCGGCGAACGTATCGCCATCATCGGCTCTAACGGTGTCGGTAAAACCACGCTGTTGCGCTGTATCGGCGGTGATGATATCGCTCATCTGCATGCTGATCGCGGCTTAGTGAAATGGGCGGAAAATGCCAATGTCGGTTATATGCCGCAAGATCCGACCGAAGAATTCGCTGCCGATAAAAACCTCACCGACTGGATCGGCCAATGGACTCAAGAGGGCGACGATGATCAAGCCGTGCGTTCTATCCTCGGACGCTTGCTGTTCGGTGGCGACGATGTCAAGAAATCGGTCAAAGTTTTATCGGGTGGTGAAAAAGGGCGCATGATGTACGGCAAACTCATGCTGGGACGTCACAACGTCTTGTTGATGGATGAGCCGACCAATCACATGGATATGGAGTCGATCGAATCACTCAATATTGCCTTGGAAAAATATGCCGGCACCCTGATTTTCGTGTCGCATGATCGCGAATTCGTCTCGTCGCTGGCAACGCGGATTTTGGAAATCAAAGAAAATGAAATCATCGATTTCCGCGGTACTTATGAAGAATACCTGAGCAGTCAGGGCATCGAGTAAACTTCTTGATTGGCCCATTGGGAGCGAAACTGTAATAAGCGATATTCGGGGAAGCGTAGATTTAATCCAAGCGGTTTGCCCGCCGCCACTGAGGCGCCTTGCATTGCATCCTCATTGGCAACGGACAATTCCACTGCGATTTAATCTGCGTCGGCTCAGGCTCCTGGGGCGACTTGGTGCTACTCGAGAAGAAGCGAGCTTGCCCGCGGAGTCGGCACGTGGTCAACACGCCTACCAGCTTGCACTTGGGCGTGTCATGAATACCGTTTTAGCCGATAGTCTATTTTGTATAGACAAACGTGTATAGTATGAAGATGAAAATAACAGGCTTTGATTGGGATGACGGTAACTGGCCGAAGTGCGGCAAACACGGCGTATCCCGTGAGGAAATTGAACAGGTTTTATTGGGAACGCCTGCCGTTATGAAAGACCCTCACCCGGATGAGCCGCGCATGAGGGCTATCGGAAAAACGAAGGCAGGGCGCTACGTCTTTCTGGTCTTCGTTTTGCGCAAGCTTAATGGAAATGCGATGCTTCGCCCCATCAGTTCACGCTACATGCACCAAAAGGAGATTGATCACTATGAAAACCAAAGCTAAACCCATGCCATCGCTTGTGAGTGATGCGGATGCTGAGCAATTCGTTGATACCGCAGATCTTTCTCGGTACGACTTATCTGGTTTCAAGCCGATGAACTTTGAGTTTGCGCCGAAATCTGCGGCGATGCACATGCGCCTTCCTCAAAATCTGCTCGATGCTTTGAAGGCCAAGGCAAAAGCCAAAGGAATACCTTACACGCGCTATGTCCGAATGCTGCTTGAGAGTGATGTTGCACGCTGATCATCGGCTACGCCCGGCACCCGGCCCCAGTGCTCGACGAGGATGTCGCCAAGCTTTCACCATTTGCTCACGGGCACATCAATAGATAAGTGGGGGAATGGCAATCTGTACGAAAAGTACGATTGCGCCTCACTTACAAATCGTCGACCAGGCTGTCCCGTACCAGCGCTGAATTGATCCCTTTGTCACCTTGATAGAGTAAATGATCGAGGCGGTCGCGCAGGCTGCGTGCGGTTTCGCGGCCTTTCGATTTGAGAATTGCTTCAATATAAGGATGACGCAGCTTTTTGAAGTCGTCCAGCGTTTGGGCGCGCTCCGCTTTCAATTGCAGGGCGAAGCCACGCAAGCCGAGCATGCTTTTAATGGTTTCATTGAAAAAAGTATAAATCGCCTCGATTTGCGCCAATTCGCGGGCATGCTCGGTATTGTTTTCCGTACGTTCCGCTTGGACTGTCACCACAGTGACTGGCTCTGGCAGTACCGGCAAGGCCGCGATGTAGTCATTGGCAATCAACTCGGCCACATTGCTTTCATCGAGCCCAAGTGCTGCCACTCGGGCCAATAATTGGGTCGCACTTTGCTTGCCGTCGACCATTACCAGCAGGGTGCGTAGTCGTGTGCTGAGTTGGTGTTTGCGGGTCGCGATTTCCTCGCGACCTTTGTCAGTTTTATCGTAAATGCTAGCGAACATTGGCGCAGTGTCCCGAAATGGTGCTTGGAATCAGAATTCATTTCTGATAATGCACACAAGCATACCTGAGGCTGGCCGAGTACGCTATAGCAGCTTCGGGCAGATCAGAGCTTACGCATAAAAATTACCGGCTTTTCGCTGACAACTGGGGGCGACGATTGACAACTATTACACGAGGATGAGCAAGAGCTGGCACAGGATTTTTGCGCATGCTCAAAACGCGTCGCCAAGCGTGGATGATGGTCTGCCAATTTCGCGCCTATCCGCCGCCGCCATGAGGAAGGCATCCACTTCAACAACAAGTAGATGGCGGCAGTAAATAAAATCAGGAAGGTAATGAAAGTCTGCATGATCAGTGACGCATGAAAAAACTGGCTGTCTCAAAGGTGATGAACGAGGCGAAGTAGGCCAGTCCGAACAAATACGCCGCCATCATCAAAGGGTAGCGCAAGGTATTGGTCTCACGCTTAACGACGCTGAGCGTCGCAATGCACTGCGGAGCAAATACATACCAAGCCAGCAGCGATAAGGCGGTTGGTAAACTCCATGATTGCGCGATCAAGGGTTCGAGCGAGCGGGTCAAGTCGTCGCCCGATTGTGACAGTGCATACACGGTGCCGAGTGCCGCAACAGCCACTTCGCGCGCTGCCAAACCTGGCACCAAGGCGATACAAATCTGCCAATTGAAACCGATGGGAGCAAACACCACCTCCAGCATACGCCCGAGGTAGCCGGCAATGCTGTAGTAAATCGGTGGCTGGGTGGCATGCTCAGGCGCACCCGGGAAACTGCTCAAAAACCACAGCAAGACCATCAGCGCTAAAATAATTGTGCCTACCCGAGTAGTGAAAATTTTCGCGCGCTCATACAAACCCATAGCCAAGTTGCGCGAATTAGGCCAGCGGTAATCGGGCAATTCCAACATCAAAGGATGTTGCTGGCTCAGGCCCCATTTTTTCTTGAACACCAAGGCCACCAGCATCGCCGACGCAATACCGGCCAAGTATAAAATAAACAAAACCAAGCCCTGCAGGCTGATGATGCCGAACACCGAGCGTTCCGGTATGAAGGCGGCAATGATCAATGCATACACTGGCAAGCGTGCTGAACATGTCATCAGCGGCGCGATCATGATCGTGACGAGGCGATCGCGCGGATCTTGTATGGTGCGGGTTGCCATGATGCCGGGAATGGCGCAAGCGAAACTCGATAGCAAAGGAATGAAGGCGCGTCCGGATAAACCGACTTTACCCATAATTCTATCGAGCAAAAACGCCGCGCGGGGCAGGTAGCCCGAGTCTTCCATCACCAAGATGAAGAAGAATAAAATCACAATTTGCGGCAAGAATACCAACACGCTGCCAGCCCCACCGACTACACCTTTGACTAATAATCCTTGCAGCATGCCATCCGGCACGACGGTCTCGAGCACGCTGCCCAAATGATCCATGCTGTCCTTGATGAACGCCATCGGCCACTGGGCCCAGGCAAACACGGCTTGAAATACTAAAAACATCAAGGCAGCGAAGATCACTGGCCCACACAGGGGATGCAAGATCCAGCGATCAATGCGATAACTGAGTGGTAATTCCAGCCTCGCATTGTCTTCCCCACCTTGGACGCAAGCTTGCAGTATCGTATTGGCTGCTGCCTGTATCGCTTCTGGCGTCGCGCGCTCTTGCTGGGCAATCGTCGTGGCGTTGGGCAAGCTGCGCGCCAGCGTTTCCAAGCTGACTTGCAAGGCCTCCAGTCCGTGAAATTCAACGGCAATCGTTTCCACCACCGGCACACCGAGGTGCTGTTGCAAAGCTTGAATATCGATCTTGATATTGCGTTTTTTTGCAACGTCCATCATGTTGACGGCCAACACCAGCGGCAAGCCCAGACTTTTTAATTCCAAAGCCAAGCGCAGACCGCGCTTGAGATTGGTCGCATCGACCACGCACAGCACCGCATCCGGCAAGGCTTCGCCGGCACGCAAGCCACGGATAACTTCCTCGGTAATTTTTTCATCCGGGGTAATCGCGTGCATGCTGTAGGTGCCAGGTAAATCGAGTACCTGCCATTCCCGACCATTACTGGCCGTAAATTTGCCAAGCTTGCGCTCTATCGTCACGCCGGCATAGTTGGCGACCTTTTGACGCGCACCGGTCAAGCGATTGAAGAGGGCTGTTTTGCCGCAATTGGGATTGCCTACCAAGGCGATGCGTGGTGAAAACAGGCTGGCATTGCTCATATTACTTATGTTGCTCATTTAAGCCGTCCGCGGTTTGGTGACAGCAATCAGGGCGGCTTCGAATTGCCTTAATGCAAATGTTGACTGCCCGATACGCACGGCCAGCGGTTCGCCACCGAAATAGCCTTTATGTAAGACCTTCACGGTCTCGCCACGAACAAAACCGAGCTCCTTCAAGCGCCGCGCGATATCGCGCATGGAACTCGAGGTATCGGCCTGGGTATGTTCAACATCGTCAACCAGCGCTGTTTCGCCGATTTGCAGGCGATCGAGCGTGGTGGTCGTTGTTGCATCAATTGGAAAACTACTCATGAATCATATCTTTTAATCAAGGTTGAAGCGCTAAATGATAATGAGAATATATATCAATATCAGTTAGCATTCAATTGTTATACACGGTTTTATTGATCTGCATCCAGTTCAAGCGCCCGAACAGAGGATAAAGTATTGCTATTAGTATAATTGTCTGTGCCGTCACCCTAGCTTATCTTCCTGAGGATTGCAGATAGTATTTTCTAAAAGATCACACTACAATGCTGGGAGCCTGTAGGACTTAGGGAATCGAAGCGATTGTGCAGCCGATTACTCCTAATTCCGGCAGACTCCTAGAGCTTACTCATCAGGAAATTTAATGCCTAAAATCCAAGCCCCAGTCGAGCAGTTGCAAGAGCTGATATGTGCAAAAGCCTATATGTCGGAGGTGCTTGATCATGCTGTGCTCAAGCAAATGGGGGTGTTTTTGCTCAAGAATGCTTTGCCGGCCACGCTCATTGAGCCTTACCTCGCCTCGTATCTGTCAGAAATCAAGCAGGGTGGATTGACTAAGACGGCGCACCATTTGACTGAGGTGAAGATAGGTGCCGGGCAATTTCTGAACCAGATATTACGCGAACCGGCGTTTATCCATATTGCCGGCCAATTTTTTAATGGGCAAGTCGGTGCCGACTTCCTGCGCGTGGTTAAAAAAGATGAGCGTGACTATGCCGCCGTATTTTTGCATCAAGATTGTTGCTATCAAATTGGCAGCTTGGAGCGTTATTCTTTATTCATTGCACTGACCGACTGCGGCCCCGAGAATGGTGGCCTGCGGGTTTACCCGGGCACGCATCACTATGGTTCTTTGGGGGATGCCGGAGAAATTGCCGACATTCTGCCGCCTGGCTATCCTTCGCTTGCCGCAGAACTGGCAGCCGGGGATATCTTGATTATGAACTCGGCCATATGGCACCAATCGCCCGAGAATGTCAGTCGAAAAAACCGCATCTATTTGGAAGTGCATCTGCAGCACATTGATGAGCCGACCACCGTAATGGAAATTTGCGGTGTCAGACAATCGCCGTGGCGCTTAGCCATGAGTCCGGATGAGATCTTCGCCAATTCGAGAACGCAAAGACTGCGTGCTCTGTATCAACAAATCGACCAACTCAGCCCTAAACTTAGCGAGCAATAAATACTATGTCACTGCCATCAGAATTTGATAACACTTATTTTCCTCTGCATCGCCAATTCATCAATGCGTATATCGATGAGAGCAAAGCCATCATCGAACAATTTCAATCGACCGCTGAGTGGTTGGAAATCGGCCCGCAAAAACAAAGCCACATTCGTTCGGTCTATGCAGATAAGAGCATTTTATCGCTCGATATCGATGATACCTATACGCCAGATGTCATTGCTGATCTGACGATCACCAATCCCGGCTTGGCGAGCGGGCGCTTCGCCGGCATTTTTTGCATGGAAGTGCTGGAGCATGTGGTCGACCCCTTCGCGGCCGTCAGTGAGATCGCGCGGATACTCGAAGACGGTGGTTTTGTCGTCGTTTCCACTCCGCTCAACGCGCGCATACATGGTCCGGTTCCCGATTGCTGGCGTTTCACTGAATTTGGACTGAAGGTCTTGTTCCGCAATTTTGATATTATCGACTTTAAAAAGCTCGATACGCCGGATCGCAATTTATTTCCACTGCATTACGCCCTGATTGCGCGTAAAAATACGCAGAAAAATATCGATGCTCGAACAATGCAGTTTTCTTATATCGATTAAATTTGCGTGCTCTCGGGCATATTGGTCGCGGCGGTCGGCGCCTCGACCGGTTTGATCAGCGCCAGCAGTGCGCTCTGTTGATCTTCAATCATGCGGCTTTGTTGCGCCAATTGCGCGCTCAGTAAATCCTTCACTTCCTCTGCCGCACGCCGCCCGAGTTGCTCCTCACGCTGCGAGAACTGGCAGTGCTCGAGCATGCTGCGCAGCGTCTCTTTGGTCAGCAGCAACTCACGCATTTGCTCGGCGCTTCGCTGCTTCTCCACCTCAGTCACTTCCAAGGCGGCCGCTTGCGCCGCATTCTCACTGAGTAAGTCGGTATTGCTCGCTTGCTGCTGCCCTAGCATGGCTTCGAGTCGAGTCGCACGACTTTGTGCCTGCATGAATTGGCTGCGGCCGTGTTCCAGCTCCGCATCGGCTTGCCGGATCCGGCTCTCATAGCTGTGTCTGTCGGCCGTGCGCTGCTGGCCGCTGGCTTGCTGAAAGTGTTCAAATTGAGCTTGTGCCGTTTGTAATTGTTGCTGCAAGCTTGCTATCTGCGCCTGTCCATCTTCCCAGCGGGCCGTCAAGCTGGTGCGTTCGGCGAGAACGTCACGCCATTGCTGGGTCAAGCTTCGCACCTCATCCTCAAGATCTTTGATACGCCCATTAGCTAGTGATAATTCAGCTTGTAAGCGCGCCGACTGCGTCGTCAAGCTGCCGATTTCCGCACGCTGTTGCGCCGCCAAGCGCTCTGCCACCAAACAAAATTGCTCATGTATCTCTTGCTGTTTAGCTAATTGCTCTGTGCATTCCGCTTGCAGTAATTCGTGTACGTTGCGCAGCGCCCCGAGCAGGGTGGGGGGTAAGCCTGCTTCATCTTGTGAGCGGTGGTTTTGTCGCTCTTGCTTCCATTGTTTTAGTAGCGGGGCAATGGTGCTTTTGCTGCCGGTATTGCCGAGCGCGGCGCGCACCAAATCCACCGTTGGTGCCTTGCCTTGCTGCTCGATTTGCAGGGCTGCTTTGTTGATATCTGAATAATCAATTCCTGGTCGCGCCATTTTTTTTCCTGATTTTGTAACGTATTTGTATTACGTAATATTATCTTATTTAATGAAATAATAAAAAGAAACTTTTCCTTTTTTTTAACATGCGATAAGATATATTATCGCGTGTGATAAGCAGCAATTTTTGCACATTCCATATGCCTCGCCAGCACCATTACACCAGAAAGCTTTTCGCACCATGTTGAAAAAAAATGCGCTGATTTCACCGGAGACGCAAAATGCGCCGAGCGACTTAGCCAGCGTAGCGGCATTGCAAGCGCAATTTTTAAGCGCCGCCACCGCTGACAATACCCGTCGCGCGTATCGCTCAGCCGTGCGGCATTTTTTAAACTGGGGGGCCAGCTTGCCGGCCGATGAGGCGAGCCTGACCCGCTATCTGATCGCGCACGCTCAAACACTCAATCCGCGCACCCTGAGTTTGAAAATAACCGCGCTCTCTCAATGGCATAAACAACAAGGTTTTCTCGACCCATGCGCCGCGCCACAGGTGCGCAAAATCCTCACCGGCATCATGCGCATCCACGGCAAGCCAAAAAAGAAAGCGCGCGCCTTGATGATCGAAGACTTGGAAGTCATCGTCGCCATGCTCACTCCGAGTGAACAATTAAGCGACCAACGCGATAACGCCTTGTTGCAAATTGGCTACTTTGGCGGACTGCGGCGCTCCGAGCTCGTCGCCTTGCAATTTGAAGATATCAAGTGGGAACGAGAGGGCATCACAATCACGCTGGCGCGCTCGAAGACCGACCAACTTGGTGTCGGTATCCAAAAGGCGATACCGTCCAGTGACGGCCTGTGCTGCCCGGCGCGCGCACTGCAGGTCTGGTCCGGTGCTGCCGGTATCGTCAGCGGGCCTGTGTTTCGGCGCATCGATCAATGGGGCAGGGTGGGGCAGGCAGCCTTACATGCGGCCAGCATCAACGCCATTTTAACAACAGCGGCGAGTCGCGCCGGCTTGGCCGAAGTGGGCAGCCTGAGCAGTCACAGCCTGCGTCGCGGCATGGCCACCAGCGCCCACCGCGCCGGGGCGACTTTCCGTGCTATCAAACGGCAAGGCGGGTGGCGTTTTGACGGCACCGTGCATGGCTATATCGAAGAGGCCGACCAATTTAAAGAAAACGCCTTAACTAAGCTGCTGGGTCGAAAGCAGTGATTGTTAAATTTCTTTAGCGAAATGTATTAATAGATATTTTATTGCCTCAAGAAAACATCTATAGTCCTAGCACAGAGACATACTTACTTACAATTTATCAAAGCTTATTGCTGCGTGGAGACATGTCTTGGCTTATGATGTGATGCAATGCGCAAGTTTTGTTATTGGACGTTCAAGCCGTGTCCATCGATACTGTTGATGTGACAATATTTGATGAAATTTTGCCATTCCATTGTTTTTAATGTTCTAGTGCTTTAGTACAATTACGCTAAGGGCTGCAACATCATAGAATCAAAGAGTGTCATCTCTATGGTGCTCAGATAATAAAAATGTTCTATGGCCATTGTTCAACACATCATTCCCCACTGGGGCGCGGAGAAACTGTAATGCAAGCTAAATCAGATCAAGCAGTCGCTTACCGATCGTCCGGCTTTACCCTGATTGAACTGATGATCGTGGTCGCCATCGTCGCGATCTTGTCTGCCATTGCCATCCCCAACTATACCGATTTTCTGTTGCGCGGAAAAATCGTCGAGGCGACTAACAGTCTGAGTTCCGTGCGCGCTTCGATGGAACAGTATTACCAAGATAATCGCACCTATCTCAATGTCGGCACTACCATTATCTCCCCCTGCAACAGCCTGCCGACTTTGAAATATTTTGCCTTAACCTGTCAACCCTTGACCGCCACGACCTACACCATTCGAGCCGCCGGCGTGGCCGCTACCTCGACCGCCAATTTCAGCTACTCGGTGACCAATGCAAATGTACAGAGTTCCAGCACCGGCGCAGTCTGGGGCAGCACCACCGGCACCACCTGTTGGCTGATGAAAAAGGGTGCCACATGCTGAGAGCGGCTAAGCTGCGCGGCTTCACGATCATTGAAGTCTTGATCACAGTATCGCTGATGTCGATACTGATGTTTCTTGGCCAATCGGTATTTACTACTTGGACCGCCAATGCCAAAGCGCGCAGCCTGGCAGAAGCCATACAAAATGGCGTGCGCGCGGCGCAAGCCGAAGCCGTCAGGCGCAATCGCCAAGTCGCTTTCGTCCTGACAAATGCCGCTCCGGCTGCCAATGTGGCGGCGGTAGCCAATGGCCGTAACTGGTATATTCAAGTGCTGCCGATTGTGGCCGGTGAAACGGTGAATACGCCTTACGTGCAAGGTTCCTCGACGGGCTCACTGACTGCCGGCATGAGTGTCACCGGGCCGGCACTGATTTGCTTCAATTCTCAAGGACGCATCACGACAAACAGTGCTGCCGCGGTGACCACCGCTTTCGGTATGACGTGCGCGGCCACCACAGCCAATTATGCCGTTACCAGCACAAGCGCCAACGTCACCGACCGCACGTTTAATGTTCAAGTGGCTATGGGGGGGAAAGTGCGCATGTGCGATGCCAGTCGCACTCTCTCGACCACCAATCCGGACGGGTGTTGAGATGACTATGCTCAAGATCGCAAGCAAAAAACAACAGGGCATGCTGCTTATCGAAGTCTTGGTGTCACTGGTGATTTTTTCCGTTGCCGTGCTGGGCTTGATCGGCTTGCAAGCCGTGGCTACCAAAACATCCTACGATGCCGAAGACCGCAATCGCGCATCCGTCTTGGCCAATGAAATTATTACTGCCATGTGGACGCAAAACACCAGCTCGCTGCCAACGGCAATCGTTACGGCCTGGCAAACTCAAGTAGCCAACAATGCCGCCACCGGCTTGCCCTCCGGCACAGGTGCCATCAGCGCACCGGACGCCAATAATGTCGTCACCGTTACGATTACCTGGAGTTCACCTAACCGTAAACCCGGCGATCCTGCCAGCCAGTACATTACCCAGCTCAATGCCTTGCCATGATTAAGCTTATACGCAATAGAAAATCCGCTAACGGCTTCTCCTTGGTCGAGCTGATGGTGGTGATCGTGCTGGTTTTGATGATGTCACTGGCGATTTTCGGCATTTTATCGACCAGCGAAGGAAAAAAGCGCACTTTAACGTCGGTCAATGACATCAATCAAGCCGGCAACTATGCCATGTATCAGTTGGAAAAATCCTTACGTGCTGCCGGTTCCGGAATTTCACAAAATTACCAAACCGTGTTCGGCTGCCCATTGCGCGCCGCCTTGTCGGGCAATCAAATTTTGCCGTTCACCGGCACCATGGCCGCACCGTTTGCGGCACTCAACACCGCTTTGACCGGTAATTTCAGACTCGCGCCCTTGATCATCGCTAAAGATGCCACGACACCGAACATGAGTGGCAGCAAATCGGACGTGATCATCATGATGTCGGGCACTGCTGGCTATGGCGAAGTGCCGACCGCCTTCAATAGTATTCCTGTGTCTAATAATTTAAGCTTGATCAATACCGTCGCATTCAATGCCAATGACCTCATACTATTGATGGACCAAAGTGCCGGTACACCATGTTTTCTCTCGCAAGTCGATGCCGCCTTCACTACGGCAGTCGGTGTGACGACTTTACCTATGGCCGGCAGTTTTTATTCCGATACGATAGCCGGCAACTCAATTTCCAGCTTGCCCGGCACGGCTATCGCTATGAACTTGGGCAATGCCACCGGTAATCTGCCGAACTTCCAAATGTTTGGTGTTGGCAATAATAACACTTTATTTCAATACGATTTATTACAAGGCGGGACCTTGAATACACCATTGGCGATTGCCGATGGTATTTTTGAAATGCATGCTTTGTATGGCGTTGCCTCTGCCGCTGGTGGCGGCCTTCTTGATACTTGGGTAGATCCGGCAGCCGCCGGCTTCGATTATCTGACTTTGGAAAACGGCAGTGCCCCAAGTACCAAGACCTTGGTCACGATTAAAGCGATACGCGTAGGCTTCATCACGCGCACTTCACTGCCGGAAAAAGCCAGCACACCGCCGGCCACGACTGGCCCGATTAAGCTGTTTTCTGATCTTGGCCCGACAGTCACCTACACCCGCACGCTCACTGCTGCCGAACAGAATTACCGCTACCGTACCGTTGAGTTGACGATACCCTTACGTAACTCTTTATTTCTGAACTGAGCCATGAATCACGTCACCCCTCATTTTGGCACACAGGTCATGGCCCGCGGCAGCATGGTGCGGCAGCGCGGGATCATTTTATTCGTCACCTTGATTGCACTGGTGATACTGATGATCAGCGGCATAGCCTTGGTGCGTTCGTTCGATACGAGCTTATTGTTAGCCGGTAATTTGGCCTTCAAGCGCGATTTAATCAACCAAGGTGAGCGGGGCATCGCCGCGGCGCGCACGGCACTGTTGGCCGGTGGTACCCTGGGCAGCGATACCTTGCGTCTGACCAGCTTGGCAAGCAGCAATTACTCGGCAACGATCTTAGCGTCGGATGCACGCGGTTTGCCGCTGATGCTCACCGACGACAGTTTGTGGACCATGACCGGCAGTGACATCGTCGACAACACCAGTGGCGTGACGATTCGTTACGTGATCGACCGCTTGTGCAATTTAAGCGGAAGCACCAGCACGGCCAACTGTGTACTCGGATCTACCTCCGCGCCGCAAGCGGCGAGCGCAAACATTCAACCTATTGTGCCAAGTGGCTCGGTGATTTATCGGGTCAGCATCCGTGTCAGCGGCCCGAGAAATACCCAAAGCTATATGCAGTCGACTTTATCCACTTTATAAGATGTCAGCATCTGTCCGCCGCCACGCAAAGGAATTCACCATGAAGCAGCCTGCATTATTGACACGTTTGCCGCAGATCTTGTTCGGCGCATTCGCGCTCTCTTCGCTGCTGACGCCGCTGGCAGCCCATGCCCAAGTCGCCTTGGGGGATCAGCCGCTGTTTACCTCGATCGCCGTGCCGGGCAACTTGCTGCTCTCGCTGTCGGTAGAATATCCGACGGCGCTGAGCTGGGCCTATCCCTACAATACCAATCCGTATAGCCCGGCGACCAATTATCTCGGTTATTTCGATCCCGCCAAATGCTACACCTATCAAGCTGTGGTGACGGCGCCGGAAACTCCGTATTTTCAATCTTATTCAGCGGCCACTAGCCACGCCTGCACCACCACCAGAACTGTCTCGCTGTGGAGTGGTAACTGGCTCAATTGGGCTGGCATGCAAACCATCGACACTTTCCGCTGGGCTTTGACGGGCGGTTTTCGCTCCACCGACACAGCCTCGACCACGGTACTCGAACGTGCTTGGGCTTCGGGGCAGGGTGGTTCGGGCGAAACACCGACCAAAACCATTCCTAAGTCGGGCAACCCGGCCAGCGATGTCTCGGGTGCGACGCCATTTACTTGGGCCAGCGTGACTTCGCGTGTCTGGGGCGCGGGCAATCAAATTTGGGTTTCGAATATCTCGGCCGGCTCGCTCGATAGCGTCAACGCCGCCGGTACCACGGCGTATTCCGGCCAAAGTTCACTCAGCACAACGAATCCGGCCAACACCAACGCGACCTATGCACTCAACGTGCGCGTGCGGGTGTGTGACACGACTGTCAATCTCGAAGCCAACTGTATCAGCTATGGCAACGGTGCCAAACCGGAAGGCTTGATGCAACAGTATGCGCAGAAGATGCGTTATGCCGCCTTCGGCTACCTCAATGACGGTTCTATTAACCGCGATGGCGGCGTTTTGCGCGCTAATATGAAATACATTGCGCCGACCCAGCCGGTACCGGGGGCACCGAGCATCAGCAACACCATGGCCGAGTGGAGTGCCACCGATGGCACTTTTATCGCTAATCCCAACCCGACGGATGCCACCAATTCTGCTGTTACCAAGAGTGGGGTCATGAATTACCTCAATCAATTCGGACAAGCGGCACATACCTATAAAATTTACGATCCGGTCAGCGAACTGTTTTACGCCGGCATACGCTATTTTAAAAATCTCGGCAATGTCACTGCCTACACCAGTGGTGCGACAGCGGCAATGATCGATGGCTTCCCTGTCATTACTGCATGGAATGACCCGATTTTGTACTCATGCCAGAAAAACTTCATCGTTGGTATTGGTGACGTCAATACCCATGCCGATGCAAACTTACCTGGAAGTACGCTGACCTCCAGTTATGAAAGGATCGCCGATAAGCCGGTCGACACCACGGTCAATGTGCAAACGGCGACCGCCATGGTTGGCACTTTGGAAGGCATTACGACGACCGCGTTGAGAGGCGATAACGCGACCAATTTCATCGCCGGCTTGGCCTATGATTCGCATGTCAAAGACATGCGTCCGAATGATTTCCCCAACAGCGACGGTACTACCCCGAAAACTTTAATACAGACCGTCTCGACCTACTGGATCGACGTGCTGGAAAATCAAAACTATTCGAATAATAATCAGTATTATCTGGCAGCGAAATACGGCGGCTTCATCATCCCCAGTGGGTTTCAGCCGTATGCAAGCAGCAATGCTAAAAACTTGCTGACGATAGGCGGCGGCACCACGCCCTTGACCACCACCATGTGGCATACCAATACCGATACCCTAGGCAGTAATAGTCGCCCGGATAACTACTTCAGTGGTGGTCAAGCCGATAAAATGGTTGCCGGATTAACTAACGCCTTTGCCAGTATCGCCAGTAATATTTCCGGCTCGACCACGGCGTTTTCGACTGTTTCCACCAAGCTGACCGCCGCCAATAATATCAGTTACGCGTCCGAATACAGCTCCTCTAACTGGACCGGCAATCTTTTGGCCAGCACGATTACCTACGACAGTTCCGGTAATGCCAGCAGTGTTACCAACTGGTTTGCACAGAGTTTGTTAACCTCAACGTCGACACGAAAAATTGTGACTTGCTGCACCACAGCCGGTGCCGCCTTTCCATTTCAAGCCAGTAATTTGTTGAATTCCAACCCGAGCAACTACGCGACCTTTGCCACGGTTCCCGGCGTGCCGACTGCCTCGCAATCGTCGCCTAATTATCTGGCTTATTTACGTGGCAGCCAAACTTTGGAAATCGGTCAAACCAATGGAGTTTACCGCACGCGTGCCGCATTGCTTGGCGATATAGTCGGCTCTAAGGTGGCAGCGGTCGGCCCACCTGATAGCGGCTTTTCAGAAAGTGCCAACCCTGGTTACAAAGCGTTCAAGACCTTGTATGCCAATCGCAAGACCGTTGCCTATGTTGGTGCCAATGACGGTATGTTGCATGCTTTCGATGGTTCGCTCGCCGGTGGCACGGAAATGTTTGCGTATATTCCCAGCTTTCTTTACGGTAGCAGTACCAGCGCACCGCTCACTGGCTTGGCGTCGCTCGGCAGCAGCAGCTTCGTCCATCATTATTTCGTCGATGGTTTACAACAAGCCTTTGATATCGATCTCAATGCCACTTACCAAAGCAGCGACAGCAGCGCGGCGTGGAGTTCGGTACTCATAGGCGGACTGGGCAAGGGCGGCAAAGGCTATTATGCGATCGATGTTACCGATCCTGCCAGTTGGACCACTGAAACCGTACTTTCTGGTAAAGTATTGTGGGAATTTACCGATAGCCGCATGGGCTATTCGTATGGCCCGCCGGTGGTGGTGAAAACCAAGAAATACGGCTGGACCGTGATCTTCACCTCGGGCTATAACAACAGCGATGGCAATGGCTACCTGTTTTTCGTCAACCCCAAAACCGGCGTATTGCTCGAAGCCGTCGCCACCGGCACCGGCAGTGCCACTAACCAAACTGGCCTGACCTATGCGACGGCCTTCGTTAATAATTTCAGTGACAGCACGGCCGATGCGATCTACGCCGGCGATTTGCTGGGCAATGTATGGCGTGTTGACCTGACCACCAGCACGGGCACCTATGCGGCACCGACTCAACTTGCCGTACTCAAGGATAGCAGAGGTAATGTACAACCGGTAACGACGCGCCCCTTGATTGAAGTTCAACCGGGTGCCTTCAAGCGCTATGTCTTGATCGGCACCGGGCGTTTGCTGGCAAGCCAAGATATTGCCAGCCCGAATATCCAAAGCTTTTATGCCATCGCTGATGGTAACGCCACGAAATTTTACACGACGACCACCTTACCAAGCGGTGTAGTTTTCCCGATTCAACGCAGTAATATGGTGGCCAATACCAATCTGTTAAGCGGCATAGGCACGGCACCGGCGAATCCTATGGGCTGGTACTATGACCTCGGTGTCAGCAGCGGTAACGGCGTGGCCGAACGCATTATTATCAACCCTACCAGCACCAATGGCTTCGTGGCATTTGCTTCGACCACGCCGAACGGCGATGTCTGTAACCCATCCGGTACCGGCGCAGTCTATGCAGTCAATTTCGCGACCGGCATCACTGCCTTGGTCGATGCGACCGGACGCTCAGTCGTGTCAGTGGCCTCATCGGTGATCAGTAACATTCAGTTTTACAATGTTGCCGGCCATCTGAGGCTGCAAATCGGCACTCAGAGTGTCGGCAACGGTTCCGGCTTACCAGCACCAACCACGGTGCAATCTGTTACGGAAGCACCGGTTAATTTTAGATCAGTCAACTGGCGTGAATTACCAACTGCGGATTGATCGCTACCTGCATGTGTAGTCTGTTTCGATATCAAAAACCCGGCAATTTTGTGTGCCTGACAAAATTGCCGCGTCTGAACAGCCGACTGCTGGCATGTGTCCTTACCCTGGCAGTGCACGCTGGTGTGATTATTTGTGCGCTCGACGCCAAGCTAACGGATCAGCCTACGCGCGAAAATCTGTCGGCCCGTCCCATGACCGTGTATGTTGGCTTTGGCAATGCCCGACCAGCCAAGCTGAGTACGCTTAATAATGCGCCAACAGCTTTGCCACAGCCGCCGCAGCCTGGTCTTAGCCATCGTGGTGCCGGAGAACTCGGCGCAGCCGTACCGATGTTCCTCACCAAACCAAGGGCAGTCGGGGGCAATGAGCAAGCCTTGGCCTCATTTTTACCGTCGAATCAAATGGATTGGTCGGCCATGCCGGTGTCAGAACCGGATTTCGCGGCGCTCACCGATCTGGTCGACTCACCATCGCCCTTGAAGGCGCGCATCTATGTCGATCAGAATGGTCAAGTCATACGCGTGCTGTTTTTACGCACCAACGGCTTGCGGCCGGGCAGTCTTGATCAGATCGAGGGGATATTGAAAGCCACGCGCTTCATTCCAGCTCGCCTCAACGGCAAGGACAGTGCCTCTTACCTCGACTTGGAATTGCATGTGGCTGAAGTGGAGGGCAGTGGGCTACCTTGAACATCCTTGGTCGGTTTGAAACAAAGCGACTGCATTTTTCGGAAAGCTTGGCCTAGGATCGGTATTTTCAGAAAATTCTTACAGAAATAACTTACTGAACTTTTTTCGGCCCAGCTATGATGAAGCCACAGGGGGAGCGACATCACAGAGAGGAGTTTCAATATGAAGCAACTACCCGAACACCGTCGGCTTGAGTTTCAACGCATCTTGGAAAATCTAGGACTGGGGCATGCCAGTTTGTACATTGATGCAGACGAATTGGACCGACAAGAAGCGATCGACACCAATGTACTCACTTCACTGCAAGCCTTTGAGCTAATCGTGCCATCGCTGTGGGACCCGGCCATGGATGCCGCCGACAACAGCGACGATACCTTATACAAAGTGGTGCGCTCGTATCCCAGTGCTTTCGGCCTCGACGACGAGCCGAGTACCGAGCAAGTGCGCTCGGCCATCATCACCATGCTCAGAGACAGCGCCGATCTGACTTTCTCTTTGGTCTATCTGGCCGACGATGACAACGAAGCGGCCCACTTGTATTGGCCGGAGTACGGTGAAACCTTGCAAGATTACTGGGTGTGGCTGGTACGTGGCAGCGAATTGCCGCATGGTCCAACTTGGGCATTAATCGACCGACAACAAACCGACGGCGCGTATCACTACGGTTACTGGTAAGGATAAACGGCGTGCACTGTTGCCATGCAATTTATCCCCTTGCGCGTGGCAATGTGTGACCAACTCCGAATCAACAGCTTACGTAAGATGCTTAATTTCATCCAAGTGATCGCCATTTTCAGCATCTTTTGCCCCCTGTGTAGGTACACCTTCAATTTCGCATAATTTATATTATGTTAAACGACGACCCAAGTTGTAGATGTTCATAATTGCTTTGATTGGCTGTATTGAGCGCCCCCTCTGGAAACGAATATCTAAAGTCCTCCCTGTTCATAACTGAAAAGAAAGCTTATTTATAGATCTAGCCCTTTTGTTACGGTTTAAACCCTAGTATCCTAGCGGCTTTGCGCTGCTGGGTCACAAGTTGCCATACATCGTTCAAACCGTTCGTTTCGAATCTGGAGAGCAAATGCCTCTCCTTTGTTGGTCGGACTCCGCGCAACCAGTTTTACTTCCTTTGATTTACTTGATGCTGCGCCGGCGTCATAAATCTGTAAACACGATCCGCCGCGACGTTTCAGTTCTTAAATGGCTATACGAATGGGCAGAAATGTCGCTTGGCTTAAATATTGATGCCCAAATTTTTGCAGGCCGCATTGAAAAAATCTCAGGACACCTCGACCAATTTGCCTATTGGCTTAGGTCAGGCCGTGTTGCCCTAAATGTTGTCGGCCGAATTGGCCGGTCCGAGCCTGCAGATTGGCTACATCCAAGAACTTATAACGAATACCTTGCAAGCCTCAGGCACTTCCTTTTGTGGGCTGCTGAAAGATACCCGAGTCAGTCAGAAACAGAATCGAGCTTGCGTCAGCAAATAGCCGACATCAAAAATAAAATCCACTGGAAATTTGAAGCCTTGACCTTGGGTGGTAAGACTGAAGTCGATGTCAAAGGCCTTGACTCTAGCCAAGTCGAGCGAGTCAAATCATTAATGTTTTTTAATGCCCCAGGCAATCCATTCCGCAATACCGCCAGGCTTCGCAACTGGATTGTCGTCAACGTTCTGCTCGAAACAGGCATGCGCCGCGGCGAGCTCTTGAAGCTGAAAACTACGGACCTTCACGAGATCGATGGAAAATTCTATTTGGTGATACGGCGCGAACCCGATGACCCGACCGACAGTCGAGCAGTTCAGCCAGCACAAAAAACTCTTTCGCGCACTGTCAGTATTAGTACGGCACTATTTTCCGATATCGAGCAGTACATATTGACTGCGCGCCGGCCGACCAGAAACAAGCGCCGCATAGTGCTCAAACATCAGTTCCTACTAACATCTGAGCGTGGAACACCACTTTCCTTGTCGGCAGTGAACTATTTATTTGATGTAGTGCATGCCCATCTATTTCGGCAGTCAGATGTTCCTTTCCACCCGCACATCCTCAGAAATACGTTCTGCAATAACTATTTGGAATGGCGCGTGGACGACAACGGTGCGGTTCTTGACTCCGCTCTGGATGAGCTCAGACAAATCTGCGGTTGGAATTTGACCTCCAAAATGCCATTACGCTATGCCGCGAAATGGATATCCGCGCAAGCGAATGAACACAATCGGCGACGGATTAATGCAGTGTGGAATGAGATAAATCGAAAGGATCAATTTTGAAACAGCGTTTCTTTGATTTTGACAATTCACATGAAACGGAATCTCTCCCGACTGAACAGATGGCACCTAATGCTGGGCCAAAAGTTCCGAGCCGAGTGCGTATTCGAACACGTTATCACGAAGATGAAATTTTTGTAGAGACCAGCGGCGATATCTGGCAGCACAGCAGATATTGCTCTATCAAGTGGCGGAAATGTCAGTTTGATGGCCCCCTATTGGCGGTCTTCCGGCACTTTATCTGGTACCGCTTGTCGTCCTGTTCACCTAAGACTGCCGAAAGTGATTTTATTAACGTCGTTTCAATACAGGATTTCATCAACAAGTATTCTTTTCCTTGGTCCCTTTCCGCAGCTAAGGAAATTTTGACCCTGTGCACATCCAATAGATCTGCATTTTTCAGCTTTCGTCTTTTCTATCGCTGGTCGGCTTTAAAGGGCATACCAGGATTTTCGTCTGAAATCGCGTCATCGCTTGATGATCTTGCTAGCCCCTACTTTGATCCCTATTTGTCCGTAAAGTCGAGAAGCCAAGTCCTTACTCCAACCGAGGAAATTTTGCTGCTTCGCGCGATAGACGAGCTCGGCACGGATGATGATTATTTTTCATTTCAAGACAACGTTATTTCCCATCTTAGCTGGGAATTGGGATGCAGGCCCGAACAAATCGCCGGCATTGAACATGGCCACTACTCTGAAACTGTTGGACCAAATGGGTCTACGTACTACGATCTCAAAATCATTCGATTAAAACAAGGCAATTACTCTTCAAGTTATCGAAAGCGAGTAATTTCGGAACGTGTCGCCTTGAAAATAAAAAAACTGATTCTTCTAAAAGAGGCCTACTGGCAAAAGACGAGTCAACCCGAAACTCCCCTATTCCTAACAATGGCTGGCCGCCGCATCAAAACTGATACCGTGCGACTCGCTATTGCTGGTACTTTTGAATACGCTGTTGCGAAAAGCGGAACGAGCACCCTTCTACGCCATAACATGGCCCAAAAACTCGCTGATCAAGGTACTCCTGGGGACCTCATTTCAGACCTACTTGACCATACGACGAAGATAGCTGCGCGGCATTATGTGGCTGCGACGCCTGAGATAGGTCGCATAAAAACACGGGCGCTAGGGAAAAATGAAACATACAAAGAATTGATGGGTTTAATGACGGGCACCCCGATCAACAGTAAAGATGTAAAAGATGGCCACGCTGTAGTTAAAGGCGTCGTCGCCACTAGATATATAGGAAATATAGGCGCCTGCGGCCTCGATACGGACACACATTGCGACAAGAACCCAATCTACTCTTGCTATAGCTGCAGAAAATTTCATCCTT
Organism: Undibacterium sp. CCC3.4; assembly: GCF_034347425.1. GTDB lineage: Bacteria > Pseudomonadota > Gammaproteobacteria > Burkholderiales > Burkholderiaceae_D > Undibacterium. Next base: position 3,623,498 of record NZ_CP133779.1, read on the forward strand.
TCATTAATGGTGATCACGATGAGGTAGTGTCAGCTGTAATGGTCTAATGTTTACGGACACCTCAATAGGAGGAATAATTACCTAAACGAGGAAAATAAAGATGACTGGGAATAAAAAATACGAAGCTACTTTTAAACTTGAAGTGGCCCGGATGGTGCTGGATCAAGGCGTAGCGGTTGCTAAAATCGTGAAAGATATGGGTATTGGAGAAACCGCCGTGCGGCGCTGGGTTGAACAATATCGCGCTGAACAAGGTGGCCAGGCTGGCATAGGGAAACCACTGTCTGCCGAGCTGCAACGGATTCGCCAACTCGAACAAGAAAACCGTCTACTGCGTTCGGACAATGACCTGTTAAAAAAAGCATCGGCCTTCTTTGCACGCGAAATGAAATGATCTACGAGTTAGTCGATCATTGGCAAACGAAGGCCTCGGTAGCACAACTGTGTCGTCTCTTGGGAGCGAGCCGGTCTGGCTACTACGCAGCAAAAGCAAAGACAAAAATGACCGCAATATGTGTCACCAGCGTGCATCTGAAAGCGGAATTCGCTGCCAGTGGCCGCAGTTATGGCAGCCGTCGCCTGGTCAGTGCACTGCACGCCAAGAACATCGTCATTGGCCGCTACAAAGTACGGCGCTTAATGCGTGAAGCCCAGATCAAAACCGTCTGGAAGAGAAAATTTATCAACACGACAGATAGCAAACATGATTTACCAATAGCGAGCAATATTCTCAATAGACAGTTCAACCCAGCAGAGCCCAATCGCGCCTGGACTTCCGATATTACCTATGTCCGTACGCGTACTGGCTGGTTGTATTTGGCGGTCGTGATGGAGTTATTCTCACGAAAAATCATAGGCTGGGCAATGGGGCCAACGATGCCAGCTGAATTGGTTTGTCGGGCGCTACGGATGGCGGTTGAGGCACGTAAGCCGGCAGCGGGTTTAATTTTGCATTCCGACCGTGGCAGTCAATATGCCAGTCATGAATACCAACATTTACTCAAACAACATGGCCTTGTTTGCAGTATGAGCCGTAAAGGAAACTGCTGGGATAACGCGGCGATGGAACGCTTCTTCTTAAATTTAAAGATGGAGCGTGTCTGGCAACGCGATTACGCGAATCAAATGGAAGCCACAAAAGACATCATTGAATACATCGTAGGCTTTTATAACTGCTTACGATTGCATTCAACGCTGGGCAATTTGCCGCCCATGATTTACGAAAAAGAAATGGCAGCAAAAAAACCTATTGATGTGTCCGAAATAACTTGACCACTACAAGCCTTGAGAACTGAGATCCAGGTCATGTTGAATCAATCACACAATCTCTCGGAAAACAAAGTTGTCCTGCAACTGGAGCAGACAATTGAATTTGCAGTGCGCGTAGAAAAACTGTGTGCCAGCAAAAAAGGAGGAAAGATTGATGTTTGAACAGTTCATTGCTGAACAGCGCGCCATATTTTCCTTGCTCAGCGAGACTCCTGAGTGGAGTGGAGCGACCTGGGATACAAGCGGTTGGCTGAATACTCGCATGTCAGGAAAATCGCAACTGCTTCCATTCACGAAGCTAAATACAAAGGAAGCACTGCCCTCACCATATATAGACTTTGCAAAAGCAATCATAGTTGCTATTTTTCAAGCAAAACGCCCGAGCCATTCGGCGATCGTAGCTTATTCAATTGCCTTGCGACGCCTTTTTTGCCAGCTCGTTGATCAAGGTCTTTTTCATCCAGAGGAGCTACGTGGTGAGCATTTTTATGGCGTAATTCAGGAACTGAAAAATAGAGAATATAAAAATCTGTATGACGCGTCAAATGTCATGGCTGTGATTGCAAATTTGGTTGATAAATATAAGCTAGCTGGGGTTCCGATTGATTTCGTCAATCCGATCAAGGCTCCTTCTCCACGTCTCCGGCACGATCCAAAGAAGGAGCGCGAAGAACTCTCGACCAAACTGCCAAGCAAAGAAGCAATGGAGGCGTTTGCCTACTGCACAAATAATCCAATCAACGATCGCGAAGAAATTCTTCTACGGACAATTGATCTTCACATTGCGATTGGTTCTCGAATCAACGAAACACTTGTAATTCCTCTGGACTGCTGGGTCTCTCAGCCCCTACTTGGTGCCGATGGACAGGTGGTTACTGACGAAACAAGCGGGAAAGCGATTTACCAATTTGGCATCCGGTATTTTCCAGAAAAAGGATTTGAATATCACACGCATTGGCTGGCTGATACCGATGTCCCGCTCGCAAAGCGGGCAATTGATCGCCTTAAAGTCCTTACAAAACGAGCGCGGGACGTTGCACAGTGGCAGCATGATAATCCCGGGAGACTATGGAATGTTGAATCCCTAAAATATGTTTCACGATCATTCATCAATCGCTTTGTAGACACTTCAGAGTCGTATCATTTAGACGGAATGATGCGGCGTTTTGGAATCAAGGCAAAAGCGAATACAAGGGGAAATCCAGAATATCTTGCCGGTGAAGTGGAAGCTCAGTTTTATGAAAGGCGCCCTGATCCAGTCGTGCTTCGATCAAAAAACGGCGTACCGATTCTAAGGATGCATGAGACGTTGAGCATTGGCTTCTCGGGATATTTCAGATTTAAAGAGCGCACCAATTCAGTAAATTATTTGCTGCCGGCCGCTGTGGCCTACGCTGATATTTCCGCTGCCCTTGGCAATACCGTGGTGCAGTCTATATTTGAGCGAAGTAATCTAACTGAGGCCGACGGCAGCCGAATTGCTTTGAGGACGCATCAATCGCGCCATTGGCGAAATACACTGTATAAACTTGGCGGCATGACAGAAATTCAGCAAGCTTTGGCGATGGGCAGGAAAGACGTTACCCAAAACGCTTTTTACCAGCACGTCGCGTTGTCAACGGAATTGGCCTCCCACCGCTCTTTCGTTGAATTCACGTCATATCAAGAAAAAGTGAATTACCTCCGGTCTGGCATTGAGGACGGAAAGATTCAAGGAGCGCTGACTGACACATATAAATCATTGAAGCAGAATGATCCGGTGACAGCTCAAGAGTTCCTTGAAACTCATGCTGGTGGAGTCCACGTTACACTTTGGGGAATTTGCACCAACGATTTTTCACGCGAACCCTGTCAAAAGCACATTCAGTGTTTTGATAATTGCGGACACCTTCATAGAACAGATGACTCTCGAGAGCAAGTTAATCTGAAAAACCTATTAAAACTCAATGTCGAGATTTTGAACAAAATGATTCAAGAATGCGATGGCGACGCGGGTTCCGACAAGTGGATTGACGAGCAACGAAGGAAGATTGCCGGCATTGAAAAAGCGCTTGCTATTGGTATTACCCCAACAGAAAAGAAAATAAAGGTCTTTCCAAAATCACCCGGATGCACGCAATCTAAGATAATGATGCGCACAAGCTCCGTATAGGTAAGTATTGATGACATCGAAAACAAATAAACGCGCACGTGGAAATCTGCTTGATGAGGCGTTGGATCGAGAGTTGGCATTAATGTTGAGCGATGGCGTTGCGGTCTCCCCAATATCTATCGCTGTACTTACCGCACGACTGGGGCTTCGAAGCCGTTCGACATTACACACGACTCAGCGTAAGGAAAAAATACACGCGGCAATTGCGCGGCAGCGCACATTGAATTCAGTTGGTACTGAAATAGCGATCAGGCGCAAGTCACTTGAAGAGAAAATAGAAGTTCTCGAACGTGAAAACGTTGAGCTGCGGGCCAAGGTGAACAACAATCTTGAACTGATGTGTCGTATAGTGGCTAACGCTACGGCCAAAGGATGGGATGTTGACTTTCTATTGCAACCGCTAGCAAAGAGCCGGCGCGAGTTGATCGGGTGAGCTGTCTGGAATTCAGAATCCAAGGACGCCTTTCCAAGTCAAGCGATCGTGACTCTAGCTGCATAATTCTGACCAATTGATACAGGTGCCGGACAGCACTGATCGGATAAAAAGTAGCTATTTTTTCTTTATTTGGAGGAAATGTATTGCCACAATAGACAATGGATCACTTAGCCAGCAAAGCAGAAACCCTCTTTTTCAGCTCCGGTAATGCCTAACAACTTATTACGTGGCACCTTTTTCCAATCCAATTACCCTACCCCGGCTGCCCCATGTCCACTTGGCAAATCAATTCCAGCCAACCGACTCGACGAAACGAGTCGGTCGACGCCGTAGCGGTGCCGCTGAAGTGGGCGCACGATGCACAGACTGGCGAACCGCGATATATTCACGATCCCGAGGTTGTCCAAAGCCAATGTAAATGCACCTGCCCGGCTTGCAACCTCGCGCTAACTCCAGTAATGGCGGGCCAGCCCTTGCGAACACGGCCCACAGCACATTTTCGACATCCTGCTGGCGCACAGAAAGATGACTGCTCCTTAGTCGCGGCACGCCTTGCCGCCACGCGACACTTGCTAGAGATGGGCATCATCGAGCTTCCACGCCGGAGAATGTCGCGCACGGCCACCGGCTTCAGCGGCAAGGGCTATGAAGTCTGGGTTGAGGTACCAGCCGAGCGCATCACGGTTGTCGGCGCGGCATTGCGCGACTACGCGACGGCATTGCTGACGCTCGACGATGGTCGGGAGCTGTTGGTCGACCTGACTGGCCTACACGAGCCGGGAAGCGATGGCCTCGGACGAGCCATTGTCACACTGTCGCTTTCTGACCCGACCATCGCGATGCTTGAACCGGAGGAGATTCGCGCCCGACTGCGAATCCTTCCAGACATCCGGTGGTGTGCCCACTGGAACGATCAAGCACTGACCGTAAAGGGCGATGCAGCCGCCGCGCAGGCCTCGCGGGATGCCCTAGATGGTTGGCAGGACTCCGATGAAGCGGAATTCCGCGCGCATCTGCCAGTCGACGTAGACGCTACGACGATGCAACGCTGGCGGCGCGAGACTCTGCTCCATCGCGAAGTCAAAGCCATTCTTGAGCAAACTTCGTCAATTACGACGCCCGGCTTGGAAATCGAGGTCAATCGCGCCCCTCCTGAAGAGTTCGGGAGTGATTGGGAAGAGAACACAATTCGCAAGTCCTGGATGACACCCTCCCGCGACTTAAAGTTGGATGAGATACGACTGGAGCGGCGCTTGGGCACTATCGTGCCCGACGTGATCGGCACCCTTGGTGGACGTCAGATCTACTCCCACGGCAGCACCATGACGATGGTCGACGGAGAGTTTGAAGAGGATGTTGAGGATAACTACAGTCAAGCCTGGCCGCTGACTTTATTAATCGAAGTCACTGTTACCCATGGCATTGATGAGGAAAAGCTACGCTGCATCCGCGAACTCGATCTGCCGGTACCCCCATCTGTCAGACTACTTGTCGTGTAACTTTTTAAATTGAACCGATCTCATTGAAGTCTGTTTGTTTGTGTTTTTCGCATTATCTATCCAGCTTTTTCCGGCGTAGGCAGTCGGGGTTTTATGGGTGGAGCGCAGCGGAACCCATTCCCTCAAGACGTTAAGGTTTGCTTTTTGATTTTGAAGTTATACGGCTAAAATGACCGGCGATCTTCAATCTGGTTGTTACCTCTCTTTTTAACTTATTGAGCGAGGCAACAATGGCAACCTATTCCGCTGCATTTATTGAGCAGGCATTACAGAAGGCCTATTCCCGTGGCGACCGAACAATCATGTCAGTGGCCACTGATTTAAATTTGAATCACCACACGTTGAGATATTGGATGAAAAAGAAGTCAGCACTGGCGGGCAGTCCGGCGTCAGAAAAAGAAAAACGACCGAGCGACTGGACGGTAGAAGAACAACTGCAGGCACTGCATGAGAGCCATGCGTTAGCGGGAGAGCAGCTTCAGGCATGGTGCCGTGAACGTGGTTTATTCCCGCATAATTTAACCAGTTGGAAATCTGCTTTTTGCGCCAGCGGTAAAGAGGCCGCACCCAAAGCTGGTGAAGTTAAATCGCTGAAAGATGAAAACGTCAAACTCAAGCGTGAGCTGGCCCGGAAAGACAAAGCTCTGGCGGAGGCGGCAGCACTGCTGGTTCTGCAAAAAAGTTCCGTGCGCTTTGGGAGGACGAGGAGTAATGACCCCAATCCCGGAGCGCAATAACGTATTGACACTGGTAGCTGAAGCGGTGGTTTCAGGCGCACGTCAGGAACGTGCCTGCGACGTAATTGATTTAAGCGAGCGTACGCTGCAGCGCTGGAAAATTGATCAGGTGACTGAGCAAGCAGACCGGCGAACAGGGCGTGTGCAGGTACCTCAGAATCAGCTTAGTTCAGAGGAACGACAACAGGTTCTGGCCATTGCCAACTCGCCGGAATACGGCCATCTGCCGCCAAGCCAGATCGTTCCGCGATTGGCTGATGATGGAATCTATGTCGCATCGGAGTCAACGTTCTATCGCTTACTCAAGGCTAAAAATATGCTTGTGCACCGTGGCGAAGAAAAGCCAAGGCAACCCCGCAACAAACCACGTGCTTTTAAGGCAACCGGGCCCAACCAGTTGTACTGTTGGGACATCACCTATTTGCCGACAGAGATCAGAGGCATCTATTTTTATCTCTATATGTTCATCGATGTATTTAGTCGCAAAGTGGTCGGCTGGCAGGTATTTGAAACCGAAAGCAGCGCGCTGGCCAGCGAGGTGATGAAGGACATTTGTGTGCGAGAAAAAATCGCACAAAATCAGGTCGTTCTTCATTCGGATAACGGCAGTCCGATGAAGGGCTCCACGATGCTGGCCATGCTGCAGGTGCTGGGCGTCATGCCGTCATTCAGTCGTCCTGCCGTGAGTAATGACAACCCGTTCGCCGAAAGCTTTTTTAAAACATTGAAGTACTGCCCAGTATATCCACGTCGCCCATTTAAGGATCTCCTGGCAGCCAGGAATTGGGTTACTACATTCATGCATTGGTATAACGAAGAACACCGGCACAGTGCCATTCAGTTTGTAACGCCAGCTGAACGCCATGCCGGTCTGGATGTGGAATTATTGATTCGACGTGAGCAATTGTATGCGGCGGCAAAAGCGAGGAACTCGAATCGCTGGAGCGGTGCTACTCGTAACTGGGACCGCGCCAACGTTGTTGACTTAAATCCAGACAAAACTAACAAGGAAGCATTAAATCATGAGGACGTATATCAAGAACTGAAACTGGCGGCATAAAAATTTACTTTTAGGCGACAACTAGCTTGAAAAACTCCGCGATTTGAATCAAGCTATCTGTCTTACAAAGATGGAAGTCCGAGTCGTTGAATGCAAGGTTCCACTGGGGATTAAAGACACATCGGATTGCCTCAAGGATCGTCGACTTGGCAGAGTCTCCCTTCCCGATCAGACAAAATATTTTCTGATCAGGTAAATTCCATTCCAACTGCTTGATGCCCCTGAAGTTCTGGATACTGATTTTTCTTATTTTCATGTGTCTCCCTCATTGAAAGAAGCTCCGCGAGATGGGTCTTCGAGATATAAATATTTTTAGTCAAAATTCTGCTCGAATGAATTGACCGCCTATTCCCTGATTGGAACGGCTAACAAATCAAAATCACTCGGTTCGTGAAAGTGTAGCAATCCTCCCAACATCGGCCCACCCCAGCGACAGAAAATATCTGCATAGTCAATTTCGGGCACTCGATAGGACGAAGCCGATTCCAGCACGAATGTCAAGAATGAGAGGAGGAGTAACCCATCGCTTGCCCGAGTAGTGAAGTAGTCGTGACAGTATGACGGGTCCAACTCAATGTCGCGACGAATTTCCTCTTTTTGCACATCCCAACTTTTCGCAAGGACTTCATCGACGGTTTCTCCGCGGTGAAGCGCGAACGAACGAGCAATATTGTGTCGTGCAGTCAGGACAGAAAATTCTGAGTCCAGCACAAACACACCGTCCGGTTGAGTGCGTGCCCCCGCGTAGCGAGTGAGGATTCGGTTCGGACCACCCCAACCATCGAAATCGGCATCGCGATCAAGTCTATAGGCAAACAAATAGCGAAATGGGCGATAGGAACTATCGATATCTCCGTTCTCAACAATCGAATCAAACTCGGAGATCTTGTCGATCGCGGATTTCAGAGTACGATCGTCAAGTGTCGACTTAACTTCTATGATGCCGATCACTGCCTCCAGTGGTACCAGGCGCCGCGGATCGTCACTGCCATCCAGTGTCCAGCTTGGGCAATTTAGTGCGTCATAGACAATCACGTCGAACTCCTGTGATGTAGCATCACCGGTGAAAAATACATGCCCGCGCGTGACACCCCATTTAGGCGGAAGACGCTCCTTGAGGAACTGGCGTACTTGCTGCTCGCGCGGGCCACCCTTATGATCAGGACGAGTGCTAGCTGCGCTTGCCTTGAACGTAGCCCACATACTGTCGGCCGCAGCAGCAAGCAAGGCTCGAACATCTACGGCTGATTTCGTCATTCCCCCGGTCCCCCCAATTATTCAAATAAAGAGCTTTATCCAGCAAATAGATCGTTCTTAATCACAAACATTTCACAGCATGTGACGGCGCGGCACGACCTGGTTCAAGCCAAATGCAGTAATTTCATCGGAGCGCTTCCGTAACTCGCGCATCGACCTATCGACGTCTGGATGAATTTTCTCCGGGTTGCGCTGCATATCTCGAAAGAATCTCATCACAGTCCCTGCGATCACATCGGCAGCCTGAATGCCTACCGACTCATGCGATGCCGCGAATTCAAGCGATGCCTGCTCATGAAACATATAGTCGGCAGTGGGTGTGAATGTCTCAAAGCCTGAATCCTTGATACTCTCCGCCGTGCGTTTGGCCTCACGCAGAATTTCTTCGACCTCCAATTGCTGGTCGTGTACAAGACGCACGCCTGCTAGCTTTCTCCTACGGAACAGATTGATCCTAGCGTAGATATTCGTGAACGACGACAGATTGGGAAGCATCCATACCTGTTTGCCGTACCTGTTCAAATCGGGCGAAGGAAGAAACCTCAGGTAGGCCGTGGGGTCAGCCTTCCGCATCTCGCCGTATTCCGTTGCTGCTTCCATAACCATGCGGTGCACGCCGTCACGTATATCCTGATTCTGGGGCATCGTGGATTCCCCCGCAGAAAACAGCATTAGGCTTCCGAACAAGCTCATCAGCGAATGATCGGACGGAGAGAGACAAGCCTCGACAAACCGATTCAGCACGTGCTCAGAGACTTCGTCGTACAGGAAGTCGACGGCGACGTTCTTCAGAAAATGCAGCTGCGGACCTTCAGGAAAGCCCATCACGGGCGGCAGCAATTGGTGGTTTACCAAGTTCATGCAAATGAAGTAGCGCTTGTCGACAGCCTCAATGAAAAGCGGGAGCCCCGCGTCGAGCACTTCTGAGAGCAACTCGGCAACGAAAGCTGATTGGCTTTGGAGCGACTTCGATTTCAGTTCACCTGTCGGTATCTTGTGCCTGAGCCGCATCGCCTCGATCTGCTGCACAAGCGGCGCCTCATCTTCGATGCCTAACGCCACCAAGACAAAAAACGGCTGATCTAGAAAATCGTAGGCAACGCCTGATTTGACGAGATCGCCGCTGTGCCCGCTCTCGTCGAAGAAAAACGAAAGGGTCATGGCCGGCTCTCTTCGACGACATTCGAGCGTGTTGCCTTCGCCATTGTGCGCGCGGGCCAAAAACTGGACGATGCAGTGTTTCCGAACAATTCAAGGGCCATATGGATCTCCATTCGCCCCATTGAGAGAGCGGTACTCAGCATACATCTCGGCTTTGTTCTGCAAATCTGTATCAATGGACATCTCGCTGGCTCCTAGCAGGGCAGGAATTTTTCCCATCACTGCTTTCAAGTTCCGTAGATCAACCTCTGTCAGGCCACTGAGTGTCGGCAATCGGACTCCTGTCTTATCTGGAATGCCGTGGGGATATCTAAAACCCATAGACTCTGGATCAACTGCACACAATTCGTCGATCAAACTTCCCGTCTGATCCAAGGCGACCGTTGATTGAGCGGGCGCGTGCTCCTCCAAGAGAGGGCGCAAGATGGCCCAGAATGTTCCCAGGTGATGACCCACCAAGCCAGCCTGCTTGTCCGAGGGATTTTTCTCCAATAACAACCACAGTGAGCGAATTAGATTCTTGACCATCAGTTCGATATGCTGGCGGTACAAAAAGACGATGGGATAGACCAGAAAGTCCAGATGTCGGCCCGTCCCTGCCGCTTGATCTACCAGCATGTCCGCTGCATCCTTGTAGCCGGTTGCATAGACCGACCACTTGTCGCCATACAAGCGATGGTTGAGCTGTGCGCTGTCAACCCAGGAACCACTTTTGAAAAGTTTGTCACCGGATACAGGGAATGAGACACCATCGATCGAATCTAAGAGGCCGTCCAATTGCGGTTCTTCATCATCGCTGGAAATTGTCACGGCTTGACCTTATGTCTGTCGAACAAACGTTCAAAAAAATCGATCACCACTTTCTTAGCCTGCGGTCCTACAACATAGCGATCATTGCTCTTATCCGCATCGGTACACTCGGCTCCGCCAAACCGGTATAACTCATAACCTTGGAGTCGCAACCGCCTATCTTCCTCGACCATTTTCGCGTAATGAGCGGGAGACGCTCTACCGCCCTCAGCGTAGTGCTGCTGCCCATCAACCTCAATCACGATGCGAACTCGGCCATCCAATAGCATCAAGAAATCCATCCGTTGCCGCGCCAGCACGCTCCCTTTACCCAGCTGCACACGCTCGGCTTGTGTGAAAGGGTCGTAGTGAAGATAGACCTGTGGAATTAAGGCTGGTAAACGATCTCCAAGTTTCGGACCAAACACTTCGTGGTAGGTACGAAAGATCGCGTACTCCCCCGGAGAATGCGAAAGCTCCACCGATCGCTTCAGGCGTTCCCCCAAAGACTGGCGCGCGGATTTCAACTCCGCAAGCCCTTGGCGCTCCAGCCACCATTCAGCCATATCCAACCATGTCAGGCCACTAGCCGGCAACGGACGGTCAAACACCAGACACATGTCTGCGTGCTTGGTAATTTCAATGTCATTGCTGATCGCATCGCGCAGTACCAGTTCCGGCTTTGGTCCTACTGACGCGAAAATCAGATTCTTCACCGCACCGGCAACACCGGTCCCCATCCGCTGAACGGCGTAGATCGGATGCGTCGATTGCTCACCGACCACTACGGCCTGAAATCCATCGGGCCGCAAAACGGCATTCAATTGCGTCGCCAGTTCGTTTTGTTCATCGCCACGTCGAACAACAGGATGAAGCAACTTTTCAAGCAGAGCAAAAAAATTGGTCTGACTGCACGTCAACGCACCACACCGGATCAGTAGTTCTTCGGTCGAGTAATCCGGGTTGCGTACATAGTGCTGAACAATGTCTTTGGCGAGGGAGGGAAGAAAATTAAGGTGGTTGTCGATGCCATCATATGACAGGTGTTCAGATGAGACGATATTGAGTCCATCGAACAGATCGACGTCGTTAAACAGCGTATCGAGGCGATTCAAGACCTTCAGTGCGTCTCTGCGCGTAATTTCGGTGATGCGGTGCGTCGCATGCACAGTAAGCTCGCTAACGATCTCCGCCAAATTGGGGATGTCGAACTCCTTCAGGACGACTGCGGCGATCGTCAGTAATGCAGACTTCTCAAGCTGCACGAGCCGGTTCTTGACATAGACTCTACGGCTGCGAAAAGCTTCGTCGGCATCACCTGGCTCAACACCTTCTTGAATACCCACCCGAACGCAAACCGCCGGGACGTTATAGGCCTTCACATTTGCGGTGATCCCTTCAGCAATGCGGTCTCTCAACGTGTCGAGAGCAACTTTCGGCGTTGGCATACCCATCATTCCGCCCATAGTTTGTCAGGACCAACATAGTCGAGTTCAATGGCCTTTGGAACTCCGGATGCGGTAGCAACCAACAGGCCCGCACGGTCAGGGTTGAGTGGCATGTTCAAGATCCCAAGACGTTTATAGTCGGCGCTCATGACAAAGTCCCTCGACTGGCTGGTCGAGTCGATACGGAGCGGCGTCCCAGACTTCGGAGCTTTTCCCTCCAGCCAGGACACCTGTGCTGATTCAATTGAACGTATCCAGGGTTGCGCCGCCTGCGCATCGAAAGAGCGCACAAACTCCATCCATAGCGAATGCGTCTCTGGCGTCGGCCAAGAGGCTCCGGCAGCAAGGGCAATAACGGCCTCGCTCCGGAGCCACCGAACCAATGCACGAGCCGAAGTAAACTGGCCATCACCATCCTTGACCGCTTTTATCGCAGCAAGTCTGGAGGCGAAACCAGCTTGCATGAGATACGCCGCAGACCTGAATAGCGTGCCCGTTTCCACTGCGGCAACGGCAAGTCTCAGCTCACGATCCGAGAGTTCCATCTCCTCATCGAACAAATCCTCATGCGCAAGTCCGCGCACGCGCACCGCCTCCATACCCCACGGTAGCTTGTAGATCAGGCCTTGCTCAACAAACGCGAGAACTTCTGCGGTATTCGTAGTGGTCAGTGCTGCCAGCGGCTCACCACTGAGCCACAACGACAAAACTTCCTTCCAATTGGCCGGCAGATCATCTGGCACAAAGGGAGGAATAGAAAAGACGATCTCAGCGAACGTTGTGATTGCTGCAGTTGCAGCATGGTGATCTTCAAGCAGGATTGCACCATTCGCGCGAGCAAGGAGTGCCTCCAGCTCGGCCGCCCGAGCATCGAGCAACCGACCTGTCTCCAGGCCGACGCCAGCCAAAAAATAACCCCGGCGCTGTGCGGCCGTCGAATGGTTCCACACGAACTTGACCCGCGCTATAAGGGTTCCCGTGAGCGCCTTGACTATGTGCGCCTTGCGATGCTTGAGCCGTCGTTCGAACAATGACGAGGCAAGTACCGCGTCGAGGCGCGCTTCTATTTCGTCGTCCGGTACTGCCTGATCGCCAAGCAAGCTCAATATCGCAGTGTCAAGGCTGGTCATGTACGATCGCCACTTAGACTCTTCGCTGGCAGCGTCTTCGACAGCCTCGCCGGATACTTTTGGAAACTCCCAAGCGGCATTGCCGGCCACGTATGTCAATAAACTCCCCACGTCTCTCGTGCCAAGTTTGGCCACCATGCGCAACTGTAATGGTCTAATGTTTACGGACACCTCAATAGGAGGAATAATTACCTAAACGAGGAAAATAAAGATGACTGGGAATAAAAAATACGAAGCTACTTTTAAACTTGAAGTGGCCCGGATGGTGCTGGATCAAGGCGTAGCGGTTGCTAAAATCGTGAAAGATATGGGTATTGGAGAAACCGCCGTGCGGCGCTGGGTTGAACAATATCGCGCTGAACAAGGTGGCCAGGCTGGCATAGGGAAACCACTGTCTGCCGAGCTGCAACGGATTCGCCAACTCGAACAAGAAAACCGTCTACTGCGTTCGGACAATGACCTGTTAAAAAAAGCATCGGCCTTCTTTGCACGCGAAATGAAATGATCTACGAGTTAGTCGATCATTGGCAAACGAAGGCCACGGTAGCACAACTGTGTCGTCTCTTGGGAGCGAGCCGGTCTGGCTACTACGCAGCAAAAGCAAAGACAAAAATGACCGCAATATGTGTCACCAGCGTGCATCTGAAAGCGGAATTCGCTGCCAGTGGCCGCAGTTATGGCAGCCGTCGCCTGGTCAGTGCACTGCACGCCAAGAACATCGTCATTGGCCGCTACAAAGTACGGCGCTTAATGCGTGAAGCCCAGATCAAAACCGTCTGGAAGAGAAAATTTATCAACACGACAGATAGCAAACATGATTTACCAATAGCGAGCAATATTCTCAATAGACAGTTCAACCCAGCAGAGCCCAATCGCGCCTGGACTTCCGATATTACCTATGTCCGTACGCGTACTGGCTGGTTGTATTTGGCGGTCGTGATGGAGTTATTCTCACGAAAAATCATAGGCTGGGCAATGGGGCCAACGATGCCAGCTGAATTGGTTTGTCGGGCGCTACGGATGGCGGTTGAGGCACGTAAGCCGGCAGCGGGTTTAATTTTGCATTCCGACCGTGGCAGTCAATATGCCAGTCATGAATACCAACATTTACTCAAACAACATGGCCTTGTTTGCAGTATGAGCCGTAAAGGAAACTGCTGGGATAACGCGGCGATGGAACGCTTCTTCTTAAATTTAAAGATGGAGCGTGTCTGGCAACGCGATTACGCGAATCAAATGGAAGCCACAAAAGACATCATTGAATACATCGTAGGCTTTTATAACTGCTTACGATTGCATTCAACGCTGGGCAATTTGCCGCCCATGATTTACGAAAAAGAAATGGCAGAAAAAAAACCTATTGATGTGTCCGAAATAACTTGACCACTACACCAACACGTCTCCTGTGGCTGCGTCCACGCCAAACGCGAGCACATCCTCGCCGCGCATTGACATATTGCGATGGTCTTTCCACCGTAAGCGCTGAACCCCGTATTTGAAAGCTGTGAACTCGCCAAGGTAGGAAGTTCCCAATATCTCACCAAGATCGCCGGAGCGAATGGGCTTGGTCGTGGGCAGTTTCTCTTCGATGAATTCGGCCACCGCAGTCTTGCCCAACGTCTTCATTAAGTGGGCGACACGGGCGCCTGACGCGTATTGCGAGGGGATGAGCTTTGCTAGCACCTTGACGGCACCATTTATTTTCTTCGGCTCGGCATTGAGAACCGTCATCTCATGGCCGTTGACACTCTCCTTGGTGGCTGCACACCATTTAGCGAACTGCGCCATTCATCCCCCGATCTGTTGTAGTTTTCTTAAAATGGTATTAGCTTAATCACATAGGTACGGTCTACGCAGGTTCGTCGGAAGGAACGTCTACCGGAGACGACGGCACATTTGCCTTTTGCTGAATGATTCGGCATCGTTCCAGCAGGACCTCAAAGGGCTCAGCGTCGTCCAGGAACAAGCCGTCATCGACCATGTGCTGATAGTCGGAAGCCAGCGTTGCCAGCGCACCGTCGTCAGGTACAAGTTGCAGGCAGCCAGAAACTGCCGCGTGGTAGTCGACCAGTTCACCGTCCGGAGATTTCTCCGCAAAGAAAATTCTCTTGTGATCGGCAACTGCTTTGCCGAGCGCCGTGTCCGCAATGGCTGCGTCAACGAATCCCGCAGTGTCAAGCCGAGCCACGTCATGCCAATGACGAGCAAAGCGTTCACCGCCACGGAAAGTACCTTGGGCACAGAAGACATGAATCGCCGTAGCCTTCTCCCAGAAGGTACGCTCGGCGCGCATCACTTGCGGCGTGGCAGTGGGGAACACGAGCATCGGCAGGTATGCGGCCGCATCGCACTGAATTTGGCGTGGTTCACTGGGCTCGCCAGTAGAGCGGGCACCGAACTCCAGCATGACAGCCGGAGTAACGTAGCCAGTACCTGCGATCAACGGAACGTAATCGATAAAGACCTTGTCATCTTCGGCGCGTACCGATGCGGGCAGAGACTGCTGCTCTAGATCCTGTTTGAGCCTCGGTACGATTTCGCTGGCAACCCATTCTGCCAAGCGCGCCCGGATCTCTTTGCTCCATTTCTTTTCTTGGCTCTTGCTGGCTGGCAGCGGTGCGTCGGCGTCTCCGATTAGATCACCTGCGATCGCGCGGATGTCGTAGGTCAGATCGACATCCTCCGAAAACCGGCGGATGACACCATAGGCCTTGGACAAAGATGTGCCACCCTTGAAGACCAGATGACCAGCATGGGGGCCATCGAACAGATGCCGCAGCGACCAGACTACCCAGATATCTTTTTCAAGCAAATGAGGCAGACGGCCGGAACTGCTGGCAGCCGCGTTGAGCGCCTCCAGGCGCTCAACATTAGAGAGTTCGAAAAACTCAGCCATGCGCCAGCAAAGCGCTAACTTCTTGCGCCAGCAAAGCGCTAACTTCTTGCGCCATCCAGGTCGGTAGGCGCGAACGCGCCGATGCGACTTCTTCGAGTTCAGACGGTTGCAGTTTCGTCCGAAGCTTGCGCAGTGCTTCGCCAGCCTTCTCAGGCCCCAGCCAAGCGAGGGCCCGCACTACCTCTCCCGCTGGACGGCCAGGAAAAATCAGTTGCCAGATGGGCGCGTGCCGGAATTCGACCGTTTGCGCGCCGACCTTCAGACGCCGATTGCGCCCGGATGTCAGATAGATGGCCTTCATTGGTACTTGGGTAGTGAGGCCAAGCGCATTGGCCGCAGCTGCCCCATGGAGCACGATCGTTTCCCCACGCTGACTAGCCAGTCCTTCGACCATTTTGCTTGTGGATGGTGCATGCGTCCCGAAACGACTCTCCACGGGCAAGACGTAAATACCTCGCCCAGCCCGCAACAAGGCACCGCGCCTCACCAGGCGAGAGAGCACTTGATCTACAGCAGCCCTCCCCCCCAAATGCAGAAGCTCCTTCGCGACCAAAGGGGTGCCTTCCGACAACCCAGCTGCGTATTCCAGTACTTGTTTGGCAATGGTCTGCATGACGAAACGCTCCTATTTGGTAGAATTATGTAAAAACTTCTGACACTTGTCAAGTTGACTGACGAATGACATGACAGCGCCTTGCCCGAGTATGCCTTAGCGAATTGCCCATAAACTGCAGATAGCCATTATTGCTCTACGTGAACAATTCCGAACTATGACTCATCAAGCATCGCCCCTTTGGGAAGCAAAAGGTGGATAAGCAAGATTCCAGTCAACTCGACCGGTCCCGCTTGCCGATACGACGATCTACGATATGGGTCGCCGTGGAGAATTTCCGAGACGCTTCAATATGACACCGCGTTGCGTGGTATGGGATTTTGTGGAGGTGAAAGCTTGGCTGGCGGCGCGTCGCCAAGCCTCGAACGCCGACACGCTGAAACTCGCCGAGTTCCCGGGCGTGCGCCAACGACGTAGGAAGCAGCGCGGCCGTATATGCGCCACCCCTTTCACTGGGGAGATGGTGAACTTATAGGTTTAAACTTCTTCACCAGGCAAGTTCATGAACAACAAATATGAACAAATTTAAAAATATAGAAGACAATTTCTATTAAATTCAATCAATTATGTGTTCATGAACAAATTAACTTTGAACAGAAGTTAAATTAAGTTTGATTTAACTAAAGCTGAGTTGCCACACAGGAGTTTTTTTCAGCATTCTTAGGGGCCGTCTCAGAAAACGGAAAATAAAGCACGCTAAGCTATTTTGGAGCTGCTCAGTGCCGGCTAAGTCAGATTCCGTAATCTCTCCATTGCGCAAATACCTGCGTTCTTTTCGGAGAACTCATCCAAATCGGATGGGTGCGCAAATGATGAGCCTATGGCTGGCCTAAGTTTGGCCGGTCAGACTTGCAGCAAGAACAACCCGCCTTTGCAGGAAATAACTCCATGAATACGCTGACCACGCCTTCCGCATCAAACTGGCTCAATAAAGTCCCTGAAGTAACGCTCTCGTTCTGGGTTATCAAGATCATGTCCACGACGGTCGGAGAAACCGGAGCCGACTTTCTGGCTGTCAATGCAGGCTTCGGCCAAGGCATGACTCGTACAGTGATGGGTGCACTGTTGGCTATTGCCCTATTCATGCAACTGCGCACGCGGAGCTACACGCCCTGGATTTACTGGCTGACGGTCGTACTGCTCAGCGTGGTCGGCACCCAGATTACTGACCTGCTCACCGATGGGCTAGGCGTTAGCCTGTATGTCAGCACGTCGGCATTTTCCGTGGCGCTTGCGGAGATTTTTGCGGCTTGGTTTTGGGTGGAACGCAGCTTGTCTATCCATGAGATTTTCACGCGACGTAGAGAGTTGTTTTACTGGTCGGCCATTCTCTGCACATTTGCATTGGGTACTGCGGCAGGTGACTTGGCGACGGAAGCGCTTGGCTTGGGCTTCACATGGGGAGCGGCGTCGTTCGGCACACTGATCTCTATCACCTATGCGGCATTCCGCCTAGGCGGTAACGCCGTACTGACTTTTTGGATTGGCTACATCCTGACTCGCCCCTTCGGTGCCGCGCTCGGTGACCTGCTGACCCAGGCCAAAACTTATGGCGGCCTTGGCATGGGTGCCATGTGGACCAGCGCATTGTTCCTGACAGTGATTGTGATGTTGGTCGCCGTTGCGCAGTTCAGCATTGGCCGCCGCATGAATGCGCAAGCCGCCGAATAACCTCTACCTAATAATTCAAGGAAAAATCATGCGTCATTTGAATTTGCTAACCCGCCCTATTGCTGCACTATCGGCTATCGCTCTCTTGGCCCTCGCGGCTGGATGCTCAAAATCCACCGACACTGGTACCGCAGGCTCTGCCGTAATAGCGCCAAGTCAGACCACTTCCGCGCCGCAGGCAAAGCCCGCGTCCAAATTGGGGGACTTATCTGCATTTCGGAACATTGCAGCAGACGTTGCCACCATCGTGGATAAGGGCGATCTAGCAGCAGCAAAGGCACGGATCAAGGACTTGGAGGTCGCATGGGATTCGGCGGAGGCAGGCTTGAAGCCTCGTGCAGCGGCTGATTGGCACAGGCTCGACAAAGCCATTGACCCCGCCCTTAGCGCACTGCGTGCAGATGCCCCCAATCAAACCGACTGCAAAAAGGCTATGGCTGACTTATTGAGCACTTTCGACTCCCTACAAGCGAAGCTCTGACCAGAGAAAACGAATCAATATGAATACTTCAGCAGAAAAATCCTTAAGCAAAGTCCCAGAGGTCACTCTCGTTTTCTGGATCATCAAGATTGCGGCCACCACGCTCGGTGAAACAGGTGGTGATGCCGTTTCGATGTCGATGAATTTGGGCTACCTGATTGGTACGGCCATTTTCTCGGCCATATTTCTGGTTGCGGTCTTTGCGCAAATCAAGGTCAAGTCCTTTCAGCCATTCCTTTACTGGACAACGATCATTGCAACCACCATGATCGGCACGACACTGGCTGATTTTGCAGACCGATCTCTTGGTATTGGATATGCTGGTGGCTCGGCCTTACTTATAGCTTTGTTGTTTGGTTCTTTGTTTATATGGCATCGAACGCTAGGCTCAGTTTCGGTCAGCACGGTCAGTTCGCCGAAGGCCGAAATGTTCTATTGGGTCACTATCATGTTTTCTCAGACCTTGGGAACGGCAATGGGAGATTGGACGGCCGATACGGCAAGATTGGGTTACACTGGCGGCGCCATTGTGTTCAGCGCATTGTTGGCCTTGCTTGTTGCATCTTACTATTGGACAAATGTATCGCGAACCCTACTTTTTTGGGCAGCATTCATTTTGACCCGCCCTCTCGGTGCTGTGGTAGGGGACTTTCTGGATAAGCCGCTCAGTGCAGGCGGGTTGGCCCTAAGTCGCTATTCAGCATCAGCAGCGCTTTTTGCTTTCATTCTGATCGCTATCTTGCTGTTCAAGCAACGTGCCGCTAGAACCGCGCATTGAGTATGTGACCACAAATAGCTACTAATATCCTTCAAATCCAGTCAAACATGAAAAATAACGTTTTTGCCCAATACGACAAACTGAGTAAAGCCTTCCATTGGGTTACCGCAATAATTGTTATCATTGCATTCATTTTGGGCCCCGGTGACTTTGGGCGTTTGCTGGATGAAGGTATTGACCCGGGTACAAGAATTGACATCGTATGGCACGAGTCCTTGGGCATTACCGTATTCACGCTCACACTTTTGCGCTTGTTATGGGTTGCTGTGCGTCCTGCTGCCCCGAGGATTCAGATGATTTCATGGATGCATCTCCTCGCCCGACTGATGCACATGGCATTGTGGGGATTGCTTTTTGCATTGCCGCTGACTGCGCTATTGGCATTGGGAAGTGAGGCACATCCTTTGACGTTGTTGGGTGGGTTTCGGATTAATGAACTGCCATTCATCGCAGACTCATATTTGGCAGGTCTTGCAGATTGGGGGGACGTACACAAGCTACTTGGCAATGCCATCATCTGGTTAGCCGGAGTTCATGCCTTGGCCGCCCTGTATCACCACTTCAAACTAAAGGATGGGGTCCTTTCTTCAATGCTACCTTGACAGGTAGAGAGCAAATTGAACGGGCATCCAGTAATAACAGAAGGAGGCAGAGTGCGAGTATTGCTGGTCGAAGACGACACCATGATTGGCGAAGCCATCGAAGGGGCATTGAGAGATGCTTCTTATGCGGCCGATTGGGTGAAGAACGGTCAAACCGCCCTCACAACATTGGCTTGCCAGTACTATGACCTGGTGTTGCTTGACCTTGGTCTACCCGGCAAGGATGGGCTGGAGGTACTGAACAGCATTCGCGCCAAAGACAATCCGGTTCCACTGCTCATCATCACCGCCCGCGACGGCCTTGATGACCGACTGCGCGGCTTGGATGGCGGGGCCGATGATTATTTGCTCAAGCCTTTTGCGATGGCCGAACTGCTGGCCCGCATGCGCGCGGTGCTACGACGTAAGGGGGGGAACGCAACGCCCGTGCTCAGTAACGGTGTCGTATCGCTCGATACGGCGACGCGGGAGGCGGCAGTCAACAACAGTGCCTCGGTGCAACTCTCCAACCGTGAGTTCGCCTTGTTGCAAGCCTTGTTGGTACGCCCCGGAGCCATTCTCTCGCGTAGCGATCTGGAAGACCGTATCTATGGATGGGGTGAGGAAGTCGAAAGCAACGCCGTCGAATTCCTGATCTATGCACTGCGGCGCAAACTGGGCAGCGAAGTCATCAAGAATGTCCGGGGGGTTGGATGGATGGTTTCAAAAAACGCTTGAACGAATCGGTTCAGCTCAAGCTGTCATTTTCGCTGTCGCTGATCATTTTGGTCATTGCGCTGGTGGCGGGCATTTTTTCCTTCGTATCCGCATTCGACGAAGCTCACGAACTGCAAGACGATATGCTGCGCCAAGTTGCAGCGCTGTTTGATCGGCAACACCTCCCGCTTGCCCATCTTGGAGACGATGGCCGCGCCAAAGACAGCGATGAAGAGTCCCGCGTCATCGTCCAATATCTTGCAGATGGCAGCAAGGCGGCCGGGAACGGCGATGCCGGAGTACCGCTGCCACTACCGATCACCCTACCCGATGGTCTGCATACGATTGATGTCAGCGGCGAGCCGTTCCGTGTGTTGGTCAAAACTACGTCCAGTGGCGAGCGGATCGCCGTGGCGCAAGAAACCGGCGTTCGCGATGAAATTGCACGCGGCAGCGCCTTGCGCACCTTGATGCCATTTCTTATCTTGGTTCCCATCCTGCTTTTGATCGTGGCTGACCTTGTGCGCAAGATGTTCCGGCCCATCGCTTCTTTGTCGGCGGAAATCGACCAGCGCGCCGAACAAGAATTGCATCCCATTGAGGAAAGCCATCTCCCTGCCGAAGTGCGCCCGTTCGTGGTGGCGATCAACCGTCTGCTTGCCCGCGTTGACCAGTCCATGGAAACCCAGCGCCGGTTTGTCGCGGATGCGGCGCATGAGCTTCGATCCCCATTGACCGCCTTGTCACTGCAAGCGGAGCGACTGGCCGAGGCGGATATGTCCGACCTGGCGCGCGAACGTCTCATGACATTGCGCCGAGGCATAGAGCGTGGCCGGAACCTGCTGGATCAACTTCTCACCTTGGCCAAGGCTCAGGCTGCACTTGACCGCCCCAAGTCGTCTGTATCGGTGCAGCACGTCTATCGACGCGTACTGGAAGACCTTATGCCTCTGGCCGAGGACAAGCACATCGACATTGGCGTCGAAGGAGAGCAAGACGTCCAACTCTGGGTGAACGAACTGGATGTAATTGCCGTAGTCAAGAACTTGGTCGATAATGCCATTCGCTACACGCCGGATGGTGGCAGGGTTGATCTTTCTGTCACCATGGAGGAAGGCCGTGCAATATTGCGAATCCAAGACTCAGGGCAAGGTATTCAAGTCGCAGAACGAGAGCGGGTGTTTGACCCGTTCTATCGCACTCTTGGGAGCGATCAAGTCGGATCAGGTCTGGGTCTTTCCATCGTCAAGGCCGTCACAGACCGGATTGGCGCTGAGATTAAACTAGGATTCTCAGACGAAGTGGCGCATTCCGGCCTGTGTGTCTGTGTGCTCGTGCCGCTGGCTAAAGCACTTTAAGGAAATACCCTTCGAGCTTTCGTCGAAGACCTGGTGGTTCCTTGGGTTATCCGGCCTGGCCACTGGCAAGCAAGGTCAAGATTGAGCCCGCCGGTATTTCTTTTCTGCACACCAAGCGAGTTAATTGGTAAAATGATATTGCTTTTCGCGCTCCTCCACCCTCTCCTAAATCGCTTGTTGATTTACCCGCTTCATCAATTCTTCCGCACTTTCCTTACGTTCACTGTAACGATCGACCAAATATGGCGAGCTGTTACGAGTCAGTAAAGTGAATTTCATCAATTCCTCCATGACATCCACCACGCGATCATAGTAAGCCGAGGGTTTCATGCGGCCGGCTTGGTCGAACTCCAAAAAGGCTTTGGCTACCGATGATTGATTGGGGATGGTAAGCATGCGCATCCAGCGCCCTAGTATGCGCAATTGGTTGACGGCATTAAATGATTGCGAACCGCCCGAGACTTCCATCACCGCCAAAGTTTTCCCTTGCGTTGGGCGCAGCGCACCAATCGATAGTGGAATCCAATCGATTTGCGCTTTCATGATGCCGGTCATCGCGCCATGTCGTTCTGGTGAGCACCACACCATGCCTTCTGCCCAGAGCGTCAAGGCTCGTAATTCTTGCACCTTAGGATGGTCTTCCGGAGCCGCATCTGGCAAGGGTAAATCTTGTGGGTTAAATACTTTTACTTCGCCGCCCATCGCGGTCAGTAAACGCGCGGCTTCCAGTGTCAGCAACTTGCTGTACGAGCGCTCACGTAAGGAGCCGTATAACAATAAAAATCGTGGCGCATGGGTGGCGGCTGTGGCAGAGGCGAAGTTTTCTGTTTCAGGGAGCTGGAATAAATCGGCCCGCAGATTGGGTAAGTCAGTGAGATTTTGTGACACGCGCGCCCTCGCTGTCGATAACTTTTTCGCCGTCTTCTTTGCTGAATTGTTTCAGTTGTGGCAAGGGCAGAATGTCCAGTACCAGCTCGGAAGGCCGGCATAATCTTACCCCGAGCGGCGTCACCACGATGGGTCGGTTAATCAGGATGGGATGCGCGAGCATTTGATCGACCAATTCCTCATCGGTCCAGTTCAAATCAGCTAATCCCAATTCTTCGTAGGGTGTGCCTTTCTGGCGCAAGAGTTCGCGTGCAGGCAGGCCCATTGCTGTGATTAAGGCTGTCAGTTCTTGTTTGCTGGGCGGATGTGTCAAGTACTCGATCACAGTTGGCTCTGCGCCAGTGTTGCGAATCAGGGCCAGCGTATTGCGTGAGGTCCCGCACTTGGGATTGTGATAGATCGTGATAGGCATAGCTGAATCCTTCAATTATTGTACGGCTTCGGTGAGCTTACTTGGATGCGCTGTAGGGTATAACCAGGTGAACAACACAGTTGCCGCTGCTGCGCCGCAAACTTGCGCTACGATAAAGCCGGCGGTGTCAGTTGGGCGTATCCCGGCAAAGGTATTACTTGCGGCTCGGGCCAAGGTAACCGCTGGGTTGGCAAATGAGGTCGATGAGGTGAACCAATAGGCTGCGGTGATATAGGCCGCCACGGCAAATGGCGTGACCGATGGCTGACTTCTGGAGGTGCTGATGATCACCGCGATCAGGCCAAAACTGGCCACAAATTCGCTCCCCCATTGCGCCCACCCGGTGCGGATATGCTCGGATGCGAAAAATACCGGCTCGCCAAACATTCCGTGCGCTATTGCAACACCGGCAAAGCCACAGACAATTTGTGTCGCGATATACGGTAGCACTTCTGCAGTGGGCATGTTTTTTTGCCAGGCTTGCGAGAGTGTCACGATAGGATTGAAATGGGCTCCGGAAATTGCGCCAAACATAAGAATAAGGGCAATCAAGCCAGCGCCAGTCGCTATCGCATTTGCCAACAAAGCAATCGCCACGTTGCCCCCGGCCAGGCGTTCCGCCATGATCCCGGAACCAACCACGACGGCGAGTAAAAAGGCGGTCCCTAAGCCTTCCGAAACCAGACGTTTTATGAGGCTCATACCTGCCCTACTTCAAGCGGATTACAGAGCGCGGTTGCGCAGGCAGGCGATGCCGGAGCGGGCAAACAAGGATTGCCGCCGCAACAGTTCTCTGTGAGGAAACTCAGCAAGCCATTCATGGTGTCAAAATTCGCCGTATAAATCATAAAGCGACCGTCTTGCCGCACATTTACCAGCTCGGCATGGCTCAGTTCTTTGAGATGGAAGGATAAGGAAGACGGGGGAATGCTTAATTGCGCACTGATTTTACTGGCGATTACACCTGCTGGACCGGCTTGTACCAACAAGCGGAACACGGCAAGCCTTGATTCTTGCGCCATCGCGGACAGCGCCGCGATGGCTTGTTTATTTTCCATGAGCATTTCTTTTATTAATAGTCGTTATTTCGATAATAATGGAATTATAGAAGTAAATAGTCTAGGCTGGTAAATATTTTTGCTTAAGCAAATCAAGGAATGCGCGCAACATGGGGGACTGGTTACTCTCCAAGTAGGCGACGGCGATACCCATGGACAGCTTCTTGTGCTGTTCCTTCATCTCGCGAAAAACGACGCCTTGGTATTTGACTTTTCGCAGCGACGCCGGGATCAGGGCGACGCCCTGCCCTTCAGCAATCAAGCCTAACAGTATGTGATGATAGTCTGGCTCCGGGATGACATGGGGCTGAAAGTCGATTTGATCGAAAAATGCTTGGCAATAGTCATAGAAGCCAGGATTGAGGCGGCGCTCGAACCAAAACATCGGTTCGCCGCGCAGCTCGTGGTAGTCAATTTTGCGCAGTTTGGCGAGGCGATGCGTGGCTGGTAAGGCGAGCACAAGGGGGTCATCAAAAATGATTTCCACTTTCAGATCCTGCGTATTGGTGTGCAGGCCTATGAAGGCGACGTCCATGCTGGCGTTTTTGAGGTCACGAACCAGCCGGATCGAATGCTTTCCGCTCGACACGATATGGCAATTGGGGAAGCGCTCACGCAGACGATCCAGCACGTCCGGAATCGCACTGTGGTCAAACACTGTCGTATAACCGACCACAAATTGCCCAGCGTCTGTTCCGCGCTCTGCCCTCGCTGCTGCCACCGCCTTTTCAAGCTGAGCCAGCGTGCGCCGCACTTCCGGCAGGAATGCTGTGCCGGCCTGCGTGAGGCAAACGCCAGTCGGCTGTCTGACAAACAGTTCTACTCCTAATTGGTTTTCCAATTGTCGGATTTGTCTGCTCAGTGGTGGTTGCGAGATGTGCAGACGTGCTGCTGCACGTCCAAAATGACGTTCTTCACTCACTGCCAGAAAATAGCGTAGCTGTCGTAGATCGATGGTTTCGTTCATACCGAAAAGGTATCACAAAAATGGTATTGGATACACTGCTGGCGAGCGCGCTACAGTAGTGGTTCGACTCACGGCAAAGGAAATGATGATGGAAAATACACATAATATCGATAACGAGCGCTATCTGCGGGGTTGGGCCAAGCTCAAGGAGGTCGATGGTCAAGCCGGTGAAAATGTGATCGAAAGTCTGCGCGACATCGCTCCTGACTTTGCACGCTTGCTGATCGAATTTCCCTTTGGCGACATCTATTCAAGGCCCGGACTCGATCTCAGAACCAGAGAACTGGCTGTGGTCGCGGCGCTGACCGCAATGGCTAACGCTGCCCCTCAGCTTAAGGTGCATATCCACGGCGCCCGCAACGTTGGCTGTTCGGAGCAAGAGATCGTCGAAGTTATCATGCAAATGGCCGTCTACGCGGGATTTCCGGCTGCACTCAACGGCCTGTTTGCTGCTAAGGAAGTGTTTGCGCATCAGCGGGCAGCAAATGCGGATGCGACTCCGACAGCGCCGGCGTGATGACGACAGGTCCTATTGCCTCTGCACTTCCCTAGCTCCATGCAGCAGCGAACTGCGCAGATGGGCGTGCTTGTCGTCGGGTTCAAATAAGCTCAGGCTCTCCATGGCACGCGTGATGCCGACGTAGAAGTAGCGTTTTTCTTCGGCTTTGTCATTGCGTCTCGGGAATTCATTTTCTTGCATATACGGTATCAAGACGTGCGGCCATTCTTGCCCCTTGCTGGCTGCCACCGTGGTCAGCGTGATTTGTCGTTCGGCTTTGGGACGTGCCCTGTACTTGGCTGCTTTCTCTTGGCGCGCAGCGAGTTCGAGCAAGAATTGGCCAGCATTTTGCTGTTGGAAGCGGGCGGCAAACGAGATGAAGCTGCGGATCGAGCGGCTCGCCGAATCCGCACGACCACGACTGATAAAGGCACGGCTGGTGGCATCTTTGAGGCGCAACCGGGTATTGATGTAGTTGAGCACTTCGAGCGCACTGCTTTGTTTGAAATCGGCTCTCAGCACTGCCACGGCGGCGGCAAACTGAGCCCGCCAACCGGCAACGGTGGTGCTGTCGTGCTCATTTTTCTTACATAAAACGCCATCGATAAAAAACGCCAAGGTTTCGGGGTCGCGGATGATGGTTTGGGTTGCTTGCTCTATCCATGAGAAGGCTTGCCCGGTGGTATTTTCGCTGTGGTAATCGGTTTGCCAGCGCTGATCGTGAATCGGTACGGAGAGGTAAAGCGTGAGTGCTGCAACCATGCGCTTGCAGGCATCACTGTCATTGCGCAAGGACGTAAAATCGTCGGCGACCAAATGCAAGAGCGCACGCAGCATGAGTATTTCGGGGCGCAGCAGGTAGCTGTCGAAGCCTTCGCAGTGGTAGGCCATGCCGCTGTCAAGAAAAGCATTTTCTATCGCCAAACTTTGGTCTGCCTCGCGCACAATGACTGCGATGTCGCCATAGCTGGTTTTGGCTTCTTCTTCAAAGATTTTTTTTATTTGCGTCACCACCAGCGTCGCGCAATGATTGGGGTCGTCCGGTGAGTAATTGACCTGACGGATCAGGGTGTGACTGCCGGGAATGGAGAGGCAGCTGCGCGGATGGATGGAGCGGCTTGCCATTCGGGAAAGCGCCGGGCCGAAGCGTTGGGTTTGGCTCAAGCTGAGCCGGGTCGCATCGGGAAAGCCGAGGTCGAAGCCAGTGGTGGAAAAATGCAGATCGGCACCGCGCGCGGTATGGATGGTTTGATCGCGATCGCCGACCACCAGCAGTCGCGCCGAGCGTTTAACTGTTTGTAATAGCGTGAATTCTGCCGCATTGACGTCATGCCACTCATCCACCAGAATTAAGGAAAACGCTTGAATCTGGGTGATAGCTTGGCTATGAATGCGCAGCATCAGCACCAGATCGGGTACGAAATCGGCTGCGGTTTGCCATAAAAAGTCGCCGGCGACGGCTTGCCTGCGCATTTCATAGGCGCGGCAGATTTCTATGGCGACGGCTGGCACATCAAACTCTTCGGCCAGCGCATCCAAGCATTCTTGACCGCAATCCTCTTCGTAAAATTGCAATGAGGATAAGGTTGACTTCAGTCTTGTCAATAAGAGCAGCAATTCTTCCAGCCGCTTGTTATCGTGTTCGAAAGCAAAATTGAAGTCACTGCCGTCGCCGCGTTGTTGGCAGCGCTCCCAAACACCGTTGGCAGCGGCAACGAGATGGTGGCGAATGCTCTCATCGTTGCGGTAAGTTTTAGGTCGCTCAAGGTAATTCAATTGTACCAAGCGCTGTATTTGGGTTTGCGCCCACTCCTCTATCGTCAATACCGAAATCCCGCGTGCCGCGCCCTCTTGCAGCAGTTTTTCGATCAAGCGTCCTTTCGCACCTTGGGTGAAACACAAAGCCAAAATTTTTGTCGGTGCCAATTGCGCATGCGCCGCCACCAGTGCCAGCGTGGTGGTTTTACCGGCACCGGCAACGGCTTCAATCAGCACGACCCGACTGGTATTGGAGACGATGATTTGTTGTTCTGTCGTCGGGGTGACCGGCATGGATGCTCTTTCGCGTAAAAATTGACTGTAAGAAAAAATACTCGAGCATTATTACTGATGCGACTGCATATGGCTATGGAATCCGTTATTGCTTGCTGGCGTGAACAACTAAGTGGCACCTTAGTGCCTTCAGGGTGGGAGGGTCGATCAAGGGCACTTTTTTTCTGTGAAATGAACACGTTCTGTTGCGCCGGAGCAGCACAGATATAAAAGGCGCGTACGCGGCAATGACGAATTGGGCGAATGGGTGGGCGCGTAATCGATCTAACTTGTGGGTAATGATCAGGCTTTTTTACACCTGAAACACCGTATACCTCGTCATTCCCGCGTGCTTTTGGCGGGAACCTAGTGTCGTTTTTTACACTGAAAATGCCACAATTTCTGGCATTTTCAGTTAACCACGAACGTCGCTGGATTCCTGCCAAAAGCACGCAGGAACGACGCGGCCACCAGTCGGGGTAATGATACCGACTCACTACCCTTTTGCGACAGCCTCTGAAGGCCGGGGTTTCAAACCATAGTCAGATTTTAGATGATTGTTTTTTTAATGTTAACCAGCGCTTTCTTTTTTTATAATGGCGCGCTGCTTTGAGCATCTGTGCCTTTAAGTCATTACTTTTCGCGCATCTCTGCATCCTTATGGCAAGCCCCGTCACGAGACATTGGAGAATGATCTTGCTACATCTAGCAACTGTTAAGCCCACTCATGTTGTTGCCACCAGCCACTCTCAGGTATTGCCTGAATCGGGGCCACTGAACACACTCAGCGCGGTCTCATCCGCGCCGCTGAACCCGGCTGCGTGTGGAGAAAAAGCCGAACAAGCACAGTCCTCCTGCGACCGGTTTACTGCCGCCATAGGCGGCATGCGTGCGCCGGGGAATTTTCATCCCCGTCAGGCAAATTCACTGCAGTATCAGGCCGCAGAAACGCTCAATCGCTGCTTGCTCAAGGGCGGTATGCACGCCCTCCTGACTGACAGCTTGAATACCGTGGCCTCGAAAGGAGCGCAACGGCTAACAAGAGTCGCACCCTATGCCGGCTACCTCGTTAAAAAAGAGGAAATAAGCGCCAGTCTGGACAGTAAAATATTGACAGCCTTACCGGAAGGCACACCCAGACACATCTATTATCAAAAAGTAGGCCCTGTGATGACCGCCGCTGTCAAGCACATGTTCATGGGCCTGAGCTATAGTTCGGACGGACTCGACGAGCGCTGCCAAGCGCAAGCAATGAGCCAATACGGCATTCGCTTGATGCAGTTGGAGCTGGCCTTGGAAGCGCACATCGCCTACATCGGAAGGCAATTCGATGCCGCGCTGGCAAGCCCCGATGTGACTGCGAGACCGGATTTACTGGATGTGTGGCGGACTGCTTACGCAACGCGGATCACTGCGATCGTCGATAGAGTCATGGAGCACGCGCTCATTAAGAAAATCCTCATGCTTGATGACGCCATACAGACTGGCACGGTCGGCTACGTAGACTTTATCTTCGGCACAGAGGTGGAGGTAGCGCGCACTCCGGCTGTCATGGCGCTACGTGAAAAACTGACCACGCTGATCATGGCGCTGCCGACCGTGCAACTGGCCCATCAACAGAACCGTGCTTCGGTCGAACAATACAGGACGCGCCATCCGGATGAGTGGATTCCACCTGCCGATTATCTTGCTAGAATAGAGCATGAGCATATCAGCGAGCGGGTTTCATCAAAAATAGGCGAGTTAATTATTGAAGCGCGCCGTAACGATCAGTCAGCTAGATTTCGTACCAGTCCTACAGACAATATCGAATAGTGCCGCTAAAATCCATTTCAACACCACCTCCTCATTCACTATTTTCTTTTAATAGAGCATGTACCCTCCCTACACTGAGTTTTCTGCGCGGCGTCGTTTATTGTTAGCACTGGCAAGCTTGCCGGCGCTGAGTGCTTGTGTCACTGGCGAACTGCCCGCCCCCTTTATGCCACCGCAACAACGATTCGCTGAACTCGAACGTGGAGTCGGTGGTCGCCTTGGCGTGTATGTGCTCAATACCGGCAACGGCACGGAGCTCGCTTATCGCGACAATGAACGCTTTCCATTGGCCAGTACCTTCAAAGTAATGCTAGGTGGCGCAATACTCGAACGCAGCCGTTACGAAGCTGGCTTATTACAGCAATTAGTAGACTATCGTCGTGATGATCTCGTCACTTACTCGCCGCAAACCGAAAAAAAACTGGCCACCGGCATGACGGTTGCCGAATTATGTGCCGCCGCCATCGGCTACAGCGATAATTCCGCCGCCAATTTACTCATGAAATTACTCGGTGGTCCGGCTGCCGTGACGGCTTACGCACGTTCAATCGGCGATCAAGAATTCCGCCTTGATCGCTGGGAAACCGAGCTCAACAGCGCCGTGCCTGGTGATTTGCGTGACACCACCACCCCGAGGGCGATGGCCACGAGTCTGAAAAAGCTTGTGCTCGGCGATGCCTTGCCCAAGGCAGAGCGTGAATTATTGAAACATTGGTTGATCAGCAATACCACCGGTGCGAACAAAATCCGTGCTGCGTTGCCGCCAAACTGGGTGGTTGGCGACAAAACTGGCGGCGCTGATTACGGCTCGACCAATGATGTCGCCGTAATCTGGCCGCCCGGTAAGTCTCCGCTCATCATTGCCTTGTACTACACGCAAGATAAAAAAGATGCCCCACTGCGTGACGGGATGCTGGTCGCGGCGACTCAAATCATTTTGTCCGTAATGCGGCCAAGCTGATCCTGCTTACTTAATGAGGTATGATAATATCGGCCATGGTAAAAAAAATCGCGTTCCTGCTAAGCCTCTGTATCCTGCTGCAATTAAGCTGGACGGTGGTGAGCGCGTATTGCCAGCATGAAAGTGGTCGCAGTGCCCAACACTTCGGTCATCATGCGCATCAACATCACGATGCCGATACCGATGGCGATGCGGACAGTAAATTGAGTCAATCGACGCCAGCTAATTCGGCCGCGCATGCCGATTGCGCAGCCTGCCCGCATGGTTCTTGGCTTAGTCACGAGCCCGACCCGCAGTATCTGGCTGGCTTGATGATGCAAATGAAAATCGCCGCGCCGCCGGCACAAACCGCACAAACCGATTCGGAGCAACCCGATCGCCCCAACTGGATCGCCCTCGCCTGAGTCCGGCGATCCATCTGTCACCCCTACTTGCCTTACGGCTAGCTTGAAGCCATGACCTGACAGGTCGTTGCCGGATATTTTCTTGTTTTTTTTCAGGAGTATCCTATGCAAAAATTTATATTGCCGCTGCATTTAGCGGCGCTGTTAGTGTGTCCACTCGCCGTGGCGGCGGAAGCTCCCGCCTCTGCCACATCGCCCTTAGCCGCAACAAGCCCACTGCGCGCCTTGAGCTTGTCTGCGGCAGTGCAAAGAGCGCTCGCGGCCAATCGTGAGATTTCGGCGGCCCGTCATGGTCTCGATGTCAGTGCCGGGGCCTTGCTGCAAGCAGGTTTGCGTCCGAATCCGGAACTCGGCATCACGGTGGAAGATGCCGGTCGTGCCGATAATCGTAGCACCACGGTGCAAATTACCCAAGCTTTGGAGTTGGCTGGCAAGCGTCCGGCACGGATTGCTCTGGCCCAAAGCGAGGCGGCCATCGCAAATAATGAACTGGCGATCAAAGCAGCGGAAATTCGCGCCACCGCGACGCGCGGTTTTTTCGACGTGTTGATTGCCGAAGAACGTCGCCGCTTGGCGCGCCACTCCTTCGATCTGGCTCGCAAGGTCAGAGAGACGACCGCCAAACAAGTCGCTTCAGGGAAAATTTCTGCGATAGAAGAAACCAAGGCGGGCGTGGCTGAAAGTGGTATTCGCATCGAGCTCAGTCAGGCTGACAGTGCCTTACTCGCAGCGCGTCAGCGTTTGGCCGCCAACTGGGGCGCACGTCAGGCCGATGATTTTGAACTCAGCGGCAGCTTCGATGATTTGCCCGAGCTGCCGAGCATGGTCGCGCTATCAGAGCGCCTTCGCGCAGCGGCAACGATGCAGCGTGTCCGCTTGGCGGTCGAGCAAGGGCAAGCCAATCTGCAATTGGAACGCAGCCGCCGCATCCCTGATCTGAGCGTCAGTCTGGGTGCCAAGCGCGAAGCCGAAACCGGGCGGCAACAAGCCTTGGTCGCCATTGCGATTCCGCTACCTTGGTCAGACCGGAATCAGGGCAATGTGCAGCAAGCCAGCGCGCGTTTGAATCAAGCCCGTGACCAGTTGGCCGTCAGCGAAAGTCTGCTCTACAGCCAACTGCAGCAAATTCACCAGCGCCTGAGTGTGGCCTTGGATGAACACAGCTTGCTGGAACGAGAAATTTTACCGGGTGCGCAACGCGCCTTTGAGATGACGCTCAAGGGCTTTGAATACGGCAAATTCAACTTTATTGATGTGTCCGACGCCCAGCGCTCCTTATTGTTGGCACAAGCGCAGCATCTGCGCAGTTTGTCCGATGCCCATCAAGCCGCCAGCGAGATCGAGAGCCTGCTGGCCGATCCGGCGCTGAGCCTGTACTCCACTATGCAAACCAAGGATACCTTATGACACGTTCTACTCGCGCCGGTATCGGCCTGTTGATCGCCCTGCTGTTGCTTGTTGCCGGCAGTCTGTTTTACTACTGGCGCACGCCTGCTGCCAGCCATGCTCGCGCAGGTAAAGAAGCGGCGCATGCGCATGCCGGTGAAGCAACCGCCCATGCCGGCGATGAACACGGCGCTCCCGCACGTGCGCCTAGCCAGGCCGAACACGCCGAAGAAGAAGTGGGAAAAATCACGATGAATGCACAAACGGCACAACAAAACGGTGTTGAATTTGCAGCGGTCGGCCCGATTGATCTCAAAACCAGCCTGAAATTGACCGGCGAAGTGCGCCTCAATCAAGATCGCGTGGTGCAAATCGTTCCGCGTTTGGCCGGTATCGTCGAGAGCGTGCACGTCAACGCTGGCGACCAAGTCAAAGCCGGGCAATTGTTAGCGGTGGTTTCCAGTCAGGCTTTGGCCGACCAGCGCAGTGAATTGCTGGCAGCGCAAAAACGCTATGCCTTGGCCGAGCGCAGTTTCGAGCGTGAAAAGAAATTATGGGATGAAAAAATCTCGGCAGAACAAGACTTTTTAGCCGCCCGCATCAGCTTGCAAGAGCTGGAAATCGGTTTGCGCAATGCCGAACAAAAACTCGCGGTTATTGGTGCTGGTTTGCCTCGTAACGAACAACATCTGGCGCGGCATGAGGTGCGCGCACCTATTAGCGGCACCATTACCGAAAAACAGATCGCGGTCGGCCAGTCACTCAAGGAAGACAGTGCCGTGTTTACCTTGGCCGATTTGGCGACGGTGTGGGTAGAGTTGACCATTCCTGCCGCTGATCTCGATCAAATTCGGCCGGGACAAAGCGCCGAAGTCAGCGCCCAATCGTCTGCTACCAGTGCCACTGGCAAGTTGAGTTTCCTCAGCCCGGTGGCGGGCCAACAAACCCGTCAAGCCTTGGCGCGCTTGGTGCTGCCGAACACAGAGCGGCGCTGGCATCCGGGCTTGACGGTACAGGTGGCGCTGGCATCGGGACAAAGCAAGGTGCCCTTGGCGATCAAGAATGAGGCGATTCAGCAGATAGAAAATCAGCCGCAGGTGTTTGTTCGTCAAGGAGACTACATCGTAGCCCGTGTGCTTAAGGCTGGCCGTAGCGATGGCCAGTGGACCGAGGTGTTGGGCGGGTTGCAAGCCGGTGAAAGCTATGTCACAAAGAATAGCTTTCTGATCAAAGCAGAGCTCGGCAAAGCCTCCGCTGCACATGAACACTAGGAGCTGAGATGTTTGAGAAAATAATCCGTTTTTCGATTGATCAGCGCTGGACCATCATGCTGATCACCTTGGGCTTGGCATTATTGGGCGTCTATAATTTTCAACGCTTGGCGATCGATGCTGTACCTGATATCACGAATGTCCAGGTGCAGGTGAATACGGCTGCGCCTGGCTATTCACCGCTGGAAACCGAACAAAGACTGAGCTTCCCTATCGAAACTGTGATGGCCGGCCTGCCCCGTCTGCAGCAAACCCGCTCACTCTCGCGTTACGGTTTGTCGCAGGTGACGGTGATTTTTGAGGATGGTACCGATATCTATTTCGCCCGCCAATTGGTAAACGAACGGATACAAGAGGCCAAGGCCAAATTGCCGGCCGGGGTAGAGCCGACCATGGGGCCGATTTCCACTGGGCTCGGTGAAATTGTGATGTGGACGGTGGAAGCCACAGCGCATGCCGTGACCGCCGCCGGTGCGCCGTATACCGCGGTGGATTTGCGCGAAATCCAAGATTGGATCGTCAAACCGCAGTTGCGCAATGTCCGTGGGGTTACCGAAATCAATACCATAGGCGGCTATGCCAAGGAATTTCAAGTCGCACCGCTGCCGGAGAAATTGCTCGCCCATGGCTTGCAATGGCAAGATATCGTCACTGCGCTGCAAAAAAATAATGCCAACGTCGGTGCCGGTTACATAGAAAAAAGCGGCGAGCAATATCTGATCCGCGCGCCCGGCCAGTTGGCTTCTTTGGAAGAAATCGGCGAGATCGTGCTGGCCCAGCGCCAGAATGCCACCATTCGTATTAAAGATGTGGCCGAAGTCGGGATAGGCCGCGAATTGCGCACCGGTGCAGCGACTGAAAATGGCCAGGAAATCGTGCTCGGCACGGTATTCATGCTGCTGGGTGAAAACAGTCGCACCGTAGCCCAGGCCGTTGTGGCCAAACTCGATCAGATCAACCGTACCCTGCCACAAGGGGTTACGGTCAAGACCGTGTATGACCGCACCACTCTGGTCGACAAAGCGATTGCGACGGTAGAAAAAAATCTGCTCGAAGGTGCTTTGCTGGTGGTAGTGATCTTGTTTTTGTTTCTCGGTAATATGCGCGCGGCCCTGATTACCGCCTTGGTAATACCGCTGGCGATGTTGTTTACTTTTACCGGCATGGTGAACAATAAGGTCAGCGCCAACCTGATGAGTCTGGGGGCCTTGGACTTCGGTATCATCATCGATGGTGCCGTCGTCATCGTCGAAAATTGTGTGCGCCGACTGGCGCATGCACAGGCTGCGGTGGGACGCCAACTGACGCGCACGGAACGGTTTCATGAAGTGTTTGCCGCGGCCAAGGAATCACGCCGTCCGTTGTTATATGGTCAACTGATTATCATGGTGGTGTATTTGCCTATCTTTGCACTTACCGGTGTCGAAGGGAAGATGTTCCACCCTATGGCGTTTACGGTGGTAGCGGCCTTGCTGGCGGCGATGCTGTTGTCGATTACCTTCATTCCGGCCGCCGTTGCTCTGTTTATCGGCAAGCATGTGAGTGAAAAAGAAAATCGCCTCATGCAAGTCGCTAAGCGCTGGTATCAACCACTGCTCGCACTGGCCTTGCAGAACAAGAAAACCGTCCTCGGCAGCGCCGTGCTGGTGATGCTGCTCAGTTTCGGTTTGCTGACCAGGTTGGGCAGTGAGTTCGTGCCTAGTCTGAATGAAGGCGACATCGCCCTGCATGCGATGCGCATTCCCGGCACCAGTCTGAGCCAAGCTCTGCAAATGCAGCAGCAACTTGAACGCACCATCAAAAGCTTCCCCGAAGTCGAACGGGTGTTCGCCAAAATAGGCACGGCAGAGATCGCGACTGATCCTATGCCGCCGAATGTGGCCGATACCTTCATCATGCTCAAACCCCAGACCAGTTGGCCCGATCCCGGGCGCAGCAAAGAGGATCTGGTGGCGGCGATAGAGCGCGCGGTCGAAGCCGTACCCGGTAATAATTATGAGTTCACCCAGCCGATACAGATGCGTTTCAATGAGTTGATTTCCGGTGTGCGCAGCGATGTCGCCGTGAAAATTTTCGGTGATGAGATGGCGGTCATGAATCGCACGGCAACCGAGATCGCGACGGTGTTGAACGGTATTGCCGGTGCGGCCGACGTCAAGGTCGAACAAACTACCGGCTTACCGGTACTCAATATCGCTATCGATCGCAATGCGGCGGCTCGCTACGGTTTGGCCTTGAGTGATGTACAGGAAGTCATCGCCACCGCGGTGGGCGGCAGCGTCGCCGGCACTTTGTTCCAAGGCGATCGCGGCTTCGATATCGTGGTGCGGCTACCGGAACGCCTGCGTGGCGACATCGAAGCGATACGCCGCCTGCCGCTGCGCTTGCCGACAGTGGAAGGCAGTAGCGCTGCCAGTTATATCAGCTTGGCCGAGGTCGCGCGTATCGAGTTGGTACCGGGGCCGAACCAAATCAGCCGAGAAAATGGTAAGCGCAATGTGGTGGTGACGGCGAATGTCCGTGGTCGTGACATCGGCTCCTTCGTCGCGCAAGCGCAGCAAGAGCTGGCGCAGAAAGTGACAATTCCCAGCGCTTACTGGACCAGTTGGGGCGGCACCTTCGAGCAGTTGCAATCGGCTAAAGCGCGTTTGCAGATCGTTGTGCCACTGGCATTGCTACTCGTGTTTATTTTATTGTTTGCGATGTTCGGCAATCTCAAAGATGGCTTATTGGTATTTACCGGCGTGCCGTTTGCCCTTACCGGCGGGATTGTGGCGCTGTGGTTGCGTGATATTCCCCTGTCGATTTCAGCGGGGGTAGGTTTTATCGCGCTGTCCGGTGTGGCCGTGCTCAATGGCTTGGTGATGATCGCTTACATTCGCTCCTTGCGCGAAGAAGGCATGGCCTTGCTGCCGGCAATTGAACAAGGGGCGTTGACACGGCTGCGTCCGGTCTTGATGACCGCGCTGGTCGCATCACTCGGCTTTATCCCGATGGCGCTGGCCAGCGGCACCGGTGCGGAAGTGCAGCGACCGTTGGCGACCGTCGTGATCGGTGGAATTTTGTCGTCGACCTTGCTAACTTTACTCGTTTTGCCTTTACTGTATGAGCTGGCGCATAAACTGCGTGGACAGCCATCGGTATCGGATTACTAAAACAAGCAGCTCGACCCGGCTTGGCAGCGGGTCGAGCTTGTGTGTGCTGCCAAGCTTAATTTATACGGAGTGAAATGATGAACGAAACTTATCAACTGCCCTCAGCTACGCGCTCAGGTAAACGAAAAATTTTGCGCTGGGCGTGGGTATCATGCTTGTGCTTGTTTATTATCGGCATGACTATTCTGGGTCTTTTTGCAGAGAAAACCACTTGGATCGATGCCAATGGCAGGCTGCACGAGCCGCTGTTTGGTCTTGTTCCGACCAGTTTCTTTTTCTTGTCGGTGGCGCTGCTGCTGGCCATTCTTGACTTCGCACTTCGATTCATCAAGCCACGTTGAAGCAACAACTTAATGGATCGTCGCGAGCGACGATGGAAAAGACTCTGGAAGGGATTGACATCCCCTCCCATCGCGTCGCTCCTTCATCGCTCACCGGCCAAAAGAGGCTGTCGCAAAAGGGGATTGAGTCGGTATCATTACCCCAACTGGTGGCCACGTCATTCCTGCGCGCTTTTGGCAGGAACCCAGCGGCGTTCGTGCTTAACTGAAAATGCCAGAGATGATCGTGTTTTCAGCGCTGAAAACGACACTGGGTTCCCGCCAAAAGCATGCGGGAATGACAAGGCTTCGGCATGCGGGAATGATGAGGTATGCGGTGTTTCAGATGTAAAAAGCGTCCGTCAGACTTTTGCGACAGCCTCTGAAGGCCGCGGTTTCAAACCCTAGTCAAATTTTTGATCAACTGAAGGCAATAAATCGAAACAAGCGACAACAAACAGTAATAAGCACCAGCGCATCGGTTAAAATCCCAGCAAGTGAAAAATAGCCTATCTCAGAAATAGGCCGTCGGCGCAGCGAGAAAAATCCGTGCGAATACAATAAATTATGCAGCAAAGCATCTTTCCGTATTTACAAGGGTTTATATCGCGATCACGACCTGAATTGCGTGTTTTATTGCGTTTAATCTATGTGATAATCCAGCTTCATTAACACTGCTTTCCCTCGTCTGGTCAGGGTCAAGCCGCATTGCCGATAGCTTGGATGCTCAAATAAAATAAGAACATTTTCCCATGTTTGGCATGCTTGGCGATTGCCCTGCTTATTAATTTAAACAATGAGCACGATTTTCTATTGATTTCTTTATGTCTTTGTTAAGCAGCACGTCTTTAGCTTCCCACATTTTGTATGGCCCGGCGATTCCCGAATTGATGCGCGAAGAAACTCTCGCCGATATACTCGAAGCCAGCGCTCAACAGTTTCCTTCTCACATCGCACTCATCGCCGGTACAGTCCAGCTCAGCTATGCGGAACTCAATGCACGTGCCGATCGCATTGCCGCAGCCTTGATCGATGCCGGTGTGCGCCCTGGGCACTTCATTGGTTTGTGGCTGCCGCGCGGCATCGATTTACTCGTGATGCAAGCGGCGATCGCCAAAACCGGCGCAGCCTGGTTGCCTTTCGATGCAGACACGCCAATAGATCGAATCGCCGTTTGTCTGGCCGATGCGGCGGCATATGGTTTGCTCAGTTGCGAAGAGTTCGCGCCTCAGACCGCCAGCTTGCGATTATCCGTTTGGTCTGCCGAACAACTGGCCAAGAGCACGGTAGCGTCCGTCCTACGCCGCAGCGCTGGTCGCGGCAGCGACCCGGCCTATGTGATTTACACCTCGGGCTCTACCGGCAAACCCAAAGGTATCTTGGTCAGCCAAGCCAGTATCTGCCATTTTTTACGCAGTGAAAACAGCCAGCTCGGCATCACCGCTACTGATCGTGTGTATCAGGGTTTTTCGGTGGCCTTCGACATGTCGTTTGAAGAAATTTGGATCAGTTATCTGGCTGGTGCGAGCTTATGGATCGCCCCGAAAGAGATCACGGCCGACCCCGATGCCTTGCCACTGGCGCTGGCCGCACAGCAGATCACGGTATTGCATGCCGTCCCTACCCTGTTGGCTTTGTTTGTCAGCGACATTCCGAGTTTGCGTTTGATTAATCTCGGTGGCGAAATGTGTCCGGAGTCACTGGTGACGCGCTGGAGTCAGCCGGGCCGAAAAATTTTCAATACTTACGGGCCAACTGAGGCCACGGTATCGGCCAGCTTGGCGCCATTGCAGGCGCATGCAGCGGTCACGATAGGCAAACCGCTGCCGAATTATTCCTTGATGGTCGTCAGTACCGAGCCGACAGACGGTCTGCGTTTGCTCGCACCCGGTGAAACGGGTGAATTATGCATTTCCGGTCCGGGCGTCGCACTCGGCTACCTTGGCCGTCCTGAGTTGAGCGCCGAAAAATTTCTCACCAACCCGTGGTCGCGAAACGTCCATGAACAGCGTTTGTACCGTACCGGCGACTTGGCTTGTATCGATGGCGACGGCAATATTCAATGCTTGGGCCGGGCCGATGATCAAGTTAAAATTCGCGGCTTCCGGGTCGAGCTGGGTGAAATTGAAACGCTGTTGGCACAGCAAGATGAAGTCGCTACCGTAGCAGTAGTGCTGCGGCGCGAGCAAGAAATCGATCAAATCATGGCCTTCATCGTGCGCGACAGCGCTGCTGCCGCGCTCAGTGATGTGCAGCTCAGTAGTATGCTGCGCAGCCGGCTCAGTCAGTTGCTGCCACCCTATATGCTGCCGTCGCGGTTTGAATTTCTCACTGAAGTACCGCGTCTGACTTCGGGTAAGATCGATCGTAACTCGCTCAAGCAAATCGTCCTTACCGGCGGGGTCGCGAGTGCCGAGTCGGAAGCTGCCGAGTCGAGTGCAGAGCAAGCCTTGTTTACTGCTCTCGGAGTTCTATTCCCGGGCCAAGCGCTGCGTCGTTCTGCCGATTTTTTTGTCGATCTCGGCGGTCATTCGCTGTTGGCCGCGCGCTTGGTCTCGCTGCTGCGTAAAGACAGCCGTTTTGCTTACTTTAAAATTGCCGATATTTACCAACAACGCAGCCTGCAAAGCATCGCGGCCGCGATGGCGCTGGCGGCGCTGGCACAAGAGGAAACTACCGTGCCGCCGC
The DNA here is from genome assembly GCF_034347425.1 of Undibacterium sp. CCC3.4. Lineage (GTDB taxonomy): Bacteria > Pseudomonadota > Gammaproteobacteria > Burkholderiales > Burkholderiaceae_D > Undibacterium. Next base: position 3,663,386 of record NZ_CP133779.1, read on the forward strand.
TTAATTGGACCCCGCCCTCGACGTGGAAGCGTTGGCTCTGTGGCGCGGCCCAGGCCTTTGCCATTCCCTGGCTGGTCGCAATGCGTATGGTGCAATGGCTGGCACCCTTCTTTGCTTACCATTTTCTCACTGGCGACCCGGGTGACTCGATGGTGCGCGCAGTGTTGCTCTCAGCGGGTGCCTTCGTTGTGCTCACCTTGGCCGAGTTCGGTGTGGCGATCATCGGTAAATGGCTGTTATCGGGGCGACTGAAAGCCGGCCGCTATCCGCTTTGGGGTATGACGTATTTCCGTTGGTGGCTTAGTGACCGCCTCATAGAAACGGCACCAACCTATATGCTGAGCGGTTCTTCGCTCTACACGTGGTGGTTGCGTTCACTCGGTGCCAAAATTGGCAAAGACGTGATGATCGGCTCGATCACTTTGCGCGCACCGGATTTATTGACAATTGGGGATGGCGTCAGCATTGGTAATGCAGTGAATTTGGAAAATGCCCGGGTGTTACATGGCGAGCTGATTCTTGGTCACATCAAGCTGGAAGACGACAGCTATGTTGGCTCTTATTCGGTGTTGGAAGGGAATGTCGCGATGGGCCAGAGTGCCCATCTGGAAGGTCAGTCAGCCTTGGCTGACGGCTTGCGCATGCCGGCCCGACGCGTTTGGAAGGGTTCGCCGGCGCGCGATGTCGGCGCGTTCGATGACAGCAGCAAACCGGCCCGCCCGCCTTTGTCGGCATGGCGTGCTGGGGGCGAAGCGGTGTTTTTCGTGTTCGGTGCCTTGTTCATCAGTGCCTTGTTTTTTCTACCGGTTTTCCCTAGCTTCGTGCTCATCGATTGGTTTGATAATGCCGATAGCTTCCCTTGGTTGCAGAGCAGTTCGATTCCCTTTCAATTAACGAAATATTTTATTTTGGCGTTTCCCGCCACGGCCGTGCTGATCGTTTGTACGGTTTTGCTGTCGGCCGCGGTACGCTGGGCGATTTTGCCAAAACTCAAGCCCGGCTTGTATCCGGTACACGGCAATCTGTATTGCGGCAAATGGTTGGTCAATCAAATCCAAGAGTCGAGTCTGCATGTGCTGCATGGCGTATATGCGACGATCTATGCGCCATTTTGGTACCGTCTGCTCGGTGCCAAAGTTGGCCAGGGTGCGGAAATCTCGACCGCCTTGGGCGTGGTGCCGGATATGCTCACGCTCGGGGATGAAAGCTTCATCGCCGATGCGGTGTTACTCGGTGACGAGGAAATTGACCGTGGCTGGATGACCATGCAGGAAACCGTCATCTCGCGGCGCAGCTTTGTCGGTAACGGCGCTTACATCCCTGACGGCACCATCTTGCCCGAGAATGTACTCATCGGCGTGTATACGTCGGCACCGGAAAATGCCAGTATGCAACCCGGCGACACGTGGTTGGGTTCGCCGGCGATTCACCTGCCGGCACGCGAAGAAGTCAAAGGCTTTCCGGAGAATTTGACCTTCACGCCATCGGTATTTCGACGTATCGGCCGTGGTTTGGTAGAAGCGTTCCGCATCATCGCGCCGCATGCGATGGTGATTGCCGTTGGCTACACGGTGGTATTGGATTTGATGCCACTGGCCGGTGATGACCGCTGGAGTGAGGTCTTGGTATATCTGATCGTGGCTGGCTTACTGTATGGCGTAGGTAGTTTTGCCTTTGTGTTGATTTTAAAGTGGCTGTTTATTTTCCGGTATACAAAATGCAGTGCGCCGATGTGGACGCCGTTCGTTTGGCTCTCGGAAGGAATTACCAATTTATACGAAGGCATCGCCGTGCCGAATTTCATGCGTTATTTACGTGGCACGCCATGGCTGCCTTTGGCCTTCAATTTACTCGGTTGTAAAATTGGTCGCGGCGTGTATCTCGACACCACCGACATCACCGAGTTTGATTGTGTGCGCATCGGCGACTACAGTGAAGTCAACGCTCTGGCTTGTCCACAAACGCATTTATTCGAAGACCGCGTCATGAAAATCGATCATATCGTCATCGGTGCACGCGTCTATCTCGGGCCACGCTGCTCGGTGCTGTACAGTGCCGTGGTCGGCGATGATGTCAGGCTCGGTGCGCTGACCTTGGTGATGAAAGGCGAATTCATTCCAGCTAATTCGAGTTGGCGCGGCTGCCCGGCCGCGATGACGGCAGGCTGATGGCCGAGCGCCTCAAGGCTTGGGCTTGGCCAGCCGACCGCGCGCCAGCGCAGCAGCGCTTGGCGGCCGGCTTGCCGCTGGTGATTAGCTTGGCTTTACCTCCGCTGATACAACGCGACAGCGCTCGCCAGCAGTTGCGCTTGGCGCTGTGCGAGTTGTTGTGTGCCGCCTTGGACTGCGATGCCACGCGCCTGCGCTTGGTTTCTTTGCCGGGGCGTGGGGTACGCGCCCTGCTGCCTGAGCGCGAAGTATTTATTTCTATCAGCCACGAAACCGGCTTATCGGTCGCGGCCTTGAGCTTACACCACCCGATAGGTATTGATGTGCTGCGTCTGGCCGATTGCACGGGATGGCAAGATCTGGCACCCTTGTATTTGGGCGTAGACGACACCGAGCGCTTGCTGCGCGCACCGGAACAGCAAAGAGCGCTGCAGTTCGCACTGGCTTGGACCACGCTCGAAGCAGGCTTGAAATGCCTGGGCCAGCCTTTGCTTGAAGCGAGTGAGCGCGACAGCGCATGGCCGACGACGCTGCAGCACCATGTGGTGGAACTTGATGCGGCTTATGTGTGCAGCGTATCGGTCAAATCAACTCAATTGTTCCAGACGCAGCTTGGTCACTTTGCCGGAAACGGTGCTGAGTAATTCGATTTGTTCGATCGCCGCGATAATGTTTTTCTCTTTGGTTTGATGCGTGAGAATGATGATGTCGGTACGAATTTCTCCTTCGGCCGGCTCTTTCTGCAGCATGGCGTCGATGGAAATTGACAAGTCAGCCAAGATTCGCGTCACATCGGCTAACACCCCTGGCTGATCTTCGACATGCATGCGCAGGTAGTAGCTGGTGACGATTTCTGTCATCGGCAGTACCGGCAGATCGCTGATGGCACCAGGTTGGAACGCCAAGTGAGGTACCCGATGTTCGGGATCGGCGGTCGCCAGGCGGGTGATGTCGACCAGGTCGGCGATGACGGCCGAAGCGGTCGGTTCAGCACCGGCACCCTTGCCATAGTACAAAGTTGCGCCGACGGCGTCGCCCTGTACCAGGACTGCATTCATGGCACCTTCGACGTTGGCGATCAAGCGCTTGCTTGGAATCAGTGTTGGATGGACGCGCAATTCCACACCCTCTGGCGTGCGCTTGCTGATTCCCAGTAACTTGATGCGGTAGCCGAGCTCTTCTGCGTAGCGGATGTCGCTCGCTTGCAGTGCTGTGATACCTTCGACATAGGCTTTATCGAATTGCATAGGGATGCCATAGGCGATCGAGGCCATGATGGTGGCTTTGTGCGCGGCATCAATGCCATCGATATCGAAAGTCGGGTCGGCTTCGGCATAGCCTAGCGCTTGCGCTTGCTCCAACGCAGTATTGAAATCCAAGCCCTGGTCGCGCATTTCCGATAAGATGAAATTGGTGGTGCCATTGATGATGCCGGCAATCCATTCGATCCGATTCGCCGTCAAGCCTTCACGCAAAGCCTTGATAATGGGAATGCCGCCGGCCACGGCCGCTTCAAATGCCACCATGACGCCTTTTTCTTGTGCTGCGGCAAATATTTCGTTGCCATGCGTCGCCAACAAGGCTTTATTCGCCGTGACGACGTGTTTGCCGTTGGCAATTGCACTTAAGACCAACTCTTTGGCGATACCGTAGCCGCCTATGAGTTCGATGACGATATCGATATCGGGGTGATTCACCACCAAGCGGGCGTCGCTGACGACTTCCACGCTGCCGCCAGTGAGTTCGCGCGCGCGTTCGACATTGAGATCAGCGACCATGGCGATTTCAATCGAGCGGCCGGCGCGGCGCATGATTTCTGCGTGATTGCGTTGCAATACATTGAAGGTGCCGCTGCCGACAGTGCCGATGCCTAACAAACCTACTTTGATGGGTTTCATATGAATTTTTTCAAACAGTAAAATGAATTAATTGGTGCCGTGGCGCTTGCGATAGCCTTCGAGGAAGTGACTGATGCGTCCGAACGCCTCGGTCAAGTCATCGGTATTAGGCAAGAACACCACGCGAAAATGGTCCGGCTTGGGCCAGTTGAAGCCGCTTCCCTGCACCAGCAATACACGCTGCTCGGTCAGCAGTTCGTGGATGAATTCCTGGTCATCCTTGATCGGGTAGATCTCGGGGTCGAGCTTGGGGAACATGTACAGCGCTGCTTTAGGTTTGACGCAACTCACCCCCGGAATGGCCGTCAGCAGTCGGTGCGCCAGATCGCGCTGCTTGAGCAAACGACCGCCCGGCCCGACCAGATCTTGTATGCTTTGATAGCCACCGAGCGCAGTTTGGATCGCAAACTGCCCCGGTGCATTGGCACACAGGCGCATTGAAGCAAGCATATTCAAGCCTTCGATATAATCTTTGGCATGCCGTTTCTCGCCAGAAACAATCATCCAGCCAGCCCGATAGCCGCAGGAACGATAGTTTTTGGATAAGCCATTCAAGGTCAGAAACAACACATCATCGGCCAAGGAAGCGATTGAGACATGTTCGGCTTCATCATACAAGGTCTTGTCATAGATTTCATCAGCAAAGACGATCAATTGATGTTGTCTGGCTAATTCTACGATTTCTTGCAACACTGACACCGGATACAAGGCCCCGGTTGGGTTATTCGGGTTGATAACGACAATGGCTTTGGTGTTGGGGGTGATTTTGCTCTTGATATCGTCGATATCAGGCATCCAATCGGCGCTTTCATCGCAGATGTAATGGACGGGCTTGCCGCCAGACAAGCTGACGGCCGCGGTCCAGAGCGGATAATCGGGGGCCGGTACCAGTACTTCATCGCCGCTGTTGAGCAAGGCATTCATGCCCATGACGATGAGCTCTGAGGCACCGTTGCCGATGTAAATGTCTTCTATGCCGACACCGGTGATCTTTTTTTCTTGGCTGTAATGCATGATTGCTTTGCGCGGCGCGAACATCCCTTTGGAGTCGGTGTAGCCGGCGGCATTGTGCATATTGCGTATCATGTCTTGCACGATTTCATCGGGCGGATCGAAGTTGAACACGGCCAAGTTGCCGATGTTGAGCTTGATGATTTTATGCCCCTCCTCTTCCATCTGGCGCGCTTTTTCCATGACGGGACCGCGGATGTCATAGCAGACGTCGGCCAGCTTGTGTGATTTGAGTATGGGTCGCACTGAATTTTCCTCTGTCGAATAGCATGGCTGCTGCCGCTTATGCTGCACTGCCGAACAGAGTATTCTGCCCAAGGAATGCAGTTTAATCAAATTTTTTTCTGTATTTCAACGCTGGGAGCATCTTTTTGACGGAAACACGGGTGCTGGGCGCTACCAGTTCAGAGGGTTTTTGATCTGGAAAACGTTTGCTTTGCAGCGGCTTGGCCGATCAGTAAACATGCAAAGCCTGTTTCGAATCAAGAAAAAAAAGTTACAATGCCGCACACTCCCCTATTCGCACAGAGCCAGAAATATGAAGCTGCACTCCACTCAAACCCAACAATACCAAACCATCACGGCCTATGAAACCGACAGCGTTGAGATTAATGCCGTGATGTTTCGTCATAGCTTGATCGTCTTGCCTGAAAGTAAGCCTGTAGTGTGGCCGGTACCGTCGTTTGCTGAACTTGACGTCGCCGCCTTCGATCTCATTGTTGCCACGCGCCCCGATGTGGTGATACTCGGCACCGGCAATGTCCAACGTTTCATCCATCCGCGCCTATGTGCGGCCTTGACGGCGCAGCGTATCGGTGTCGAATGCATGGATAATAAAGCCGCCTGCCGTACCTACAATATTCTGATGGCAGAAGGCCGCAAGGTGGCCTTGGCCT